>CADACU010000001.1 GCA_902786545.1 uncultured Anaerovibrio sp.
TGAGCCAGGATCAAACTCTCCAAAAAAATATTTGAAGAACCTGAATGGCTCTAAAAGTTTCTAGAATTACCTTTTAATAAAGGAATTTCATAGTTTTGCACAAACTATTGTATGTTTACTACTTTTAAAAGTAGTACCATCATCTGGCTTTAAATCATGTGTGCATGATTTAATTGTTGCATTGTTTAGTTTTCAAAGAACACCCTTGCTTGTTATTTTGCTGCAATACTGTGTTGCTTCCTCCTCACCTTCGGTCAACATACTGTTTATGTATGTCTCGGTCAGGTTCGTCGTTGCGCCTTGTCTTGCAACAAAATCCCTGCGCAATAACACGAACATCTCAGCGCCTCGTTCCAGGCAAAAATCACTTCGTGTCTGTACTGACTTTTAAGCTCTTGCTTCGTGAGTCAGCTTGTTTAGTATATCTTTTTATCTATCCCTTGTCAATACCCTTTTTAAGTTATTTTTAAGGGGATAAATGGTGGGCAGGGATGGATTCGAACCATCGTAGCCTACGGCGACGGATTTACAGTCCGTTCCCTTTAACCACTCGGGCACCTACCCAGATAAAATGGTGACCCAGGAGGGACTCGAACCCCCGACCCCTTGATTCGTAGTCAAGTACTCTAATCCAGCTGAGCTACTGAGTCATGTTGTAAATTGTCCCAGAAAAGAAAATGGTGGGCCCACCAGGACTTGAACCTGGGACCGACCGGTTATGAGCCGGTTGCTCTAACCAACTGAGCTATAGGCCCTTCTTTACTGATAGAAAATCTCGCACGGCATACGCAATGCGAGAATCGCAAACAATATGGAGCGGAAAACGAGACTCGAACTCGCGACCCCCACCTTGGCAAGGTGATGCTCTACCAACTGAGCTATTTCCGCATTATATGGAGCGGAAAACGAGACTCGAACTCGCGACCCCCACCTTGGCAAGGTGATGCTCTACCAACTGAGCTATTTCCGCATTTGTATTTTGCCATCAGCCTTTCGCTGACTGACAAAATACATTCTACTTATTTATCAATGCTTTGTCAACACTTTTTTCTAAAATTTAACATCCGTTATTGTATGAGCTCATATCCGGCATCAGCAATTACATTTTTAAAGGTCTCCATTGGAATATCCTTTTGGCATTTCACCAAAGCTGTGCCAGCCTCCAGATTCACCTGAACTGCCTCAACTCCATCCACAGCTCCCAAAACTCTTTCAACATTTTTCTGGCAATGCATACACATCATACCATTGATTTTTAATTCCTTTTCCATGACTGCTTCCGCTCCTTTTGACTTACTATTATAATCTTCTTCCATATAACTATGGTTCAAATTCAAACTCTTTAGCCGCAATGCATTCAGAACTACGCACACACTGCTCAAGCTCATAGCCGCTGCTCCCAACATAGGACTCAGCTTTACTCCCCATATTGGATACAGTAGTCCGGCTGCTGCAGGTATACAAATTATATTATAAAAGAATGCCCAAAACAAATTTTCTTTTATATTTCTCAACACAGCACGACTTAAAAATATCAGGCCCACCACATCCAATAAATTGTTCCGGGCCAAAATTGCATCGGCACTTTCTATGGCTATATCCGTTCCCGCTCCGATAGCGATACCGGCATCGGCCATTGCCAAAGCAGGTGCATCATTTATGCCGTCTCCAACCATTGCCACTTTTTCGCCGTTGATCTGTAATTTTTTTACATACTCCGCCTTATTTTCCGGGCGGACTTCCGCAACATAATCATCAATGCCAAGATTCGCCACAACTGCAGCTGCAGTTTTCTCATTGTCGCCGGTAAGCATTACCACACGCAATCCCAGCTCTTTTAACTTGGCAATAGCGGACCGACTGCTTTTCTTAACAGTATCCGCAATACCAATTATACCCAGCAGCCTCGTCTCCGTCGCCATATATAGCACTGTTTTTCCCTGTCTGGCAATCTTTTCGCCTTGGATAATGTACTTTTCTTCTATATTAAATTGTTTCGCAATAAACTCTTTGCTGCCAAAGTAATGGCTTTCACCATCAATCTGCCCCATTATTCCCTGACCCCAGACAGCTTTAAAACCTCTGACTTCAGAATGGGCAGATTCCTGTGGAGAAGCTGCCGCAACAATCGCCCTGGCAATAGGATGCTCACTGTTTCTTTCCAGAAGAGCTCCCCGTCTTATCAGCTCATCACCAGATATCTCCACCGGAATAATATCCGTTACGGCCGGCTTCCCTTTGGTAATTGTCCCGGTTTTATCCAATACAATGGTTGATACCTTGCTGACCGTCTCCAATATTTCACCAGATTTAATCAACAGCCCATTTTCCGCCCCTTTGCCAATACCGGCCATAATAGCTACCGGAGTGGCAAGGCCCAGGGCACATGGACAGGATATTACCAGCACAGAAACCGCCATGGAAAAGGCCATTTCTCCGCCATAACCTCCGAGAAGCCAAACTGCCCCCGTAAGCAATGATATCATCATTACTATCGGTACAAAAACACCAGCAATCCTGTCCGCTAGTTTAGCCATTGGTGCTTTACTACCGGCCGCCTCCTCCACTAGGGCGATCAGCTGGTTTAATGTAGTCGCTTCCCCCACCTGATGTGCCTGATATTTTATATATCCATTGATATTAACCGCACCGGAAACCAGTTTATCACCAATAGTTTTATCCACTGGAATGCTTTCTCCGGTAATGGCCGATTCATCAATACTTGTTTTTCCTTCTATAATAACACCATCAGCCGCAATAACAGTTCCCGGCTTGGCAATAATCACATCCCCAACCACTAGTTGGTCAGCCTGAATCTCAGTCTCTATGCCATTATACTCCACCAAAACTGTTTTAGGGGCATAATCCATCAGCTTGCGCAGGGCAGCCGTCGTACTGTGCTTGGCTTTAGCCTCCAGATATTTTCCCACGGAAACCAAAGTTACAATCATAGCCGCCGACTCAAAATACAAATTGGCACTATACTGTGTCACCAGATCATACGCCCCATGACCGAGACACCATCCTATATAGTATATATTCACCACACCATAGAGCAATGCTGCCGCCGACCCAACTCCTACCAAGCTGTCCATATTCGGCGAACGGGCAATTAAATTTTTGAAGCCATTGACATAATAGTTTTTATTTAACAGCGTAATCGGTAAAACCAAAAGCAGCTGCGTAAAAGCAAAGGCCAACGCATTTTCCGGCCCATCAAAAACAGTCCGTATAAAGTTCGGCACTGATATACCAAGATAGCTGTATATCATCTGATGCATGGATATATACATTTCCAGCATCAGCAGAGCAATAGACCAGCCAAGCTTTCTTTTTTTTGATTCCATATCATCTTTGGCCTGTTTTTCCGCCGGAAGTGCTTGCTTAGCCCCGTGAACTGCCGCCCCATAGCCGGCCCCCTCCACTGCCTGCATGATATCCTGCTGACTTAACACATTTTCATCATAGGACACCTGCATGGAATTAGTCAGAAGATTCACCGCCACATTATCAATGCCGGAAAGTCCCCCCACTGTTTTTTCCACTCGGGCAGAACAAGCGGCGCAAGACATTCCTGTTATATCATATTTCTCTTTTTTCATCGCTTACTCCATTATATGAATTGATATTCATATATATAATATATTTTATTTTCTTTTTTTGCAACAAAAAGCCCCCTGAAAAACAGGGGGCGAATAATCTGGTGCTGGAGACAGGATTTGAACCCGCGACCTTTTCATTACGAATGAACTGCTCTACCAGCTGAGCTACACCAGCGATACTTTGTAATTATAACCCAAGCACGGATTACTTTCAATTAAAATTTTTCCAACCTTTTTCTGGTGGGCCCGTGAACCTCGTGTTCCTTAAGCCTTTCCAAAGTTTCTACCATAGGCGAAGAAAGCTGATAATCAGCCTGTCGCCACTTATCAATGGTATTGAGGGCAATATTTCTTGTACCGATAACAGGTGAATATAAAGCGGCGCAAATCAGTCGTTCGCCTTTACCAGGCACCAATTGCAGTCCTTGAACCACATAAGAAAGGATACCATAATCCCGGAACTTTTCATCATTACCCAGCTCGTTGGCCGGACCGGTGGCCATTTCATCCAATGGAAGTTCAGCTTCAAACAGGGAAATAATCTCATCGGCATATTGTTTTTCCGGCAACAGCAAATCAATCATATCATATTTGGTGTCCCACTCCCGACGCAGGGTACTCATAGCCCGGGCAGCATAGTCAAGGCCAAGGGCTTTGCCAAGATAAAAGCCTTCACCCATGTCCATAGCCTGCTCCACACAGCTTCGGCAGGAACTCCCCTCCAACAGCTCAGTGAATCGTTGCAATAATGAATCCTTGTTTTCCAGCTGGCTTTTTTGCACAAAATCCCTAATATCAAACAGATTACTGTAATCTTCCAGCTTTTCAGCGTATTTTTCCGCCAAATCCAGATAAACCGCCAAAAGCTCACCTGTCTTTTTATAACCGCTGAGCCCCTGAACCGGGCTGTCCGTCAGTGCCGCTCCCATAAGCTCTCCCGCCAGCGAATACATATCACGGCTGACATTGTCCTGCATAAGGTTGTCCAGCAGTTTACCCCGTTTTATGGCCACCATGGCAGAATACTCCGGCATAATTTCGTTTTTCCAGCCATCCTTTAGCAGCCATTGGGCTATTTCCGGCGTTTCTGCCCGCAGCATGCTTACGGCATGAATTTTCCCCCATCCCCTCAACTTCCGGGCCAAGGAAAATATAAGGTCATTTCCATCCTCAAAATTAGCCAGCATAAATAAGCAAAACAGGGTAAGCTCCTCAGACATAGCCAAATCCAATAAAATATCCTTCAAATCCTGGGTTGGCTCCTGATCCAAGATTTCCAGTACCGTAATGGCAAACTTTATTGACTCAGCATCCTCACTCTGCACCAACAAAGTTCTGGCAAATCGCCCCAGTGCCTCCGGCGATAGTTTTTCCGTATGATCATACACCCAATCCTGCAAGGCATCCATTACTGGCAGCATTACACCACCATTTTGGAAATGCGTAATCAATGCATTGGCCGAATCCTTAAATCGTTCCTGAGAAGCCATTTCCAAAACCAGAGTCAATCCACTGATGTCCGGATTTTGGGTTGGCCCCATATGATAGCGAATAGTACCGTCCATGGCCCCATCGGCAAAAGCCAGACCCTGCTCCGGTGCTTCCCGCAGCACAAAATCCTCCGGCAAAGTGCCATCTGCCAGCATAGCATTCTTTATTCTATTATAGATTGAATTATTTCCCGTCATAAGCCTACCTCTTTTTGATACATTCGAAGTTTACGGAGCCAGATGAAGTGTCTATAAGTTTAGACCCAAAGCCGGCCAATAATTATCACTTGTCCTGTCGGCTCAGCTTAAACCGATAGCCCGCATAAAGAATCCCCAACCATATTGGCAGTGCAATAACCGCATTCTTCATATCCGGAATCTGATACATCATAAATATGACCCCCGCCAAAAAAGCCAGGCTGATGTAATTGGTCAACGGATATAAGATGGACTTGAATTTGGAATCAATATTATTCTCCTGACAATACTGCCGGAATTTTAAATGGGTCATGGTGATGCACACCCAGTTAATAACGGCAGAAATAATAACCACCGCAAACAAATACATAAAAATCTGACTTGGGAACAAATAATTCATCAAAACGATTATCAGGGTTATCCCGGAAGAAACCAAGGTCCCCACAATAGGCACCCCACGGGAAGATACTTTTTTGAAAATCTGCGGGGCATCGCCTTTTTCTGCCAAACCATATAACATACGGGAATTGCTGTAAATAGCAGAATTGTATACAGAAACTGCTGCGGACAATACTACAAAATTCAGAATATGGGCCGCTGCCGGAATACCTACATTATCAAAAATCTGAACAAAAGGGCTGGATTCCATCCCCACCTGATTCCAAGGCCAGAGACACATAAGGATAAACATTGTACCCACATAAAAAATTAAAATTCGCCAGATTACCTGATTGATTGCCCGTGGGATAGACCGGTCCGGATCTTCAGCTTCGCCGGCAGTAATCCCCAGTAATTCAATGCCACCATAGGAGAACATTACAACCACACAGGCCATAGCCAATCCCCAAGCACCATTAGGAAGAAATCCACCATAATTCCACAGATTGCTGATATTATCTGGATATCCGACCGGGTTAGTCAGAATAAGATAGCCGCCTAAAACTATCATACTCAAAATTGCCGCCACCTTAATGAAGGCCATCCAAAACTCCGTTTCACCATAAGCACTGACATTTACCAAGTTTATAGCTGTTATGATAACCAGACAAATAAGGGCAGACAGCCACTGAGGCACATCCGGCCACCAGTAGTTGATATATATTCCTACAGCAGTTATTTCTGCCATACTTACCATAATATAACAATACCAATAATTCCAACCGGCCAAAAAGCCTGGGAAGCCACCCCAATACTTGGTAGCATAATAACTGAAGGAACCGGCTACAGGCTCATGTACGGACATCTCGCCCAGCATACGCATTATAAAATATATAACTATACCACTTATCAGGTAGGCCAACATAACCGAAGGACCGGTAAGGGCAATAGTCGAGGCTGAACCATAGAACAGGCCTGTGCCAATGGCACTCCCCAAGGCCATCATCTGCAGGTGACGGTTCTTCAGTCCCCGCTTTAAATTTTTGTTTTCCATAACTCCAACTCCTACTTTTGAACAAATGTAATGGCCATTTTTTATGTGGATTATGTTGATAACTTATTCACATTTATGTGTATAATGTGGATAAATCAGTGGATAACCCCATTTTTTAGCCATAGCACCGTTATGTTATCCCCATTTTTTGTGGATAAATAACATGGCACACAACGGATTACATTATAGCATATTTTCATAAATTTATAAAATCCCCTTGCCCTCCTACACCGCCTGTGATTTAATTAGCCGTAGAGGTGAACTATATGTCCGAAAACATAAATCAGAACTTGATAGATATGCCCCACGGCATGCAGGAAGAAATCAAAATGAAGCTGCTGGAAATGGTTCAACAGGGAGCTGACCCCTTTGACATGCTATACGAAGTAGCACATTTTCTGGAAAATGTGTCCGCCGAGCGAGGCTACGCTCAGCACATAATCGATAATATCCACACCATTTACGGCATAGCGCTGGATAACAAAAAACCCTTATCAGATGAGATCAATGACTTGAAGGCACGCCGGGACAAAATACAGGCATCTTTATCCAGCGGTAACTTTTCCACTGAGGAGAATGCCCGTATGGATTTTGCCATAAAGGCCCACGAACGGAAAATTGCTCAACTGGAAGAACTGTTAAAAAATAACTAATAAAAAAGATGCTGATTTCTGCAAATCAGCATCTTTTTTATATAACTATTCATTTTAATAACTTGGAAAAATCCTCCACGCTAATCGGCTGAGAGAAATAAAATCCCTGTGCCCAATTGCAGCCAATTGATTTCAGCAAATCAACCTGTTCCTTGGTTTCTACCCCTTCAGCAATAGTTGGCAGCTTCAGGCTATCGGCCATTTGCACCACCGCCGCCAAAATATTGGTTCCACGGCCGGTGCGATCCGTACGCTGCAAAAAACCCATATCGATTTTCAGCACATCAATGTAGATATCCTTCAACATATTTAATGAAGAATATCCGCTGCCAAAGTCATCCATCAGGATACGGAACCCGGCCTTCTGAAGATTCTCAACTACTGAAATTATCATCTGGGGGTCACCAGTGTAGGCTGACTCAGTAATCTCAAGTTCAAACAATTCCTTTGGAACATTATACCTTTCAACAATCTTGTTTAAAACATTCACCAGCTTCGGATCGTACAAATCAATCCTGGATACATTTACTGACACCGGAAGGACTTTTTTACCCTCATCCAGCCATTTTCGTATCTGCCGGCAAACACTTTCCCACATAAATTTATCCAGTTCATAGATTGAACCATTTTTCTCAAATATTGGTACAAACAAGCCTGGCTGAATCCGTTCCCCTTCTTTGTTCACCCAGCGCACCAAAGCCTCTGCCCCAATGATAGTTTCATTTTCCAGCTCAAACTTTGGTTGAAGCATCAGGGAAAATTCATCATTATCCAAAGCGCTGTCCAACTCATTCATTATTTTCTGCTCAATCAGCATCCGGTCCCACATCTTGTCCTCATAGACACAATAAGGCATCATATGGCTGCCGTTTACCTGATTTAGGGCAATATTTGCCCGCTCAATCATCTTATTGACCGGAAGGCTCTTGTCTACCACCTTATACAATCCAAAGGTAAGAACTGTATGATGATTTATTTCAAAACTATTGGCCACTACCTGCAGAGTGTACATAAGCCGCTCTGCTTCGTCATTGCCTGACTCAAAGCATACCACAAAATTATCGGCATAAAGTCGACCAGACAAGCACAGCTTTATATCCACACTTTTCAAAAAATCAGCAATATATTTGAGAAGCTTATCGCCCTGAACCTCACCAAATACTTCATTTATAACCTTGAAGCGTTCTACATTGATACGCAAAATATCAAACGACTTGTCAGGATAATCAGAAATCATATCGGCCGCACGGGAGCAAAAGGCCTCCCGATTTAAAAGGCCAGTAAAACTGTCATAGGCCGAAAGATATTCATAGTCCGCCCGATTTCTGGCGGTAACAATGGTATAGCTCCGTTCCTTTTCCGAATCAATCGCAACATTTATCCCGGAAATGGCATACCCCCCCGGGGTCATCTGATACATAACAGTAATGTTCATCGGAATCATTTTCCGTTGCTTCATGCTGTTGATAGCTACATGAACCACGATAGAAATATGATCTTCGCCCACAAAACGGCGACTGCGGATTTGACTTATACTGCACGGAGCCAACCGTTCATATTCAGACTGTAAAAAATGTCTTACTTCCCAGTTGCCACGGCAAAACGCCCGGATAGCCGGGCTAAATCCCACAACATCATTGGCCAGGGCATTGGACATACCATCAAATATTCCCTTTGAAAAATATTTTTTTATATAGGTTTCTGTCAGCCTTTGAAGGTCATCCTTTTCCACTGATATATCCATAAAAAGCCCTCTTTCCAATTCATGCTACAAACCTGATATATACCATTTTAATGCAATTATTTCCTTTAATCAATAAAGTTGTCCCTGTTAGGACACAAGACTCATTTCTCCAATAGAAAACGGGGAATAGTAAAAGCCGTTGCTCCCATTACTATTCCCCGCTCTCTATTGCGACCCTATTACTAAGGCAACAATCTCCGGTTTTAGTCTAAAATATACACCTCAACATCACCACGGCCAAAGTTAATGGCCTCACGGTAAGTGTTCATGCACAAATCTATTCTATTACCTCTAATAGCTCCGCCAGTATCCGCTGCTATTGCAACGCCATACCCTGGTATATAAACCCTGGTTCCTAACGGAATAACCTGAGGATCCACTGCGATAACACCATGCTGTGCCACCATACCGGTAGCGGTGATACCTGAACCACCACCATCACTTGGAATATATGCAGTAGCCTCCATTGTCATATGCCTGCTGTAGCTCATAGCCCCCTGGCCGGTTTCTACAGTTGGTTGTGCGGGGATAATCACTGGTTCCACATCCGTTACCCGAATATGCATATCAGCTGCAACGCTTATATCTCCGTCTTTATCAATGGCATATCTGTTGCCAACATAGCCGAGTTCCTGCATGATTTCAGCCACTGTTGACTTTGTGGTAAACATTTCTTCCTGCTTACCCTGATATTCTATAACAACTGGTACAGCACGCTTAACATTGATGACCATATCACCTTTGTCATCGGCTGAAATACGATACTCGTCTTTTTCGTTTTTGATCACACCAGCCTGGCTCAAGATATTATCCACAGCGCTGTATGGTGTATTAAGCTCAATCTTCTGACCATCAACGGCAATTGTCACATGTTTGTGTGGTATAAAACCTGCTGTCAACATCATCACAAACATCATTCCAATGCAAATCGGGAACCGGATATCCCGGATACATCGGACATATAACTTTTTAAAAGTCATTTAATTCCCCCTTTGGTAAAAACATATTTGCAAGTATATCAGCAAATTTTTCAATTGTCAAATTTTTAATAATTATCTTCCACTTTTATGGGTATTTTACCCCTAAAATATGAATTTTATCTGATAAAAATACAATATAACGGGAGTCTTCTCCCACATTGGCTTAAAAAAGATAAAAGTTAGGCTAATCTGGTGTATAAATTTTTGGCATTTCTGGTGGTCTGCATTGCAATTTTTTCAAAGGACTCATTTCTAAATTCTGCAATTTTTTCCACCACATATTTTACATATGCCGGTTCATTTCGCTTGCCACGCATAGGAGTTGGTGCCATATAAGGACAATCCGTTTCAGCCAAAATATATTCCAGGGGAATTTCCTTGATTATCTCTGGCAACTTGGCCGCATTTTTAAAGGTCAATGGGCCATCCACGCCGATATACCAACCCATTTTCACCAACTCCCGGGCCATTTCCATACTGCCGGAAAAACAATGCATTACCCCCTGAATGCCCTTTCCCTCTTTTTTGATAATTTCCAATGTATCACCATGGGCCTCCCGATTGTGAATACATACCGGTAAAGCCAGCTGTCTGGCTAAATCCAGCTGCTTTATAAAAATATCCCGTTGCAGCTGCCGTTTGTCATGATCCTTTTCCCAATAATAATCAAGACCAATTTCTCCAACAGCAACAACCTTTTGGTCCTTGGCCCATTGGGCCAGCTGCCCCAAATCCTTGTCCGTCATCGGAAACGCTTCCTCAGGGTGAACTCCCACCCCGGCATAGCAGCAGTCAAATCCTCTGGATAGGGCCAGACAAGCCTTGGATGACTCCATGGTGTCTCCCATATTTATAATTGCCCCTACACCGGCTGCCAGCGCCCGCGCCACCACATCTGGTCGATCTTGGTCAAACTGTTCACTGTTTATATGGGCATGGGTATCTATAATTTTATTATCCATAAAATGCTCCTTTTAAACCAAAGGGGCTGCCGTATTCCACAGCAACCCCATTATGTTTTACATCATCCGGCAAATATCACTCGACAGTGCCACATTCCTAAATTCTAATTACTTTACTACACTGCCGGCTGGCATATCAACCGATACAACCTCCAGCTCATCCCCATTGGAAGCCGCCAAAATCATCCCATGGGAAACAACCCCCCGAATTTTGGCCGGTTTTAAGTTCATTACCAAAATCACTTTCTTGCCAATCAACTGGGCTGGCTCATAATGCTTGGCAATACCCGATACTACTTCCCGAACCTCACTGCCGGTATTAACCTTCAGCTTTAGCAGCTTATCAGCCTTCGGTACAGGTTCCGCTTCCAGGATTTCCACCACTTGTAATTTTACCTTGCCAAAATCATCAATGGTAATTTCATCGTCCTTCGCTTTATTATCCTGCTTAGGCATATCTTGTTTCTTTTCCTTGGCCGCAGGCACCGCATCTTCCTTTTCCAGTTCAATCCGCGGGAACAACTGCTGAGCCTCACCAATATGCATTCCAGCCGGTGTGCCGCCCCATGTCTTTATATCATCCAGCCGTACATCAGCGAAGCTGGTTGGCATATTCAGCTGCTGCCAAATTCGCTCTGCAGTAGTTGGCATAAATGGAGCAATCAGAACACTGATTATTCGCAAAGATTCTACCAAATTGTACATAACATTGGCCAGTTCCTGCTTCTTGTTCACATCCTTGGCCAAAGCCCAAGGTGCCGTTTCATCAATGTATTTGTTGGCCCGACTGATAAAGGCCCACACAGCCTTAATCACCGTACTGATTTTCATATCAGCCATGCCCTCGTCAAATGTCTTGACAGTTGCCATAGCATCCGCAATAAGTGATTCATCCACTTCACTTCGGCCATTGGCTGCCAGCACCTCACCCTTTTGGAACTTCCCTACCATATTCAATGTACGGTGCAGAAGGTTACCCAAATCATTGGCCAAGTCCGCGTTTATCCGCTGTACCAGAGCCAGCTCCGAGAAATTACCATCCTGTCCAAGATTGATTTCCCGCAGGAGGAAATACCGAATAGCATCAGCACCATACTTGTTAATCAGTTCAACAGGATCAACCACATTGCCCAATGACTTGGACATCTTGCTGCCATCTACTACCAGCCAGCCATGACCATAAATCTGCTTTGGCAGTGGCAAATCAAGCGCCATCAAAATACATGGCCAAATGATGGAATGGAACCGGACAATTTCCTTGCCTACCAAATGAACATTGGCCGGCCAGAACTTATTGAATTTTTCCTGATCATCCAAAAAGCCAATTGGCGTCAGATAGTTGGTCAGGGCATCAAACCATACATAAATAACATGCTTCTCATCAATAGGCACCGGAATGCCCCAATCAAAGGAAGTACGGGAAATACACAGGTCATCCAGCCCCTGCTTGATGAAGTTTATCATTTCATTGCGACGGGATACCGGCTGAATGAAGTCCGGGTTATCCTCAATGTATTTCAAAATACGGTCAGCATATTTGGACATCTTAAAGAAATAAGCTTCTTCAGCAACTTCCTTCACCGGGCGGCCACAATCCGGACAACAACCATTCTCATCCAGCTGCAGCTCTGTCCAGAAACTTTCACACGGCGTGCAATAAAGTCCCTTATAGGCCCCCTTGTAAATATCCCCCTTGTCATAAACCCGGCGGAAAATCTCCTGCACTACCTTCTCATGACGCTTTTGGGAGGTACGGAGAAAATCGTCGTTGGAAATATTCAGCATATCCCATAATTTTTGGAATTCGGCCACAATCTTATCCACATACTCAATAGGCTTAATCCCTTGTGCTTCGGCTTTCTCCTGTATTTTCTGACCATGCTCGTCACTGCCGGTGAGGAAAAATACATCCTCCCCTGCCAGGCGATGATATCTGGCCACCGAATCAGCAATAGTTGTGCAATAGGCGTGACCAATATGCAGCTTGGCACTTGGATAATAAATCGGTGTTGTTATATAAAAGCTCTTGCTCTCCACGAAAATTTCCTCCTAGTATTGAATATTTATATATAGTCGCCCCTTCCTTCTTTTATGGAAGAGTTCAACATCATTAACAACTACGGTGTGCATCAGGTGAATTCATCAAGCAATGCTTGATACACATCACGACGGCTAATGCCCAGTTTCTTGGCAGTTTCCCGCATGGCCTCCTTCCGCCCCATTCCGGCAGCTTCCATCTGCTCCACCAGTTCCCTTGGGCTGAGCTGCTCCGCTGGCCCAACCAGGTCAGCTTCATCATTATCATAGCCCCCTACTATAATAACAAATTCCCCTTTTGGTTCATGCTCACTATAGTAATCGGCCAGGTCGCCCAAAGTACACCGACGGAATTCCTCAAATTTCTTGGTAAGCTCCCGGGCCGTTGCCGCCGGCCGGTGGGGTCCCAAGGCCTTTACCAGATCACCTAAAGTGGACTTTAAATGATGCGGTGCCTCGTAAAAAATCAAAGTTTCCGTTTTTCTGGCAATCTGCTCCAACAATTCCCGCCGTTTTTTGCCGGTCTTTGGCAAAAAGCCATAAAATGTAAAGGCTGTAGTATCTAACCCAGAGCAAATCAAAGCTGACAGTGCCGCATTTGCTCCCGGCAACGGACTCACCTTAATACCAGCCTCTATAGCCAACTGGGCTAAATGAGCCCCTGGGTCCGAAATCCCCGGCAAACCAGCATCACTGATACAAACAATGGTATCCCCCGCCAGCATTTTTTTCACCAGCTCCGGTCCTTTATCCAGCTTATTATGCTCGTGATAGCTGGTAAGGGGCGTATGAATATCAAAATGGGCCAACAATTTACGAGAATGGCGGGTATCTTCAGCCGCAATTAAATCCGCTTCCCCTAGCATTCGAATCCCCCGAAGGGTCATATCCTCCAGATTGCCAATGGGAGTAGCGGATAAATAAAGCATTCCCTGTTTAGTTAGTTCCTCAGACATAGCACATTCCTTTTTGGGCGTTAATTGCATCTTGCATCAATTAGCACCATTGTATATTTTCAATACCTCATCGGTATACGAACCATCGTCATTGTGTACAATCAGCGGTATTTCAGCCTTCATCCCCCCAGGCACACCACCTACCACTGCTTCCAACAGCATTAAGTTCGATGGTTTGTCCGCCTTGGGCTGTACCAGCTGCAACCGCTTTATTTCCATTTGGTTGGCATGAAGCGCTACCACAATCTCACCCAACCGTTCCGGCAAATGCACCATCGCAAATTTCCCCCGAAATCTCAGCAGATATCGGGCCGCCTGTACCACATCATTTAGAGTAGCAGTCAGCTCATGCCGGGCTTTGGCTACCCCATCAAGGGAACTTAGCATTCCCTGATTCACAGGGCGATAGGGGGGATTGGCAATAACACAGTCAAAACTTTCCGGCGGATAAAGCTCCCGTATCTGGCGATAATCCCCCGCCTGAACGAAAATTTTATCTGCCAGCTGGTTAAGCTCAACATTTCTTTTGGCCAAATCAGCCATCACCGGGTTTATCTCCAAAGCGTGAATTTCCTTGACCCCATCGGCAATAAGCAGGGGCATAACCCCGGTACCGGTCCCTAAATCAAAGACCCGCCAGTTCTTGTGATAATCCGGATAGTGCGCCAACAACACCGCATCAATAGAAAAACAAAATTCCTTAGTGTTTTGGATTATTTTGCGGCCACGCAACAGCAAATCATCCAACCGCTCATCCGGCCCCAACTGTACATCATCCCAGCCTTCCACCGAAGGCAATTTATTAGATGTCATCTTCATCCTTTTCTATTACATCCTCCCAGGAAGCCACAATAGTGTGACTGTTGTCCAAAAGGATAGTGGCAGTACGCCGCTGCTGATTAAGGTTAATAACCTTGCCCTCACCCTCAGCGGTAATTACCTTGCTGCCCTGCGTCGGTGGTTGGATTTTTACCCGCTTGTTACATTTACCGCAATAGCAGTCATTCTCGTATTTAAGGCAGCACATTAGCCGGCCGCAAATGCCGGAAATTTTGGTTGGATTAAGGGAAAGATTTTGTTCCTTGGCCATTCGAATGGAAACAGGCTCAAATTCTCCCAAAAAAGTGTTGCAGCACAATGGCCGGCCACAACAACCAATGCCCCCCATCAACTTGGCCTCATCCCGCACACCAATCTGTCTGAGCTCAATTCTGGTACGGAATACTGCTGCCAAATCCTTGACCAGCTCTCTAAAATCGATTCGCCCATCCGCTGTGAAGTAGAATATAATCTTATTCACATCAAAGGTATATTCCACCTGCACCAGCTTCATTGGCAGGCCATGTTTCTTTATTTTTTCTTCGCAGATTTCAAAGGCCTCCTGTTCCTTCTGAGCATTGTCAATCACCTTATTACGATCCGCATCCGTGGCCTTACGCAAAACTTCCTTTAAAGGAAGCACCACATCGCTGTCCGGCACTTCCCGAGGACCAATTACGGCCGAACCAAATTCGATCCCCCGAGCCGTTTCCACGATAACATCATCATTGGTCTTAATGTCCAGGTTTCCCGGACTAAAATAGTATATCTTTCCTGCCCGCTTAAAACGGACTCCAACTACTGTCTGCACTTTATTCCTCCAATAAATCCTTTACCTTTATAACAAAGCTTTCCATCATCAGCCGGCATGCTACTCTATAGCGAAGCCGCCCTTGATATTCCCTGGCCAACTTCAAAAAAGCTGTCAACTTACTTTGGGATATTCGACCGGTGAATTGGCTTATTTTCGCTATATCCTGCTGATTATACAGCCTGATTGGACTGCCACTGTACAGCACCAGCTCATCCCGCAAAACCATAATAAGAAAACTAAACCACTGGCTCAATTGGCTTTTGTCCATTCCATCAAAGTTTTTCCCTTCCTGCCAGACCATTTCCATATCCAATCGTTTATCCACACAGGCAGAAAAAAAACGCATGGCCGACTGCTGGAGAGACATACCTTCCTCATCATTGAGAAGAATGGCTTGCCGGACACTGCCATCGGCAAAACCAGCCAAATAATTGGCCCTTTCCGATGAAAGCCCTCTTTTCACCAGCAATGAGGTAATTTCCTCACTGCGTAATCCGGCAAATTCTTCCCGCATACATCGGGAAATGATGGTATCCAACAACGCCATAACCGAATTGGTAACCAAAATAAAGTAAATTTGTTCCCCAGGCTCCTCAATAGTTTTAAGCAAACAGTTGGAAGCCGCCTCGTTCATGGTCTGGGAATCATCTATTATAACCACCCGTTGGCGGGACAAAATCGGCAATCTGGCTATTTTGTCCTGCATTTGGCGTATAGCTTCAATTTTAATAATTGGTGAGCTTGTATTTTCATCCGGCACCACCTGAAAAAAATCCGGATGGGTCCCGGCCAAAAGGGCCTGGCAGGATGGACATCGTCCACAGGCCGTACCATCCACATGGTTATGGCATAAAATAGCCGCTGCCATCGCCTCAGCCACCAGTCGTTTGCCTACGCCATCTATACCGCAAAACAACATGGAGTGGGGCACTCTGTCCTCCCGGCACAATATTTTCAGCCGTTCAATATTCCTTTGGTGTCCGGTAATACTATTCCAAAAAATATTCATTACATATACAAATCAACCAACATACCACGGATAGCATCATGACTGGCTACTACATCCAGCTGCTCAGCTTGCCCCAGACGAATTTTTTCAGCCATATTTTCCAGCTCTGTATCAATCTTTCGGACAGTAGTGTATACCTTCTGACGACCCATGCGGTCCCAGCCGGTCTGCGAACTCACATCATACATCTGACTTACAACAGAGCTGACAAAGTTCTTAATTAGGCTCCTATATTCTCTCAGTTCATCATAAGTCGGAGTTTTGGTAAGCTTTGCCCCCTGCTCATCAATCTGATCCAACAGTCGCTGCAGCTGTTCATGGGATGCACTGCTCCGCTGGTCTTCCAGTTCAGAGGAAAAATCCGACTCCATGGCATTGGTGCGTCGGCTGGCGTCATGACTCATGCTTGGCATACTTTGTCTGGTGCCCAAACCTTCTATTTTCATATCAATCACCTGTTGTCCTTCATACTATCTAAAAGATAACATACCTATTTTAAATTATAGTATTTTTGCTGGTAATTGGCAATATAAAAGCCATTGAATGTTAGTCATCCAATGGCTTTTTACCGTGTTTTATTTTATTTAAAAACAATCATCTTGGCACCGAAAATGTCCTCCATGGAGGTAATCAGCTTCAACACATCAGCCGGAACTTCGCTGTCCAAGGTCAAAATCATCAGGTTGGTGCCTTCCTCATTGGTAGTGGACACCTGCATACCGGAAATATTGACACCAGCTGCCCCCATAATGGAACCAACCTGACCAATAACCCCCGGACGGTTGATATGTGGACACAACAGAATACAATCTCTTGGGGCCAAATCCACATGATTGTCGTTAATTTTTACAATCCGTCCCTTGTCACCAAAGAGAGTCCCCTGCACGCTAACCTTCTTGTCCTTACCGGCAGTAGCTGTTACTGTGATAACATTGGCGAACCGCTCCGTATCCTTATCCTTAACCTCACTGACCTTAATATTGCGCTCCTTGGCCAGTCCTGGGGCATTTACATAATTCACGCTGTCATCCATCTCCGCTGTCAGCATTCCCTTGATAACAGCCGTAGTAATCATCTTGGTATTAACATCAGCGATTTCACCGTTATATGCTACTTCAACCTTCTTTATACCACCATCCAACAACGCTCTGGCAGCACAGCCAAGCCGCTCCGCCAAATCGAAATACGGAGAAATGACATTCATCACCTGCTGGGAGACTGGTGCCATATTTACAGCTGTCATTACAGGTTCACCATTTAAGGCTGCTTTAATGCCTTGGGCAACATCTACTGCCACACCTATCTGGGCTTCAACTGTCGACGCCCCCAGATGCGGAGTAACATAAATCCCTTTTACCCCCAGCAACGGATGATCCGCCGGAATCGGCTCACTGGTAAATACATCCACAGCTGCTCCGGCTACCTGGCCATCCAGAACCGCATCCCGCAGATCTTCTTCCACAATAATGCCACCTCTGGCACAGTTCACCAGCCGGACACCCTTCTTCATCTTATACATGGCCGCCTTATCAATCATCCCACGGGTGCTATCAGTCAATGGCATATGTACGGTAATAAAATCTGATTTGGTGATAACATCATCCAGAGTACCTACCTCAACCCCGATATCCTTGGCATATTCTTCATTTATATATGGATCATAGCCAATAACCTTCATTTCAAAGCCCACGGCCCGCTTGGCCACACCACTGCCGATACGGCCCATACCAATGACACCTAATGTTTTGCCCTTCAGCTCAACACCGGTATACTGCTTCCGGTTCCACTCACCCTTCTGCAGGGTTTCATTGGCGACAGGAATATGCCTGGCCATGGCCAACAGCATAGCCATGGAATGCTCGGTAGCAGCATTGGTATTTCCCCCTGGAGAATTTATTACAATAATTCCTTTGGCTGTAGCTGCTGGCACATCGATATTATCCACACCGACACCAGCCCGGCCAATTATTTTCAATTTTTTCGCTGCATTGATGACCTCTGCCGTTACCTTGGACGCTGACCGCACAATCAAAGCGTCAAAATCAGGGATAAGCTCCAGCAACTCCTCTGCCGGAAGTTTATCCTTAATTACGCATTCAAAATCATCCTTCAAAATGTCCACAGCCGTCTGTGAAACACCATCTGCAATTAAAACCTTCATTGTCCAGCCTCCCAATCATTGAGCTAATTCTATTCATACAAACTATTGTAGAATATACATCTAAAAAAATCAAGTGTGTTTCTGATGAATACTTTTTGTAACACCATCTTTTGTAATCTTGACGGTATCCTCTAAACTGATGTAAAATATTTTGTGATGATTTTATGGAAATTAACCATAAAATCAGGTATATTTCGTAATTTAAGGGGGTCAATCTAGTGGAAGCTAATCGCATTTACAACTTTAATCCTGGTCCTTCCATGTTGCCATTGGAGGTTTTAAAGGAAGCCCAGGCAGAGTTTTTGAATTTTCAGGAAACCGGCATGTCAATTCTGGAAATCAGTCATCGGGCCAAAGCCTATGATGAAGTGCACAATCAGGCCAAGGCAGATATTCTTGAACTGATGAAGCTGGGAGATGATTATGATGTATTGTTCATTCAGGGTGGTGCCAGCCTCCAGTTTGATATGATACCAATGAATTTTGCCACTCCGGAAAAACGAGGTAATTACATCCTCTCCGGCAGCTTTGCCAGCAAAGCCTGCAAGGAAGCCGAAATTCTTGGACGAGGATATGTGGCCGCCTCCAGCAAAGAGGTAGACTACAAGCACATACCAACCCAGGATGAAATCAAACTGAGCGATGACGCGGCTTATCTCCATGTGTGCTACAACAATACCATTTACGGCACCGAATATCATTACATTCCGGAAACCGGCGATGTACCACTCATAGCTGATATGTCATCGGATATTTTGTCCCGGCCGCTGGACTTTTCCAAATTTAGCTTTATTTATGCCGGTGTGCAGAAGAACCTGGGGCCAGCCGGAGTAGTGCTGGTAGTAGCCAAAAAATCCATGCTGGAACAGAGTCCATCTGACCTACCTACTATGCTGAGATATGATACCTTCTACAACAAGAATTCCCTTTACAATACCCCACCGGCTTTCTGTATTTATATGGTGGGCAAGACGGCAAAGTGGCTTAAGGCCCAAGGTGGTCTTGAGGCCATAGCCAAGGTCAACAAAAAGAAAGCTGCGCTGGTCTATGATGCAATAGATAACAGCAACGGCTTCTATCGAGGCCACGCCGACAAGGACAGCCGGTCCTTTATGAATGTGACCTTCCGGCTGCCTAGTGAGGATTTGGAAAAGAAATTTGCTGCTGAGGCCCTGGAAAACGGTCTCAGCGGTGTGAAGGGCCATCGCAGTGTTGGCGGTATGCGTACCTCCATTTACAATGCTATGCCATATGAAGGCTGTGAAAAGCTGGCTGACTTTATGACAAAATTCCAAAAAGCTAACGGTTGATTTTAAATAAAAAAAGTGTGTGAGGCAGATGCTTCACACACTTTTTATTTACATTCACTCCGCAGGGCGGATTCTGGCTTCAAACAGCCGATTCCATGGACTGGTAAGCCGTAAACTCTTTATAAAATCATTCTGAGGCAGATTTTTCTCGGCAAATAACTGCAACAGGCTGGTAGCCCGCCACTCGATCTGGCTTTTGTTTTCACCTAAAACATTGTATACACCTGCGCCCTCAAACCAGGACAATTGTCTTGCCACCACCTGACGGACATTGGCCTGATAAGCCCAATCATCCATATACCGAATGGTCAGCAATCGGTTTTTATCAGTTTCCTTCATAGCTCTGGCCAAAACGCCCTGAGCCAGTGCAAAGCCCACGCTGTTGGTCGGCGTATTCCAGCCGGAATACGATTGCACTTCGTAAAGCAGATGTCGTCTGTTCAATTCCTCCATCAGGGCATTATCCGAACCATTTACAAAGGATACATCAGCTATCCCCACCGGATAGCCTTTTTTCAGGGCATCCTGCACCATATCAGCAAAGTATTTCACCCCAGGGCGCAGATTAGTACCGTTAATGTACCAGTTGGCCCCCATATTTTCCCCATTGGAATTGGTATTAACCAGCAACAGCAAATCAACCCGTTCTGGCGACTCCGAATACCGGCCTCCTATGAGCTGTACATGGTCTTTTACGGTAGTATCAATAGGTTCATCCGAATAAGCAGGAATAATAATTTGACCATTTCCCCAATTATATTGGGATGAAACCACCGGATAACTATCCCTTATGTCATTTACGGCTCTGGTCAACATCAACAAGCCCACTTCATCCAGGCCTGCCAAATTATGCACATGCTCTACGCCCAATTCACTGGCAAAAGCCTTTAAATGCCGACTTTCCATATGGGTCTGGGACCATCTGGCATTATCATCCCGACCTAAAACCAACCGTTCAAAAACATTTGATTTGGCTAATTTTAATAATTCTTTGTTGATATTATAATTCTTTTCCCGACGCCCCAACCAGTCCTTGATATATTCCTTCGGTATCAAGTCCTGCAAAAAAGCCCGCTCTTTTTCCTCCTGGAAAGATAACGGCTGCACATCAGCCATATCACTCAGCACCGTGTAGCGGAAAATATCCAGGCCATAGCGTCGATAATACTCCGGTTCCTCAGTACCGGAATGCTCCCCGGAGCTTGGAGTACGCATAATTGATGCGAAGACATATAATTTTGCCTCCGGATACTTCTCCTTGTACTGTGCAAACCGGGCCGTCCGTTTCTTCAGCGTATTTTCCGGAATATTATGCTTTCTTGAGCCTACCAAACTGCCATATATCATACTGTCCGACGATATTACTATAGCCTTTATTTCCGGATTAAAAGCCTGCACAGGCTCCTTGGACTTATTTTTCTTTTTTTCTTCCTTGGTTGGCTTTCTAAAAATTGTTGTATTCGTTTCCAACCATTCCCACAGCTTGTCAGAATCTCCGAGATTTTCCCGGTTCCCCAACAGCTCTTCCGGCGGGATTATCAGCTCATAGCCCAACTTACTGATAGTATCAGCCGGCATCTCATCCGATACCGGCCGATTATCCTGCGGAATAAATACGATTTTACCCTTGTTAAGGCTATTATTGTACAGTTCAGCCCGACTGCCGTGTTGACTCTTGGAGCCGGCCAGGGCTTCTCCGGTCATCAACAGACACAGCAGGCACATCCATAAAACAATAATCTTCTTCATATTATCTCACATTATCTTATTACAGCATTTATAATCATCTGTTTAATATCATCCGGCAAATCGACCTTAGTTTTAAATGTAATATAACCTTCATGGGGTGTAGCAGACTCTATGCTGAACATATCCAGCAGCCGATGCCCATGCAGCTGGGTAGCCGCCAAATCGCTCTTTTCCAGTGTTTGTCTAAAATCCACCGTCACCCGGTTACCATCTATCTTGGTTGGTAAATCATCGCTTAATACAATCTTTCCGAAAAGATTCTGCACCATGGACAGGGACAGGCGGGAAAAAAACCAGGAACCCAGCCCGTGGTCCTTCAAAGCCCTTTCCTTCACCCGATAAGTTATATAGGTGTTATTCTGGTTGTGAACCATTTCTTCAATATACCCGGATAACTCAATCCGGCCAATAGATTTAGTCGTAGCCTTGATTTCAATCCGACCGTTTTCATGAGAGGCAATCGCCACGCTGGTAATATTTCTGTCTTCGCCGGTGAGTCGTTCAGTCAAGGCATCATTTATCACTGAGTCAGGTACAGCAATGCTACCATTTAGAATATCCACCAAGGATTCATGGCTCCAGGTCTGCTGTACCACCCGTATTACCGGTTCATAATCCTCAATAGCCTGAGAAACCTGTCCCCAGTCTATATTGGCAGCTGCCTCTATTATCGCTGGTGGTAAATCCATACAAATCTCCTTGATTACTTTTTGCCTGTTGCCGCAGCTTTTTCCTCTTCAGCATTCTCCATTCGGATGTCCTGCCACAGCTTTCTGGCATCATAATACAGTTTATTATCAACCATTTTAAGCTCTTTATCGTTAATCAGCCTGCTAAGATATGATGCACACTGCTCCCGATTACCAACCCGATTAAAAAGGGTTGCCAGCAGATACATAACCATATTATCAGTTAGGCTCTCAACCGGATACCGCTCGGTCATCAATGAGCGTTCATACAAATCAATAGCCTTCTTAGCCCATTCCATTTCCTCATCCTTCATTTCCATGAGGCGATAAATCCAAGACATACGCAATGTGAGTCCAGCCAAACGGGACAGAGGAGCATTTACGGCTTCAGCACAATAAATCGCCAACTGATACGAAGCCACCGCATCCGGCAAATTGCGCTCCGGAGAAAAAATGAACGAAACCCGTCTTTCCTTCAAAAATTGGGCCAATGCCGCCCGATGGCGGTCAGGCAAAACGGTGAGGAAATGTTTCTCGTCAGCAGCATAACCACAATGCTCACAGGCCAAAATCGTATAAAAATACGGGTTAAAATCACGATAATGGCAGCAATAATCATCATCGGTCCGCTGTATCATAAGCCGTGATTTAACTTTTACGATACGGGTGTTTTGTCCACACACCGGGCAAGGCTTTTCCACCACAAAAGTAAATTCGTTTGCCATATTTACCATCCTTCTTTTCGTATCTCTTCAAAAGAGAACTTATACATCACTCATTAGCTGCACTCTTACCAGCCTTTTTTTTGGCTTTATATTCTGTTTGAGCTTTTTCCAGCTTCGCTATTGAATTAGCATCCAGTTTACTGTTCACCCGCTTGGCCAGATCCACCTGATGACTCATACCATAATCCAAAATCGCCACATAAAATTTATAGGCAAAACTTTGATGGGACAACTCCTCAAGCTTGATCTCCTGCTCGGCGGGATCCTGCTCAATAACAGTGAATGTATAGTCCAGATAATCCGTGTTCTGTACTTTAACCGTCTTGGCCTTAATGTCGAACTTCAGATATTCGGCCACTCCAGCCAGTTGGTTGAACCCCTCAACAGATTTGCCGTTCCACCGGCGCTTGGAAATAACATCGTGGACCATCAATTCATCATATACCTTCAAAACTGGTGCAATAATAATATTGGTATCCACTTCACCTCTGGCGTTACTCCCAAAGTGAATCTGTTGGCGATTGAAATAATAATCCATTCGTGAAGATGATTGAACCCACTCAAACACCTCCGCCGGGATTTCCTCCAACTCAGGGGATGCCGCACTTACCATGCTTCCTCCCAAGCTGCAAATCAAAATAGAAAAAATAACTAATAACTTCTTCATAAATAAAATTCCTCCAAAACCATTCTTTTCAAAAGTTTATTCTATCCTTCTATGATGAAAAACTAATGAAAATTCCCCATATCAGTCATTATCATCTGAACGGTACAGGGCATCCAGTTCATATGGAGTTTCCTGATAAACATAATAATTCAACCAGTTGGTAAACAGGAGATTGGCCACTGAACGCCATCTCATAATCGGGCGCCTGGACGGATCATCATTGGGATAATAATTCTTTGGCAAATTAACATCGGCCATACCCGCTGCCATATCCCGGTCGTATTCGGCCTTTAATGATAATGGATCATATTCGGCGTGGCCGGTAATGAAAAACTGCCGCTTGGCCAGATTGGCAATCACATAAACTCCGGCCTCACTGTCCGACTCCGCCAGAATATCAAGACAATGAATTTTTTCTATATCCTCCCGCCGAATCTCCGTGTGCCGGGAATGGGGTACAAAAAATTCATCATCAAAGCCCCGGAAAAGCCGCTCATTTTCCACGCAAAGATGATGCCTATACACGCCAAAAATCTTCGGTGCCACATCATACTTCTTTATCCCATAATGATAATACAGTCCTGCCTGCGCCCCCCAGCAAATATGAAAAGTTGAATACACATGGGACTTGCTCCATTCCATTATCTCCGTTATCTCGTCCCAGTATGTCACCTCCTCAAAAGGCATCCGTTCCACTGGTGCACCGGTAATAATAAAACCATCATATTTCTTATGGCGTACCTCTGCAAATGTTCCATAAAACTCGGTTAAATAATCCATAGATGTATGAGTAGGAACATAGGATTCTGTATATATAAAATCCACCTCGACCTGCAAAGGCGTGTTGCCCAACAGCCTCAGCAACTGGGTTTCTGTAGTCTGTTTCATGGGCATCAAATTTAAAATCAAGATTTTTAATGGACGGATATCCTGGCTATAGGCCCGATCCGAATCCATCACGAATATATTTTCACCCTCCAGAATTTTCGTTGCCGGAAGGTTATTTGGTATCTTAATTGGCACAAAATCACCTCAAGGGATATGATATAGCTTATTTATTTGTATCCAAGCTATATCTTTTTACCCAGCTTTCATGGTCTCCCTCATAAACTCTGAGTACTTTAAGAGTCTTCTCACTGTTTGACTCCTTTGCGATGGCAGAATACATGCCATCAGTGGTATCGGTGATATCTTTCCACCCATTATCAGGGGTCCAATTAAGCACTCGAATCACCTTTTCTGTATACTGGGGAATGTTTACCGCCTTTTTCTGGAAGACTATCTTAGTGACAGCATCGCTGGCGTTCTTTATCTCCTGCCATTCCCAGAATATCATATTCTCACCTTTCAGGCGCATGGTAGTGGTATCAGCCATAGCATAAGTTACGCCGCCATCCCGGTTTGACTCCTGCCAAAGGGACAGCCAGCGGTCATCGGCCTGACGCCGTTCATTTTCTCCCAACCCGAATATCGTATCAACGATAAAGCAGTAAAAGTCCTCATCAAATTCCTGGGAATTCATTTCTTTAGGACGCAGCGGGCTGTAAGTTTTTTCCCACACCTTTTCATCAGCCTTATTGAAAAATGTTTCATTAACATAGGCCAAAGTCCGGTTCTGAGGATTTACCTCCACCTCGGCCACACTATAAGACAAATCACCCGGCTTGATGTCAGTCAAACCATAATTTTCCAGTGTTTCCTTGGCGCCGGCAAAACTATAGTTGGTTTTGGTCCAGGCACTTATCTGCACTGCCATCCTGCCAAACGACTTAGTCACCTGTACTTTGGCCGGTGCAAAAAATTTGCTGTATTTATCATCAGAGGAAATCCAGTACCACTCCGCATTATTATTGGCCGCCATGCAGGCTGACATCATCAGCAAAAAACTGCATACACAGACAAATCCAAATATCAATCGGCGTAACAATTTCATCACTCCCACAAATAATTTGCAAATCAAAAGTAAGAAACAATTCGTCAACTTATATATTAACATAAAAAGAAGAATATTTACACCTAATAAGGCAAAAAGTATATCCTTGAGCGTAATAACGGTATATGCTACAATGCCCATATACAGGAGGACTATATTATGACTTACACAAATTTTCAGGTAGGAGAAAAATTCCCTCTGCCCATAAAAAACCAAGGTGATGGTGGCATGTTCCAGATAGATGCCAACGGCTGTATGTTTATTCTGCAGTTGAGCCGAACTGATATCATTGCAGTGGAAGCCTTCCGTACCGGAGCCATGGAGCTGGCCCTATACGAGGAGGACGGGTTGCTGTTTTTCCTCTACAAAATTGATGGAATATTTAAGGACGGATGGGGAGATTCACCTTTGGGGCTGCACCTGCTGCCACCGGGTATGAAGCCATGCATTGCTGATTTGGATGACCCGGTTCTACATCTCTATCTGGTGGATACCAATTTACAAATATTGCTGGCCCAGCGTACAGTAAGCCTTACTCCGGAATTCCATCAGCTGCTGCAGAAAAAGGTGCAGGAGCAGCTGGAAAGCAGTTTATCCCCCGGGGCTTTTGTCAACAAGCTGCAGGACATATGGAAACGAAACACCTCCAAGGACATGAGCGAAAAAGCTCTGGCCAAACAAAAAGTTGAGCTTGATATCCCGGCCCCACCAACATTAAACTAAAAAAGGCAGGAAATAGGATCACAAAATCCTATCTCCTGCCTTTTTCCTGTTTTAATCCAAATCCACCATAGTCCGCTGCCGCTTATTAAAGGTTACCCCCTGGGTATATCCATAGCATTTAACATAGTCGATGGCATCACCGATATAACTGCCACAGTCCTCCGGCTTATGGGCATCCGAACTGGTAATGATTGGCAATCCGGCCTCCGAGGCCAGCTTCATAAACTTGTAGTATGGGGTTATCTCAGCAATCGGATAACGATACACTGTCCCGGTATTTACATCCACGCACATATTAGCCTTTTTCAGAGCGGCTATGGCCCGTTTCAGATATGGCGTTGCATCAAAGTCCGGAATCATCCGATACAGGCGAATATTGTAGGGATGTCCCAACACATCATAGAGGCCACTGGCTACCATATGTTCAATTTCCTGGGTATAAGCCTCATAAATTTCATCCAGGGTGTGATTATCCCATTCTGCCTTTATTTCCTCTGAATCATAAGCCCAGCCCCGAATGAAATGAATCGAACCGATGATATAGTCAAAATCATAGCCCTTTAAAATTTCCGCTACTTGCTCCTGATTTTGGAAATTACATACCTCAATACCGACTTTAGCCGTATATCCGGCTGATTTTAGCTTCTCCATAAATTCAAAATACTCATCCAATGTATATTTGAACTTATTCTTTTTGAGCCACTGCTGCTGAAACTTTCCCACAAAGGACTCATCCAAGATTAAATCATCATAATACAGCTGTTTGAATTCCGGAAAGGTATGGCTATGCTCCGTAATACCGATTTCAGTCAAGCCACGCTTGGCTGCTGCTTCAAAAAAGCCCTTAGCCCAGTCCACATCATAAGAACCTTTTTCAAAGTGCATATGATAATCGTATCTCATAATTTTACCCTCTCTTTCCTTCAAATCAACTGTCAAATAAGCCCCTGACGCATAAATTCCTTTATCTGATACATTACCCCATATTCGGCATTGGTTTTGGTAACAAACCGGGCCGCCGCCTTAATCTCTGGATAGGCGTTACCCATGGCGTAGCTGTAATACACCGCCTGCATCATTTCAAAATCATTCATATAGTCCCCAAAGGCTGCACATTCCTCCGGTTTAAAGCCAAACCTTTTCTGTACCTCTTTGATGGCCCATCCCTTATTGGTGCCGGGATTAAGAATATCCACCCAGTAATTACCGCTAAGGCACACCTGCAAATCCGGCGAAAACTTCTCCATCACCGGCAATATGTTGTGCTCGGCATCTCCCCGCTGACAATCACAAATGGCAATTTTGATGAACTCATCATCCACAGTCTCAAAATCATCCACAATAATACTGTGAGTGAAAAATCGACGGGCTTCCCCAATATATGGTCGCCATTCCTCCCGCACATAGGCATTTTTCTTGCCACATAATATTGGATAAATGCCCGGTGTGGCATCCGCTGCGGCTATTACCTTACGAATATGATCCATCGGCATAGGACTGGAACAGATTTCCTCGTCATTATACACGCTAAAGGAGCCGTTTTCCGCCAAAAACATAAATTCATCCTTGTATTGCGCCATTTGTTCAATCAAGGCAAAATACTGCCGGCCACTGGTTGGAGCAAAAATCACGCCCCGACGCTTCAACTCTCCCATGACTTCGTCAAAGTTCGGTGGCAGATGCCCCTGGTCATCTAACAGGGTTCCATCCATATCCGAAAAAATAATTTTAATCATAAAATCATCCTTTGCGCCCGTGATAAAGGCACCATGGCTCCTCGGCCATATAATCACCATCGTTGTAAAAGGCCGCTCTGGCCCGGCAGCCACCGCAGGCCCCCTTGTATTCACAGGCACCGCAGCCATCCTTATAGTCCAAAGTACGCAAGGTCTTCAGTACTTCATTATTCTGCCATATTTCATCAAATGGTGTTTTTCGCACATCCCCTAATTCCATATTGAGATAAGCGCAAGGCTGTACCTTGCCCCGGGGGCTAATAATACAGTAAGCCGTTCCCGCCAGACAGCCCCGCCGGAATCGGGTTTTTATCCCCATCTGGTCCGCAATCCGCATAAACTGCGGAGCACAGGTTGGCTTCAATTCAATGTCCACCTGCTGTTGTTTTTTCATAATCCGGGTAAGGGTATCCTCGTACTGCTCGGCCCGTAATGACTCTGCTTCAATGGACTTAGCCCGGCCGGTTGGTACCAAAAAGAAAAAATGATGGGCCACCGCACCCTTTTCCACTGCAAAATCCGTAATAGACTCCAGCTCAGCGTTATTCCAATCCATTACCGTAGTATGAATCTGGAATGGCAAACCGGCCTTCCGACAATTATCCATGCCCCGGACGGCACCTTCCCATGCCCCTGGAAATTTACGGAATTCATTGTGCTTAGCCTTATCCAGGGAATCGAGAGAAATCCCCATTCCCATAGCACCGGCCGCCTTTAATTTTTCCGCCATTTCCATAGTAATCAATGTCCCGTTGGTGCCAAATACCGGCCGCAGTCCTAACTTAGTGGCATAAGCCACCAGCTCCACAATATCCGGTCGCATTAGAGGCTCACCACCGGAAAAAATCATTATTTTGAATCTGGCCCTGGCTATCTGCTCCAATAGAGTTTTGGCCTCCTGGGTGGACAGCTCCTCTTCAGCCTTGCAGCCGGCCTCACGGTAGCAGTGATCACAATACATATTGCAGGCATTGGTTACATTCCATGAAACTATCATCAGCCCTTCAAACCTCCTGAAATGCCGATTTCCTCATCTGTTAAATAACATGATGGATCTGACTCCCAAAAATCACCGGTACGGGCTTCCGCTCTGGTCCGGAAATTGCCATTACAATTGTCCAGATACTTGCACTTGCTGCACCGTCCCTTTAACAGGCTCTTACGGTCCTTCAGCCCGGCCATAATTGGGTGGCTGGTATCCTGCCATATCTCACTGAACTTTCTTTCCCTAATATTACCAAAGGTATGGTGCTGGGTAAACTGATCCGGATGAACATAGCCAAACGGATCCACCTCGCCAAAGGCAATACCTGACCGATTGCCTCCGTTAAGGGATATGTATTTCTTTATCTGCTCGGCCAGCTGGGTATCACCAGCGGATACAGCCTTTAAATACATATATACACCATCACAGTGATTATCCACGGTGAGAATTTCCTTCTCCAGCCCCCGATCCTCAAAATCCTTGGTCCGGCGAATAATGGTATCCATAGCCTGGCGGGACTCTTCCGGTGTCACATCCTCATCCATCATATGATTGCCCCGGCCGGAATAAACCAGATGATAAAAACATACCCGGTTAATATTTTCCCGCTCAATAAAATCAAAAATATTATCCAGCTCCTGAATATTGTGATGGTTAATAGTAAACCGCAAGCCCACTCGCTGTCCTACCGCCACACAGTTTTGAATGCCGGCCATGGCTTTTTCATAGGCCCCTTCCTGTCCCCGAAATTTATCATTTACATCCTTTAAACCATCCAGGGAAATCCCAACATAGCCTACGCCAATATCCTTTATCCGCTGGGCTACTTCTTTTGTAATAAGGGTTCCATTGGTGGACAGGGTTGGCCTTACACCCTTTCTCTGGGCATACTCTGCCAACTCAAAAAAATCAGGCCTAATCAGCGGTTCACCACCGGAAAACAACAAAACCGGCACCCTGAAATCAGCTAAATCATCAATAAACCGCTTGGCTTCATCAGTAGTCAGTTCATCCTGATATTTTTTACTGTCAGAATTCATATAACAATGACGACACTTCAAATTACAGGTTTTGGTGGAATTCCACACCACCACCGGTCCCATACCTTCACCGGCCCCGTTTTTTGCACTGCGGGCTCCCTTGGTATATCTCAATGAGTCACCATAATACTCTCTGGCAAATAATAACTTTGTAACACTTATCATTATGTATCCCCTAAATATATATGTCCAGCCCTAATTGCTTATCCCGGCAATTATCAGCTTCAATTTCATTTCTATATTTTTTTCAAACGGTATATCTATATGACTATAGGCCGCCGCCTGAAACATTGAATGAAACATTTCGGAAATAATTTCCGCCGTAACATCCTGTCTGAACTCACCCTTGGCCTGGCCTTCTTTAATCAGTCTCAAAAAGACCCCCATAAACTCCGGTGGCTGCAATCCCGCCGGTCGGCTGCTCCGTCCTTTGGCATGAGTCATGGCCCCGGTGAACAGCAATGGCAACAAATACCGGTTTTTCCCCACCAGCCGGGCGGTAAACAGAACCATTTCCGCAAGAATGACCTTGCTGCTGGTATTGTTGGCCATTATAGTCCGCAGCTCGTCGGACAAGGTACCGGTAAACCGGTTAAGTAGGCTGAGCAGCACATCCTCCTTAGAGGAAAAATAGTTATAAAAGGTACCCAGTCCCATTCCCGCCGTATTCATAATATCAGCAATGGAAGTATCCATAAAGCCCTTTTCTGAAAACAACACCACTGCCGTATCCAGTATCTCATTACGAGCTTTTATTTTCTTTTGCTCCCGCCGGCCCAGTTTTTCTTGTTCCACACTGCCACCTGCCTTCTTCATAAATTATTTTTATTCACAGGCCTTCAATATATGAATGCCATTCATCTTTACAGCCACTAAAGTATAACATAAAAGACCAGTGACTGCAAAAGCAAAAATAAAAAGGCGAAGCAAACGCTTCGCCTAAAATCTCAAATGGTGACCCAGGAGGGACTCGAACCCCCGACCCCTTGATTCGTAGTCAAGTACTCTAATCCAGCTGAGCTACTGAGTCATTGACTGGTCTAAATAACCAGCAGACATATTCTACCTCTATATAATCTTTTTGTCAAATAATTTCTTTAATAACGCAACTGGGCTTCGAAAAGCCAGATGGAGGTCTATAAGGGGACATCAGTTTCCCTTGGCACTTGGCGAGCACAAACCTCAGTGCCGTGCGAGCTTAGTACCATTAGGGAAACTGTCTCGAGCGCGAGCGTGCCCCGTTAGACCTGTATCTGGCTAAAACAGATATGGGATAAAATGGTTACAGTTCAGCCTTCTTCACTCCATCGGGACAAATGGCCTCACTCAGCTTCAAAAACTCCTTATCAGTTCCGCTACAGGAAAAAATCTTCTGCTGATCTGCCTGAACTGGCTGATTTTCCTCTACCCGACTGATATCCAGCTGTATCCGGTTATGCTTATCCTGCCGAAAGGAGTACTCCCCCCGGGTGCTAAGCCATTCATTGACCATCTCCAGATTGATAAAGGAAGCTTTTTTGTTGTACTCCTTATATTCTTCCGTGGCCGCTGCCGCTGCCTGCTTCATATCGGAAAAGCTGCCCAGAAGATACACATCCAAACTAGTTTCTGTAGTAATCAGTTTTGTAACAATATATGCCATCAGCTATCTTTCCTCATCTTTTTCCATTTATACCATGGCAGCCGCGATTTCTTCGGCTGCTGGTTTTCCCAGGCAATTATTGCCTCCAGCACTGAGCCGGACACACAGCGTGACTTGGCGGAAATACTCATACAATTGGCTGGTTTGGTACTTGGATCAATCTCAGCAATTTTCAATCCTGTCCGCACCGGGCAGTCATCGTGGAGCATCCCCCGCAGCACTCCGGCAATCGGTGTACGAATTTCCAGCACATGACCGCCTTCCACATGAAGCTTGGCAATAAGCTCATTTTTATTGATTACATAGGCGGTCGGATGTCCAGCCTCCAAATAACCGTCACAAGGGGAGTTTATGGAATGGGAGGCCTTCATCAGGGCTCTGGCTTCCACTGTTTCCTTCTCCGGCATCGCTATACCATCATAAATTATCCGACCCAGATTGTGCCCACGGGAGGTTTCAATGACACAGCTCACATCCTTGCCGGCTATAAAACCGGGACCTATGCCAATGGTTAATGGAGCCATATCCTTATGGGTTCCCATATTTCGCTTGGCATAAATGGCATCCACCAGCACATTCGGCCTCAGCTTGCCCAAGCACTTGGCCTCTGGGTCAACCATGATAACAATATTCCCTTCCTTCAACAGCCGTTCCGCCTGCTTCAAATCATCCGCCCGATAACAGGTAGTCCGTTCCACACTGGCCTCTCCGTCGTATATTGCCTCCGAAAAAACGATATTTCTCCGGATAGCCGAAGGAAATTGTCGCTCCAGCATTAAAACCTTATAACCAGTATTATATAAACGATGGGCGATACCTGTGGCCAGCTCACCGCCCCCACGAATAACCACCAGTTTCTTCATTGCTCATACACGCCTTTCTAGCTGTCCTCATAAATGCGGACCCGGAGTTTTAATCCCCGTTCATCACATATCTTCTGGCATTTATCGATTTCCTGCTGGTTTTCAACTTTTTCTACTACCGTCATAACCACATTAGAAATATATTCCTTGCAATTCTGGGCAAAATCCAGCATGGCATCAAATGACTTCAGCCCGTACTTCGCCCGGGTGAGTTCCAAGTACCGCTGGGCATTGGATGCATTTAAGCTTATGGAAATAGTATCCAAAATTCCTCCGGCAAAATCACCGGCAGTAGACCGGCCATGAGCCAAATCAGACAATCCATTCGTGTTTAGCCGTGTCTTAACCTCAGGGTGGACTGCCTTAATATACTTTAACAGCTCCACCACTGCGTCCAGACGCATGGTTGGCTCACCAAATCCGCAAAAAACTACTTCAGATACATATTCCCATGGCAAATTGTCCAACTCAGCCTTCACCTGTTCCACTGCAGGCTCAGTCTTGAGCCACAGGCTGCTTTCCTCAGCCATTTCCTTCATATGGCGCAAACAAAAGGTGCAAGCACAATTACATTGATTAGTCAGATTGACATATACGCCCCGTTTACCTTCGGGCTGTTCCCTCAGACTGTCTTTTATGGGCAAATATCGTCCCCCACTATGAGTTGCATATACTATCATATCTTCTCCAGCTTTCCTATTTCAGCTCAGTTAAATACTCCTCAAAAGCCAAGCCGTAATTCCATGGCAGATCCAGTTCCACGGTATATTCCAACACCTTATTTATAAAATCTGCCGCTTTTTCCACTGCTTCATTAAGGGTGAGACCATTTATCAGACTGCCGGCCACAATAGCCGCAAAGGCATCGCCGGTACCGGACCGATCATCCCCCACCTTGTCCTTTACCACGAAATTCTGACTGCCATTTTTCTCGTACACATAATTCTTAATATGCTTATCATCACTAAGGCCTGTGATAACCACCTGCTCTGGTCCCTTTTCCGCCAGAGCCCTGGCCATGGATACCAGCTGCTCTTCGCTGGCCTGGCCATTCTTTGGATATTCAATGTCCAAAAGCTGGCAGACTTCCGTAAGATTTGGTGTCACCAGGTCAGCCCATTTCAACAGGCGTCGCATTTCCCGGCACATCTCCGGCGTATAGGAGGAATACAGCACACCATAATCTCCCATAACTGGATCTACCATCACCTTGGTATCATCATTTTTAAACCGATGAATGAATTCCTCCACAATATTGATTTGTTCCAAAGACCCCAAAAAGCCGGTGCAAATCCCATCAAACTCTATATTATGCTGCTGCCAGTTTTCCATATAGGGCATCATCCGCTGAGTATAATCATCCAGATAATGCGGCTTAAAGCCGGTATGTACTGACAATATCGCGGTTGGTAAAGGACAAGCCTGGATTTTCATAGCGGAAATCAAGGGCAGCTCCACTGTAATGGAGCAACGGCCGAAGCCGGTAATATCATTAACCAACGCGATGCGTTTCTGCCGTTTTTTCATTCGTCAATCACCCTTCTGTGTTATTTTTCACTAACCGCAACGGCGGCCGTTCCGTCTGCGGAGTCTGCCGCAGGGCTCGGGCTATAAGGGCCTGTTCCCGCTGTTTATGGGTCTGGCGACTGATATTGATCAGTATACCCACCGCAAACATAGAAGTTATCAAGGATGTACCACCATAACTGATAAACGGCAATGGTACACCCACCACCGGGAACATACCGCTGACCATAAATAGATTAGCCACCGCCTGTCCACCTATAAGCAACAAAATGCCTACCCCCAGCAGTTGTCCATACAGGTCTCGGGCATATCGGGCAATCTGAGCCGTATACCAGCAAAAAGCCAGATACACCAACAAGATACCTACTACCACAAAAAAGCCCATTTCCTGACTAAAAACTGCAAAGGCAAAATCTGTATGTGCTTCTGGCAAATAATCATATTTGCTGAGACCCTGACCTATTCCCATACCAAACAGGCCCCCAGACCCAATGGACATCAACGACCGGCAGGTCTGATATCCCTTATCCTGCATATACGACCATGGATCATAGGCTACCATTATTCGTTCAATCCGATATGGCTGCATGTAGCACATCCCTATTACCGCTACTGCACCCAGCAGAAGCAACCATTTCAGCTTGTGCCATTTCAGGCCACCAACAACCAGCATAATGGCCGGAATACCAATAATAATACAGGCTGTACCCATATCAGGTTCAAAATGTACCAGCAGTGCCATGAGCAGAATTATCCCATACTGGCGGTTAAATATATTGATTTCCTTGCCAAAATTATTTCGGAAGGAAATATAATACCCTGCCAGCATAATACTGCACATCTTGGCAAATTCCGCCGGCTGTACAGAAAGCCCAGCCACCAGAATCCATCGCTTGGAGCCGTTGACCGACACTCCAAAGCCAAGAATAAACACCAAGGCAATTATTATCAATCCCGATACCGGTGTTATCCAGGCCCGCCATTTGTGGTAGTCCACTCTGGCGGCAATACTGCAGGCCACTGCTCCCACCACCATACTGATAATATGGCGCTTCAAATAATAATATGGTGTACCGCAATCCCGTTCAGCCATAACAAAGGTCGAACTGAACACATTGAACAGTCCGGCTATCAATAATATAATCACCATAGCCAGTACAGCCTCATGATGGTTGTTCCATATCTTGTTGCGTTTCTTCCTATCCAGACGCTCACGCATAGTCACGGGAATGTTACCTCACAACGATTGATTTTTTCACCAAATCCGCTAAACTTCCGCTCATATTCGGTCATTATATTATCCGGCCGATTTTCCCCATGAAGATCAAAGGACACATCATCCACCTTCAGTCCGGCTTCTTCAAACTGTTCCAAGGAAAAATCAAACAATGGCCGATTATCAGTCTTGAATATCAATTTCCCCGGGTGCTTCAGCAGCTTGGAATAACGCCGTAAAAACCCAATATGGGTCAAACGCCGTTTGGCGTGCCGCGCCTTTGGCCATGGATCACAGAAATTCACATAAAACTGATCCACTTCACCCTCGGAAAAAATATTCTCAATGTTATTTATATCAAACACCAACAGCTTTACATTGGTCAGCTCCAGCTCCCGGATTTTCTTGGCGGCCATGTACAGCACATCCTGCTGGGCTTCAATGCCAATAAAATTTATTTCAGGATGCCGCAGGGCCATCTGACTGATAAAATCGCCCTTGCCGGTACCCAGCTCTACATAAAGCTCGCCACTCCGACCAAAGACTTCTGCCCACTTTCCCTTTTGCTCCTCACCCGCCGGATTATCCTTTGGAAATACAAAGTCATCAAAATTATGAATAGCCTGATCCACCCAAGGCTTTCTTCTCAAACGCACAATATCGCTCCTATTCTGTAATTTATAGGTATACTTTTTGCCTACAGCAACTGTCAACCAGATGGATGTCTATACGGGACAAGGGCTCCAACACAAGCGTACCCATTAACCCCGCCTCTGACTTAGTACAGATTATTTCTTATCAAATCCATACTTTTTAAGATACCGATACAAGGTTACCCGGCTGACATGCAGAAGGTTGGCCATCCGGCTTACATTGCCCCCGGCGGCCTTCCACGCCTTGACGAAAATATCCTTATCTTCCTTCCACTTGTTATCAGGCTTAACATCCCCCATCAGATTGATGTCCTCCGGACGAATGACTCCATCAGCGGTCTTAAAGAAGGCTACCTCAATGACCCCCTGCAGTTGCTTTATATTCCCCGGCCAATCGTAGTTCATCAACAGCTCCACGGTTTCCGGGGCAATCTCCTTGACCGCCATCTGGTGCTGGCTGGCCAATTCATTGACAATATGGTTGGCCAAATCCCGGATATCCTCTCTACGGTTTCTAAGAGATGGAATCCTTATCACACTGCGGGAGATAATATCATATAACTCACGGGAAAACAAGCCCCTTTCCGTCAGGCGCTTCAAATCGCTGTCACAAGCCCCAATAATCCGCACATCAATGGAGCGTTCCACATTTTCCCCCACCCGGTTTGACTGGCTGGTATTAAGGGCTGCCGCCAATTCCACCGCGATATTCCGTGGCATTTTCTCGATTTCATCAATAAACAGGGTACCGCCGGAAGCCAGTTCCAGCTTGCCTGGATGACTGATATCCGTATTCAGGGCCACCCCAAACAATTCCTGTTCCAGGATTTCCGGGGTAGTATCACCGCAATGAATAGTAATCAGTGGTCCTGCCGCCCGTGGGCTGGCCTGATGTATACCATGGGCCATGCGCTGCTTACCGGTTCCTGATTCACCCTGAATAAGCATATGATGCTTGTTCCGGGCAATTCGCAGGGCCTTGTCCTTGATGGAATTAAAATTGGTGCCACCGCTGACCAACGAATTGAGGCTGTATTTCGCCGTAAAACCAGCCGCATGGGCCACCAATGTCCGCAAATCTTCAATCGGCATGGAGACGGCTACTACACTATGTACCGTATCATCAGCATTATAATCCAATGGCACTACTGTAGTAATGTCCTCGTATGTCTTGGCCTGAGTAATCCAGGTCACTTCTTTATTGTAGGATGGAACTCCCTTGAACCCCCGATAAATAGGAGTATGACGATAGTTCATAATAACATCATTAAGATTGGTTTTCAGCTCATCATTGCCGTTTTTCTGAGCACCAATCCCCATGAGACGGCTCATACCCAGCTTATTGGCATAGGCCACCTCATCCCCAGCCATTACATGGTACACCGCAAACGGTGTAGCATCCAGGATAGCTTCCTGGGCTTTTATCCGAGTGTATTGGTGCAAATATCCTTCCAATGACTGTTTAATAGTCAGCAGCATGGCAATAATAGCATCCTGAGGCATATCCGACTGCTCCACTGCCACCAAAGTAATAATATAGGAAATCTCATTGTCTACCACTACCGGAGCCGAGCAGGCATCACTTTGCTGACACTCCTTGGCCCACATCTCCGGACCAAACAACCAAAATGGGGACTTATGTTCATAGGTAATACTTATACTGGATGTACCAATGTCCTCGATGCCAACCCGTACACCTTCGATTTCGCCTGGCGTCATCTGATAAAAAGGCATGGAATAGCTTTTTAGAACAGTGCAGTTGGCATCCAGCAAAAGCAGGCTGATATTATACTTTTGGAAAAACTCCCTAACATTAACACTGATATTTTCCAAATAATCAATAGCCGGCTTATTCTGCTTCTGAATCTCCTTCAGTTCCTCCACTGACAGGCGGTTAGCCGTTGACATCTTTTCATAATCCACCCTTAGGCTGGCACTTTTGGCCCAGGATTTGGCTACCCAAGGGTGCACATTGGGGTCAATCTCTCCCTGTTCAATAAATCTATTATAGTACGCTTCCAGCTTCTGTCTGCTCCGTCGTTCCCTAATCATCAATGCGGCCCTCTCTTTCCCGTAATCAAATTTATTCCTTCCCAAAATTTCACATATCATCTTATTTTATCATCAGTGATTTTCTACTGCAAATTTTCTGATGAAAAAGTTACATTTTTAGGCTAATAATTAGTCAAAATATGTAATATTATGTTTACCCTACACTAACGGGTGCTAAGTCTTTCTTTTTAGATGAACGCCAAGCACCTGTGACGCTGAGAATAAATTCGGCTAAACTCAGTGAAAGATTACAGCTCTCGCTGAATAAGTCTCATTTTACTGCTTTATTCAAAGGGGCAAATATGGTATAATTTTTCTGCGTTTGTGCAAATTTTTTTAAGATAGGTGATTATTTCAATGTCTACCCAATATAAGAAAATCCAGAAAAAAACTGCACCAAAAACCAATGCAGTTGCCAAATCAAATTTAAAACCTAAAGCCAGCCGGGATTTGCTGCTGATTATTCTGATAGTATTTACCCTGCTCATTCTTGGGCTGGCCTGGTCCAATATGGATAATCTCGGTCGGGGCATGTATGCCTGCCTCAGTGTTGGTATGATTGTGGTTTATGTGAACCGGCATGCCAACTTCAGCGACAAAGTCCATCGAATTCTCATTGGAGTCAGCCTGGCTACCCTGTGCTCCTCCATCGCGCTCCTGTGCCTGAGTGTATATTACCAGTTCTTCGCCTAAGGCATAATTAAATCCATACTAGTAGTGCATTCTTGCATTCATGTTTTATTTTGCCATAAAAAGACCCCCATAAGTTAGATTGGCCTAACTTATGGGGGTCTCTACAGTTGCGACCTGGGTGGTTTTTCTGTTGATATGATTTATTTGCAATAACACATATTATTGTCTTAGCAGGATTATCCTTTAACCATGAAGAATACTTCTCAGACAAGTAACTATTGAAATAGTCCATTAGCTCATCATAAAGGAGGAAAAATATTATGAAGAAACAATCTATACGAATCCTATTATTGGTTTTAACCCTTGTTTGCGCCATGGCCTCGGTTGCTACAGCCGCAGCCTTGCCCCGGGTGGCCTTGATTTACACCAATAACGCCAACACTACCTACGATACAGAACTGGACAGCTGTGTACTGGATAATCTCAACAAGACCCTATCCCAGCATTTCGAAGTTGTTAAAAATGACACAGTGGTGCAAAAACTGACAGATATGGGTATGACCGATCTTTCCATGGCAGAACGCCGCGATATCCTAGATGCCGTTGCCGGCGAGGAATGTACCTATGTTATTTGTCTTTCCCTGGAGCCGTTTCAACGCAAGGAGAAAATCACCTTCTTCACCCAGGGGATTGAAATGATTGCCACCGTTCCGTGCAAAATTATCGATGTTAAAAACGACCGTTATATCTATAACGGTAAGTTCGTAGAAAAGCAATCGGACAGCACCTGGATTGGCTCTGTTGGCAACAAGTCGGTGGCGCTCCAGGCCCTCCAGAAAGTAAACAAGGGCCTCAACAAAATTTTAAATGAAAAAATGCTTGTGGCTAAATAAAAATGTATGCCATATAGTTCAACCAGGACAATCCCTTCGCTATTCACCAAAAAGGGCCTGACTGAAATATACCCTCCTCCCTGGACATCCAGGAAGGAGGGTATATTTTTATGGAATCCGACGGTCTTCCCCGTCGGTTATTACTTTCTTCCAACCATAGTACTGGGCATACATTATGTTATGGCTGCCCTCCGGCCGTGGCTCCAAATCCGAGCCCCAGGCCAAAATATCCGTATTCCAGGTAACACAAGTCCATACTTCACAAACTTCATCCGCCAGCGGCCATACATCAATCTGATGCACTACCACCAGCTCCTTTTCCCTATTGGCATTTATATAGTCGATGCGGCTCATCCATTGCTGACGCACATCCCACTCCACCTTGCAGGTGAAAGCTGCCGTAACCAGTAACAAGGCCATCCCAATCACTGTAACAGTCTGCCATATAGGCCTGCATTTCTGCCAAACGGCTTGATTGTTCAATAGCTCCTTCAAGGCAGACAGAGAGGCAATTATCACCGCCACGGTGGAAAAAAAGCCCGCCCGGGCTGGTGCTACTGGAACAAACAGCATAATAATCATAACGGATATGGCTCCCCCCAGCATAGCAGCCTGAAATCTGGTGGTCCGGTTCCAGCGTTGCCCAACCGGAAGCTGCCAGATATAAAAGCCAATAAGCCCCAACAAAGGAATCCATAACTTGGTGACAGCCAAAAAACACTCAAAGAAGTTTATTTGAAACATTAACGGGGTCCAATACATATCAGCTGGGAGACCCGGATTATATTCATACAATCTCTGCAGCTCTAACCGGACCATTTCCCCCGGAGCCTGGGTCAGCATCAATCCCCCAATGCACAGGAATAGGAATCCTACTATCATCCATAACTGCAGCTGCCTCTGCTGGCGAAAATAAAGCAGGGCCAATAAAGCAATAAACCCTGTGGCCGCGGCGCCAGTTTCCACGGACCAGCCGGCACACAAGCCGCTTATCGCCATAAGAGGAACTGCCCAGCGAGGTGGTTTTTGCCAAAAATCAGGCTGCCAATATTTTGCCGCAAAGGGCATCAGAAACAGAAATTCCAACAGCCCCATCCATAAAAATACACAGCTGCCACACATCCATAAAGTGGTCAAAAAAGGATCCGGCAGCAGGAACCAAAAACTCAGCACAAGCCATAGCATATAAGTACGGTTCATGGACCGCAGGGAAAGTCCGGTGCCCAGGCGGAAGGCCAGTAACATCAGTCCGCCAAATACCAGTGTATTAAACACATTAAATAGTTCCTTCCCCTGCCAGGCAAACAACTGGGTCAGCCCAATTCCCAGAATCCGTCCCCCCCAGGTAAAATAATGTGACCACTGACTGATGATGATATCACCAAAGGAGGTAATACGCTCTCTTGGCCCTACTCCATCCAGCAGATTGCCCCGATCGGCTCCATCCCAGATAAAAGCGTAAGGAATATCATCTGACACCATAGGCAGCATAAAATTTCTCACTAAAAACAATCCTATAAAAAGCAAAAATATCATCTGCCAAGAAAACAGTTTGTTGATTGATTGTTCGCCATTTTTCACTAGTTGTCTGTCCCCCCGTATTTCTCCCAATCGAACTCCCGGTCAATCCGGATGCTTTTTAAACCATAGTATTGGGCAAATATATTGGAACGGTTATCCGTCGGCTTATATTCAAGGTCTGCCCCATAAATCAGGTGATAGATGGTCAGGGAACGCGGTCCTAACCATTCATCCAGATTGTCGGGTATATATAAGGCAGAAACCACAATTTCATCATCCTGACGATGCTCATTCACATAAACCTTCCGATCCTGCCACTGCTGGGCGTAAGAATTTTCTACATACAAGGCCCCCACAAAGGATAAAACCACATAAACAAAGGCTATAATGCCGGTTCCCAGTGCCAGTCTCCGCCAAAGCAAGGAATTCTGCAATACATCCCGCAAATAAGGAACACATTCCTTTAAGGCCGCCACCGAAGCTATGGTCAAAAACATAGTGGAGTGAAAGCCGGTATGGACCTTAAATTCCGGGGAAAACATCATCAGAACCAGTATTTCCAACCCAGCCAGAAGGAAGGCTATTATATAGGATTTATCACCACGCTTTTTTTCTCTCTGCATAAAATATAGCAGCAAAGGTAAAAACAAAAAGGCTTCCCATAAAATAACCGGCAAAAAACCTTCCGTGAAATTTCGGTAAAACATAGCAGGGGTAAAGAGCTGTTGGGCAGGCAATACATAATCCGCCTCGTACTCCAGCATATATTCCTCCCGCATTATGGAGCCCGGTGCCAGAATCAACAGCATACAGCCAATAACAGCACCGCCAACTCCGGCCAGCATCCATGGACTTAATTTTCCCTCCCGATGGCGGATGGCTATCGAAGCCATTCCCAACAGAGTTATGGTAACTAGGCTACCACCTTCCTGGGACCAGCCAGCCAGCAATCCCAACAGTGCCATCAGCAGCCATGCCCACTTGGGCCAATTCCTGCCAAACTCCCTGTTTCGATACGCCAGGGCATAGGGCAACAATAAACCACATTCCCACAAGCCAGTCCACATATATACACAGGTCCCCGTCATCCAAATCATGGTGGTTATGTAGTCCAATACACCAAAATTTAGTCCAATAATCACCCACAAAAAACATCCCTTGGCTTTTGCCGGTGATATTATTTTTCCCATAGCCAACCAATATAGAACCAGCATCAACAGCAAATACACCAGGGTGTTGCACAGAGCAAAACCAGCTTTTTCCTGCCAGGCAAAAAATTGAATAATCAGCATGGAAAATGTACGACCGCCCCAAGAAAAATAATGGTTCCACTGGGATATGACAATATCCCCAAGGCTTTCAAGCCGTTGCCGTGGTCCGATGTCATCCAATAAATTCCCGCCGTGCTCCGAATTCCAGATAAAGGCATAGGCATAGTCATCACCACTCATGGGCATTAGCTGACTTCGCCAGAAAAATATCAGCCCAAAAATAAGCAATATGGCCTGCCATGGCAATTTATTCCATATTTTCTCTATACCACTTATCATATATAAGCACCTCAACCCACAAATAGAAAAGCTGCATTTCATTCAGCAGCTTTTCCTTGGCGATTTCCCTCATATGTCCGGCTAATCAGTATGAACAGCAGTGGAATAACAAATACACCCAAAACAGTACCAACGGTCATGCCGCTTACTACAGCGACTCCCATACTGCACCGGGATACACTGCCGGCCCCATCAGCAAAGGCTAATGGCAGGCAGCCAACTACAAAGGCAAAAGAGGTCATAATTATCGGTCTAAACCGCAATTTAGCCGCAACCATTACCGCCCTTAACGGAGTCATTCCATTATCCACCCGTTCTTTGGCATACTCCACAATTAGTATGGCATTTTTAACTGTCAGCCCTACCATCAAAAGGATACCAATCTGAACGAATATACTTACCGGGATATCCGTTAACACCATTCCCAGCAATGCGCCACCAATACCCAATGGCACCGACAGCAACACGGCCACCGGCAAGCTCCAGGACTCATACAGCGCCACCAGACACAGGAAAACAAATAATATACCCAAAGCCAAAATGTACACCACATCCTGCTGAGCCCGTTTTTCCTGCTGACTGTCCTTGGACCAGGCCAAACGATAACCCGTCCCTACTACCTTATTGGCAGCCTCTTCAATGGCCTCCATTGCCTCGCCGGAAGAATATCCATCAGCAGCGGTAACTGTCACCTGAAAACTCCGCACACCGTTATACCGGCTGATATAGGCCGGACCAACCCCCTTGTTGGATTGTACCAGACTATTTATCGGTACCATCACTCCGTCTGCACTGCGGACATACAAATACCGCAAATCCGTTTCAGTGGCCCTATAGCCTTGATCAGCCTGCAATACCGTCTTGTACACCTGACCGTAGCGATTAAAATCATTTACTTCCTGACCACCTAGAAGCACTTCCAGGGTAGAATATATATCCGCCAGGTTCACATTCAGCTCCTTGGCCCGGTCCTCATTGACGGTAAAATCAATATAAGGCGTATTTATAGAAAAGCCAATATCCACCTCGTCCAGCTCTTCCCGACTTTTTGCTTCTCGATACAGGGCCAAGGCCAGGTCACTAAGCTCCTGATCCGTATGACCGGTAATATCCATTACTTGCAGAGAAATGTCCCGGGAAATGAACGGGGCCACCACCAGCCCATGTGCCTCTGGTATAGACTGTTGGACTGCTTCATTGGCCGATGCAACAATATCTTCTGTATTAGCCCCCAACTCCCTGCGTTCGTCCCAATCCTTCATGGCCACAAACATTATTCCTGCACTGGACTTGGTAGTATCACTCAATAGATCCGCCCCAGTAACACCTACAATATTGGCCAAAGCATCATTTTGCAGCAAGGCTTCGGTCAGACGGTTGAGGGAATCAGCCGTACGGTTCATAGAGGTTCCTTCCGGCAGATTAACCCCAACCATATAGTACCCCTGATCCTCGCCAGGGATAAATTCAGTTGGCAACAGCCGATAAACAACGACAATTAACGCCGTCAGTACCGCCAATCCGGTCAATATCATACCGGTGCGTCGGATACACCAGCCCAAACCCTTTAAATATCTTTGCTGACAAGACCGGAAAAAAGACTGAAATCGACTTAACAAACGGTTATTATCTTGCTGTACACTCAATGATGGCAAAATAAGCACACAAAGTGCCGGTGTAAGGGACAACGCCACTATTGCCGAGATACCCATGGATACGGCTATAGTCAAGGCAAACTGACGATACAAGATTCCCGTCATTCCCTCAAAAAAAGCCACCGGCAAAAATACAGCCAACAAAACAAAAGCTATGGCTATAACCGGCTTTTGCACAATGCCCAAAGCCGCCATGGTAGCTTTCTTGATATCCTGTTCCCCCCGTTCCTGCTCCTGCATAACGCTTTCAACCACTACGATAGCATCATCTACCACCAGACCAATGGCCAAAATCAAGGCAAACAGTGTAAGAAGATTTAGAGTAAAGCCCAGTAGCCTAAAGGCAATAAAGGTGGCTATAAGCGATACCGGTATAGTCAAAATGGAAATAATTGTCGCTCCACGGTTCTGCAAAAATATATACATGATTATCATAACCATGATAATCGCTTCAATAAAGGTATACGATACCTCATGCATGGATTCAGAAATATACTTCGTCCGGTCTACTACTATTTTTAATTCCATATCCGGCGGGAAAGACTGCTTCGCCGTGTCCAAAATTTCCCGCACTTTAGTGATAGACTCCAACGCATTGGCGTTATCCGCCAGAGAAATGCCATAGGCCGCGGCCGGCTTGCCATCAACGAAGGACAGATAACGGGTATCCTTGGCGCCTTCACTTATCCGCGCCACATCGCTCAAGCGGGTAATAGCGCCATTTTCCGACTTTAACACTATTTTCGCAAAATCTTCCGGGGTCTGCTTAGTGTTCATTACCCGGCCAATCAACTGCTTTTCCTGAATAGACGGCGAAGGCGATTTCCCCAAAGAGCCTACTGCTGGTCGGCTGTTTTGCTCCTTAATAGCGCCAGTAACATCGTTTACAGCCAATCCCCGTACAGCCAACTTATCCGGCTGCAGCCAGATACGCATAGCGTAATCCTCCGAGTATTCGTCCACACTGCCTACACCGGATACCCGCTTTATCTGATCCAGAAAATACGCTTTGGCGTAATTTTGCAGATAAACACTGTCATAGGTTCCATTAGGTGAACACAAAGCCATAACAAAAATCGTGTCCTTAGTACTGCGGCTAACCTGAATCCCAGATTCCTGAACCTCTTGAGGCAATCGTGAAAGAATCGTCTGCAGGCGATTCTGAACATTCACCGTAGCAATATCGCCAGCAATACCATAATCAAAGGTGATGCTCAACTGATAGCTGCCGGAAGAATCCGAATAAGAGCTGAGGTTATCTATCCCCTCTATGCCTCTTATTTCATCTTCAATAATTTTGGCCACAGTATCCTGCAACACTTGGGCATCCGCCCCGGGATACTCAGTGGTAACATTGACCGTAGGCTGATTCATATTAGGATATTCCTCTACAGGCAGCTGCACTGCCGCAAGTATTCCCAGCAATGTCAGCAAAATAGCCCCTACTACAGCCTGTAGCGGATGTTTAATAAAATATTGAGCCAATGATTTTTCCCCCTGCCATCTATAGCAAAATGACTGTCACCCAACGATGAAGCTCGCTTAGGATAAGCCTCAATCAATCTCCAACATAAATCTGTTTTCATCCCCGGCCGACAGATACCGTCGCTTCGGCAAATCAGCCGTAATCGACTCGATAAAGTGCTCCCGCCAGGAAAACTCCCCCTGCTGTACTACAGCAATAATATCATAAGGCGGGGCATTATCCCGCACAGACATGATTATTGCCTCAGCTGGGTCACTGCTCAAAAGAAAGGATATTTCCAATTGAAAAACATTCCCCTCAGCCCGTTCCACCGCATGCATTCCTATCTCTTCCACCAGCAATCGCAGGCGTATTATTTTGGCCGCAGATACTCCCAGTTTCTGCAGGTCCTGGGCTACCTTGACAGACAGATCCATCACTTCATCCATAACGCTATTGATATCGTAGGACAGCTGGCGATTCGTCCGTGCCTTGTCCATCAACAGCAGATTGCGGCCATGATGTCGGAGCTTGACCACAGCCAGGTTAATACCGTAAGCTGCCACAAAGGCACCACCGATTCCAAGCCACATGCCTTCTATACCATACCACTCCCCCAGTAGCATACCTGCCGTGGGCAGGACCAGCAACAGCATGGTTTTTACCAGCAATCCCTGACTCCAGTGCTTTATATAAATATAATAATTGCTGTACATAAGGGTAATACCCAAAAACACCGTAAAAATCAAAAAACATCGCAGGGACCGGGTTGCCTCCACTGCAATAGATTTCTCAGCAACACCAAATATATATGGCAAAATTGGTGCACCTATAATTCCTACAACGGATACCAGCAGGCTAATGGCAATGGTTGCGGCAATGCCCAGCCGCATGGTCTTTTTAATGCACAGAAGATTTCCCTCCGCGTGATACTGACAAACCATTGGTTGCAGGCAATCCACCACCCCGGTATACAGGGCAATCACCAGCACCAAAACATTGGTGATTACCGTTACAACAATAATATGGCTTTCACCCCAACGGGCAATCACATAGGTGGACAGTATCACCGGAAGTACAGATAAGTAAAGGGTATCTATCGAATGATAAAAGCTATAGGTAAGTCCCCGAAATATTTGGCGAAAATCCCACCACCAGCTGAACTTCAGACGGCTTTTATCTGAAAGCAAAAAACGGCATTGCATAAAGCAAGAGATCAAAGTACCAATAACGGTAGCCAGACCAATCCCCATAACTCCCAGCTCATGGCACAGTACAACATCCAAGATAACATTAACCACCATGGCAACTACCGATGCCATAGCACAAATCTGTTCTTCTCCCTCTTGTACCAAAAATGTATATATAAAAATATTCAGAAACACAACCGGTGGAAGCCATTTTATGGCACTGTAATAAGCCAGAGCATAGGCCATCAGCTCCGGCGATATTTTCCAAAAGGCCAATATTTTTTCCTGAAAAGTCCCGAGGAGCACAACTAGACCTATCCCTAGCCCCAGAGATAATATTATGCCCTGGCTGAAAAATTGGCTCACTGCAATCCGATCGTCCTGCCCCTGAGCATAGGCAGCCATCATTCCCAGACCGTCAGCTATCATATAACTGATAAAAAACAACATGGGTAACAATGGAAATACCAGGGACATTGCGGCTACAGCCTCACCGCAAATCATCTGCCCTGCCACAACATTATCAATCAATACAAGTACATATGATATCGTCATGGCCACCATTGACGCCATAAAAACTGACCGAAAACGGGTCGATACAACCGTTTTTTTCCCCAACTCAGTCAAAAATTTCATGCAAGCAGCTCCAATACTGATTTATCCGCTTCCTGTAGCCCCTTCAGCATTTCATCCACCAACTCGGACAAATAGCTCATTTTCCCTTCTGAATACCGACTGGCATCATATTCTATCTTCATACGGTAAGTACCATCGGCTTCAGCCACCACATGAATATCCAAGGAATTTTCCACCGCTGAAGCTTTGTTTTGCGGCAACTCCTGCAACAGGGCCATAGTACCACAAAGCGGAAAATCTCCACCGGCATTCCCCATCAAATTGCCTTTTTGTAAAATAAAGGTTGCACAGTCATCCTCCAGTCCTTCAGTATACACCGTATCAAGACTGTCACGATACTGAAAGCCCTCGGCCACCTTTTTATCCAAATCCTCAATCAATTCCTGTACAGAAATATCGTTATGAAAATCATACCGTATTGGCATCTGAACAAGCATTAGGCCCATCAGTCGCATTTCCGCCCTGGTGGTACGGCCATTATGTACATAACTCATAATAGCCTCCCGACTGCCGGCCGACTTGGCTATAGCCAACATCACCGCAGCCATCAAAAAGGTATGCTCCGGATATTTTGTTTCCGCAAAAAAACTCTTCTGGATATTCTGCAGTTGTCTGAAATGGGCGTTAAATTTCCAGGACCCTTCATGTTTATCACTAGGTGGCAAATGCTTTTTTTCATCAAAGCCCTTCAGCATTTCCCGCCAATAGGCTTCCCCTACTGCATTCCTCGGCCGTCCGCATTCCTGCAATATATAGTCAGCATAGCTAATATCATTCTGCTTTATCGGTCTTCCCTTATAACGGAGATCCAGCTCACGGAAAAATAGCATAGCCGTAGCCACACCATCCATTATTACATGATAAAAATCCAAATACATATATTTCCCGGATGGGGTAATAATCAGATATATACGAAATAAAGGCCGGTCAATAATTTGATATGGGCGCTTCAATTCCAGCTTTCGCTTTTCAAATTCATCCTCAGACAATGACTCAATCCGCACCTTGGACAAACTTCCATCAAAACGCTGGCATATTTCTCCGGTCTCCGGGTGGAATAATATCCGGCAACGGAAAATGTCGTGCGCCGACAGAGTGTCATTTATAGCCCCAGCCAGGCGTTCCATATCCAGGGAATCATCCAGTTTAGCCAGTCCGCCTTCATTCATCATAGTTGAGTTTGCCTTTTGAAAATGGGTATCCATCATCCAACGCTGAATTGCCCGAAGAGGATAAAAGCCCGTCATACTGTCTGACACGGCACCATCTCCCACTTCCGCACTGGTATTGACAATCTCCACAAAGTGATTAAATCCGGTCATATCAAATACATCTGCCACACTGGACTGCGGATTGACTACCCGAAATTTTATATTTTCCCTATCAGCATGTTTTTTGGCCATAAGAATAGCACGAAGGCCCGCCGATGACATATATTCCAGGCGTGAAAAATCCACATCCAGCCTGGATACCTTCGTAGCAAATTCTTCAATACTGTGATTAAAGGCATCTACCGTTGTGGCATCAAGCCGTCCATCCAGTTCCAGCACCAATACCCCGGCCGATATATCCTTCCTCATATTTATTTTAAGACTCATATAAAGCATCCCTTCCCATGTATAAGGTAACTCACTATTTCTTATCTCTAATAAAATTTTACCAAAAAAAGAAAAATTTCTCAGTAGAATTTAAAATTATTTCTCTTATTATCCTTAAATTTAGGAACAAATGCAAGGAAAAGTATTTCAAAAAAATGTACGGCCCGGGCTTATGGCCCAGGCCGTCTGATTGTACAATAGAAAATTTAATTATGTTTTTTATTCACCGTGCTTACCCAAGGCAGTCAATCGGGCTGCAGCACGCTTCAGGGCAGCTTCGGCCCTGATAATATTTATATCCACGCCGCCAGCCTTGTAGTCATCAATGCGCTTTTTAGCCCGGTTAAATGCCTTTTGGGCACGCTCCTCATCGATATCCTCAGGCAGCTCAGCCACGGAAGCCAGCACCGAAATCTTATCCGGCTGTACCTCCATAAAGCCACCACCCACGGCCACCAATTTTTCTGCTCCATCAATTTTTACCCGCATGGCATGGGGAATGAGTCCCGTTACCAATGGAGCATGATGCGGCAAAATACCCAGCTCACCGGCTGTAGAACGGACAATCAGCATTTCGATGTCAGCGGCATAAACCACTTTATCCGGAGATACAATCTCTAGCTTTATTGTAGCCATTGATTATCCCTCCTTTTTCATCTTCTCTGCCTTTTCAACAACCTCTTCGATACCGCCTACCATATAGAATGCAGCCTCTGGCAGGTCGTCGTATTTGCCCTCAAGAATTTCCTTAAATCCGCGAACAGTGTCACGCAATGCAACATACTTACCAGGTGTACCAGTAAAGATTTCTGCAACAGAGAATGGCTGAGACAGGAAACGCTGGATTTTACGGGCACGGGCTACCGTCAGCTTATCAGCATCGGACAACTCTTCCATACCCAGAATAGCAATAATATCCTGCAGCTCCTTGTACTTCTGGAGTACCGCCTGAACGCCACGGGCTACTTCGTAATGCTCAGCACCGATAACATTCGGGTCAAGAATACGGGAAGTGGAATCCAATGGATCCACGGCCGGATAAATACCAAGCTCCGCGATCTGACGGGACAATACTGTAGTAGCATCCAAATGGGTAAATGTACCCGCTGGAGCCGGGTCAGTCAAGTCATCGGCTGGTACATATACAGCCTGTACAGAAGTGATAGAACCCTTGTTGGTGGAAGTAATACGCTCCTGCAAGGTACCGATATCTGTACTCAAGGTTGGCTGATAGCCTACTGCGGATGGCATACGACCCAGCAGTGCTGATACCTCAGAACCAGCCTGAATGAAACGGAAAATGTTATCAATAAACAGCAACACATCCTGGCCCTGAACATCACGGAAATACTCGGCCATGGTCAAACCAGTCAGACCTACCCGCATACGGGCTCCTGGTGGCTCATTCATCTGGCCATATACCAGTGCTGTCTTGTCAATAACTCCGGACTCGGTCATTTCTGACCACAGATCGTTACCCTCACGGGTACGCTCACCTACACCAGCAAATACGGAATAACCACCGTGCTGGGTAGCAATGTTATGGATAAGCTCCATAATAAGAACTGTCTTACCTACGCCGGCACCACCGAACAAGCCGATTTTACCACCGCGGGAATATGGAGCAATAAGGTCAACGACCTTGATACCAGTCTCCAAAATCTGAGTTGCAGTTTCCTGCTCATCAAACTTAGGCGCTGGACGATGAATAGGCCAGAACTCTTTGTTGCCAACTGGTTCTGGGTTATGGTCAACTGTCTGACCCAATACATTAAATACACGGCCAAGGCAAGCATCGCCAACCGGAACCTTAATAGGAGCTCCAGTATCCACTGCTTCCATGCCACGAGTCAGACCATCAGTAGAGCTCATTGCAATACAACGGGTAACAGAGTCACCCAAATGCTGCATTACCTCTACCACCAAATCTATCTCTACCTCGCCGGCTTTACCCTGGATTGTGACTGCATTAAGAATATCTGGCAGTTCACCTGCAGGAAATTCAATATCTACGACAGGTCCAATAACCTGTACGACTTTACCGTTTGCCAATGGTAAACCCCCTTACTTCAATGCCTCAGCACCGCCCACGATTTCTGTAATCTCGCGGGTTATGCCGGCCTGACGAACTTTATTATAGTGCAAATCCAATTTTGCGATAAGCTCCTGAGCATTATCCGTAGCGTTACTCATTGCATTCATGCGGGAACTGAGCTCACTGGCAGCTGCCTGTAAGAGTGCGGCATAAATGGTGGTAACCAGATACTGCGGTAGCAAATACCCCAAAACTTCAGCTGCATCGGGCTCGTAGATATACTCTGTCCGAATACCGCCCTCCTCCGCTGCAAGGCCGCTGAATGGCAGCAGCTTTACTGTTTCCGGAACGCAGTTTATCGCTGAAACAAACCGGGTATATACCATATACACCTCTTCAATATCACCTGATTCAAATCTGGCGATGATATCATCAGCAATAGCCTTGGCATGTTCATACTTTGGCCGTTCGCTGATACTGGTGTATTCGCTGCATATATTGTAGCTACGGTTAGCAAAATAATCTTTTACTTTACGGCCCACAGCTATTATCTGAGTGTTTCCCTTGTCTTCAATCTGAGCCACAGCTTCTTTGATTGCGTTGCTGGAATACGCACCAGCAAGGCCTTTATCAGAAGCCATTGCCAAAATCAGACGCTTCCCTCCTGGATGGGTTTCCAGCAGGGGATGACTGAAATCAGTCACATTAGCGGCAACTTCAGATACTACCTGGGCCATTTTTTCTGCATAAGGCTTATTGGCAACAGCAGCCTCTTTGGCCTGACGAAGGCGGGAGGTTGCTACCATGTTCATGGCATTTGTGATTTGCTGTATACTTTTTACGCTCTTGATACGACGGCGTATATCCTGTAAACTAGCCAAATAAAATCACCTCACTGCCTTATGCCATTTTGTAGGTTACAGTTTCCTTGAATTCCTCAATACACTTGGAAATCTCTGCTTCTAAGGCATCATCAAGCTTCTTCTGGTCAGCAATCTTATTCAGAACATCCTCATGTTCACTGTGCATAAACTTCAGAAGATCAGCCTGGAAAGGAACTACCTTCTCCACAGGAATATCTGTCAGGAAGCCACGAACAGCTGAGAATATAACTACAACCTGCTCCTGAACAGCCAATGGTGCGTACTGAGCCTGTTTCAGGGTCTCAACCATACGGGCACCACGATCAAGCTGTGCCTTAGTAGCCTTATCAAGGTCAGAAGCAAACTGGGCAAATGCAGCCAACTCACGATACTGCGCCAAATCAAGACGCATTGTACCGGCAATCTGCTTCATGGCTTTTATCTGAGCACTACCACCTACACGGGATACAGACAGACCTACACTGATTGCCGGACGGATACCTGAATAGAATGCATCCGTCTCCAGCATAATCTGGCCATCAGTAATGGAGATTACATTGGTAGGAATATAGGCCGATACATCACCGGCCAAGGTCTCGATGATTGGAAGAGCGGTAATAGACCCAGCTCCCATAGCATCAGACAGTTTCGCCGCACGCTCCAACAGACGGGAGTGTAGATAGAATACATCACCTGGATATGCTTCACGCCCTGGTGGACGACGGAGCAACAGGGACATAGCACGATATGCTGCTGCATGCTTGGTCAAATCATCATATACACAAAGAGCATGGCCACCCTTATACATAAAGTACTCAGCCATAGCAACACCGGCATACGGTGCCAAATACTGCAACGGAGCACTATCAGATGCTGTAGCCACAACTACGATGGTGTAGTCCATAGCCCCGGCATCTTCAAAGGTCTTAACCACACGGGCAACGGTGGATGCCTTCTGACCGATGGCTACATATACGCAGATACAGTTCTGACCCTTCTGGTTCAGAATGGTATCTACGGCAATAGCAGTCTTACCGGTACCACGGTCACCAATTATGAGCTCACGCTGGCCACGACCGATAGGTACCAAGGCATCGATAGCCTTCAGACCAGTTTGGAGTGGCTCATGTACTGACTTTCTGTCAGCAATACCAGGTGCCTTATACTCTACTGGGCGATATTCTGTTGTATTGATAGGTCCCTTGCCATCAACCGGACGGCCCAATGCATCAACTACACGGCCAACCATTGCTTCACCGACCGGAACCTGCATGATGGTGCCGGTTCTCTTTACCATATCACCTTCCTTGATGGCTGTATCGCCACCAAGAATAACCGCACCAACATTGTCCTGCTCAAGATTGAGCACCAGACCATATATATCGTTACCGAAATCCAACAGCTCGCCGGCCATTGCCTTACTAAGGCCATGGACATGGGCGATACCATCACCGATTTCGATAACAGTGCCTACATCATCAACATTCAAATCTACATTATAATTTTTGATTTGATCCTTGATAATGGCTGTTATTTCTTCCGGATTCATTTTCATACTTCGCTGTCACCCCATTTTTCTCAATTACTTGCCATCAATTCAGCCTTCAGGGCCTGCAAACGGCCAGTAACACTGCCGTCTATACGCTTATCGCCAAGCTTAACAACTACGCCGCCAATGATTTTCTGATCCTTGTGCATACGAAGCTGTATTTTCTTGCCAGTTACCTCTTCCAATTTGCTGCCAAGGCTTGTCTGGAGTTCCGACTTCAAATCAAAGGCACTGGTAACATCAGCGATAACAATACCCTGCTCCTTGTTGGACAATTCCTGATAGCACTCATTAATGGCTTCCAGTAGCACGATACGGCGCTTGTCCACCAACAGCAGCAAGAACTTAAACATCAAGTCTGAAACCTCTCCCTGCACCAGCTTAGAAAGAATATCCTTCTTCGCCTGAGGCTGTACCTGCGGGTTGGTCAGGAAGCCCTTCAAATCTGCATGAGAAAAAAGGTCTTTGCTAACCTTGGCCAGCTCCTTACCATATTCCTCAAGCTTATTATCCTCTTTGGCAATCTCAAAGATTGCGACCCCGTATTTACGGGCAAGCTGTATATTTAACATGGCAAATCACCAATCTTGTCCTTATCGAGCTGGTCTATAAATTCCTTGATAAGCACTTCGTTCTCATTAGCATCTATCTTCTTGGAAACTATTTTTTCGGCAGCGGCCACAGACAAAGCAATAACCTCGCCCTTGAGCTTTTCAACAGCTTGTGCCCTCTCCCGCTGAATTTCCTGCTGAGCAGCCTGTTTCATCTGCTCGATTTCAGACTTGGTTGCCTGGATGCTAGTCTCGTGCTCCTCGTTAGCACGCTTCTCAGCCTTATCCATAATATCCTGTGCCTTCAAACGGGCTCCGGCCAGCTGGTCCTGATATTCCTTCAGGGTGGCCTGCGCCTTTGCGGCATCATCATCAGCCTGTTTAATACTGTTGGCGATTTTTTCTTCACGCTCTTTCAGGATTTTTACGATAGGCTTGTAAGCAAACACACGAAGAAGAATAACCAAGAGAAGGAAGTTCAGCATCTGCGCAAGTAATGTTGCGTTAATATCTATCAATTCTATTGCCTCCTCTACTTATCACCTCACCAATAAATACAAAATTATTTGATGAGTGGGTTAGCGTACAGCATAATCAGGGCAATAACGGTTGCAATAATACACATTGCCTCAATCAAACCTACAGAAATAAGGGTATTGGTAAAGAGTGCATTCTTTGCCTCTGGCTGACGGGTCAAACCTTCAATAAATTTGCTGGTTACCAGTGAGTCACCGAGAGCGGCACCAACTGCTGCCAAACCCATAATAATACCTACACCGATCATAGCTGCCGCTACCATAATTGCATTTTCCATTAGATAATCCTCCTTAAAAGTAATAAAGATAAATTGCTGCTCCCGTCACGATTTTTGTTCCGGAAATCAGCCACTACTCTTCACTGTCCTTAACTGCGTTTGCAAGATAAGCCATGGAAAGGCTTGTGAAGATAAATGCCTGTACTCCGCCGATAAATATACTGAATGCCAGCCAGATAACTGATGGAATCGGCATCCAGATTGGTACCAGCTTCAGCAGGATAATAATGAGAATTTCACCTGCCAAAATGTTACCAAATAGACGGAAGGCCAAGGTGATTGGCTTCGCCACTTCCTCAATAACATTGATGACTACAAATATTGGGAACGGCTGGAAGAAATGCTTAACATAATGCATCCCTTTCATATAAAGTCCCAATACATGTACTATCAACACAATGAGCAAAGCTAAGCCAAATGTGGTGTTCAGGTCGTTTGTCGGAGATGCCATAGTCGGCACCAGACCAAGCCAGTTGGCTACAATCAGGAAAAGGAACAGCGTAACAATCAACGGGCAAAGGAACTCTCCCTTAGGCCCAAGATTGGTGGCCACCTGTTCTCTCAACCACACGATGAGTGCCTCAACAATGTTTTGTGTACCAGTAGGTACCATTTTGAGGTTCCTGGTGGCAAGTATGGCAATCAATAAAACAATGCCCATACTTATCCAGGTCATCACCAGGGTTTCCCAATTAAAGGTCAGGCCGGCAAACTGCACTGTTTCGCGAACACCGATTTCGTGCATAACCTATACCCCCTTTACTGCGTATGTGCCAAGACACATACATAAGATACTACATTGGACACTAAAGATATCTGCTATAGTTGGTCTGAATCAACAACACCATACCCAGCACATATATAATGGCAAAGCCTGTAACAACTGCTACAAACTGCTCCACCGAAATCTGGATAGCTGCGCCAAAAACCACTACCAACAATATCAGTCGTAAAATAAGACCAGCCGCCATTGTGCTTTTTGCCTGAGCCACAGTCATATCTGCACTGCGCCACAATCGGCCCAGCATAATGCCATACCAGGCAAAGCCCAACAGATAACCGGCAAACAAACCACAAATCAGGCCAAGCTGCTCATATGCCAGCAAAGAAATAATAACCATAATTGTTATCACTGCCAGCATCTTTACCATCTTGCCCATATTGGCCAATATAATATCCCGCATACTTCTCCTCCGACAGCGGATTAACTCCCCTGTCTTCGTTGAATAATATAATTGCTGCATAGAGCAATGAATACCTATGCAGAGTAATTATATCACAAACTATTATAAAGTTTCACCATTATTTCTGAATAGTCAAACCAAAACGGCATATTTATTTTATTTCTTTAAGCTGTTTGTATGTCAAGTAAAAAGCTACAGGAAACCCCAATATAATACCAGTTAATTTCCCGCCATATTCCAACCCCAGCCAGTCATCTGCCATACTGCCCAAGAAAATGCATATACCAATCACTACTGCAAAAAATATACCGATGCTGCCTAAAATGCCAAAGGCCTTCAGGCTCTGCTTCAGTCCGCTGACATCTGAATTTTTTTCCATATCCGGCACCTTCGAATATTTTACTTATCTGTACTATTACAAATACAACAAATAAATTAAAAATCCTCTTTATAAGTAAAAAATAATTGCCTTATCAAAATTATAACAACCAAAAAGACACATTGAAATATGGATTATTTCAATGTGCCCTTGTAATATATGCTTATTTTGCCACGAAACGGTCTGGTTTGGCATGTCCTTTGGCATACTTGTAAAGAATGGCCTCCACTATGCGACGGGATGCCTGTCCATCACCATAAGGATTGCAGGCTTCGGCCATACGATTGTATTCAGCCCTATCCGTCAGCAGCTTCTTGGCTTCCTCGTATACCACCTTTTCATCTGTGCCGATAAGCTTCACAGTACCAGCCTCCACGGCTTCAGGCCGCTCAGTGGTATCCCGCAGTACCAAGACCGGTTTGCCCAGAGCCGGAGCTTCCTCCTGCACTCCACCGGAATCAGTAAGTATCATATAGGCCCGGTGCATAAGATTGGCAAATGGCTCATAATCCATTGGGTCAATAAGATACACCTTATCATGGCCTCCTAATTCCTCCTTGACCACTTCCCTGACCTTTGGATTCTTGTGAACCGGGAATACAATCTCCACATCATCGAATTCCTCAGTAAGCTGCCGCAGAGCCTTATAGACATTCCGCATTGGCTCGCCCAAATTTTCCCGGCGATGGGTGGTAACCAAAATCACCCGTTTATTTTTATAGTCAATATTCTGCAATATTTTGTTTTCAAATATAAAATCATCCCGGACTGTCTTATGGAGAGCATCGATAACCGTGTTACCGGTGACAAAGATTTTCTCAGTGTCAATGGACTCAGCCTTAAGATTGTTTTCCGATGTGTTGGTAGGTGCAAAATGCATATCCGCAATGGAGCCAGTGAGCTTCCGGTTCATTTCCTCCGGAAATGGCGAATACTTGTTATGGGTTCTGAGCCCGGCTTCCACATGACCAACAGCGATTTGATGATAATACGCTGCCAAGGCCCCGGCAAAGGTCGTAGTTGTATCACCATGTACCAGCACAATGTCCGGCTTTTCCTTCTGCAATACCTTATCCAGCCCCATCATGGCCCGAGATGTAATATCAAATAAGGTTTGACCGGCTGCCATAATGTCCAGGTCATAGTCAGGCTTAATACTAAACAAATTCAGCACCTGATCCAGCATATCCCGATGCTGAGCAGTTACTGCCACCACTGGCTTGATTTCATCAGGATGTTTGGCCAGTTCAAGTACAACCGGAGCCATTTTTATTGCTTCTGGGCGGGTACCGAATACGGTCATAACTTTTATTTTCTTACCCATTATTATCCCCTTCTACATTCTGAAACTACTTTATCTCAAGGATTTTTCATCCGAAGAATTCCCAGCTTCTTGGCACCAAGGAATACCACCAACAATACACAAACAACAATAGCGATGGCAATGCCACCGGAAACCTCGTTCAGCAGCACTGCGCTAAAGCCTAACAACGCACTGATAACATACATCAGCAGAACAGCCTGTCTCTGGTTGAACCCCAAATCCAGCAGTCTGTGATGAAGGTGCCCTTTATCAGGCTTAAAGATTGGTACCCCGCCCCGATAACGACGGATAATAGCAAAGGAGGTATCCATAATAGGCACGCCCAAAGCTAAAATAGGTACAATCAGAGCAATAGTGGCAGCGCTTTTAACAGCTCCAATGACCGATATGCCGGCTAGCATAAAGCCCAAAAACATACTGCCAGTATCTCCCATAAAGATTTTGGCCGGGTTGAAATTGTACCGCAAAAACCCGATAGCGGCTCCAGCCAAGGCCGCGGTAAGAATTGTAACCAGCATAAAATCATTCTGAATAGCCACCAGCAAAATTGTAATAGAGGCAATAGTCGCCACCCCGGCGGCCAGACCATCCAATCCATCAATCAAATTAACCGTGTTGGTCAATCCCACAATCCAGAAAATTGTAGCTGGAACGGCAAAATATTCCAAATAAAAATAATCACCAAAGGGATCGGCTATAAAGTCAATCTGCACTCCAAAACCAACCAGCACAGAAGCCGCCACTATCTGGCCCAGCAGCTTTACCTTGGCTGGCAGACACTTATAGTCATCCACAATACCCAACAACACTATCAGGGAACTGCTGACCAGTAACCCGATAACCCCGGTTCGCACATCGTCTGGCAATAAATTCAAATCCAATGCAAACAAAGTACCAGCCATAAAGGCCAGATATATTCCAATGCCACCAATTCGTGGTATTGGCTTCTGATGTACTTTTCTGGCATCCGGAGCGTCCAATGCACCAGTTTTGTCGGCAAACAATATAACAAACGGTGTAATTACCAACGAAACAACTAATGCAATCAATAATGCCCAAATAAAATTCGGCATATAATTCACCTGCTTTCTCAAGACCATACCGATTTTACATCAGTGTGAAAGCATTGTCAATATAGTGTTATCACTTAATATCCTTCGGCTCAACCTCAACAGTGGAACCATCCGGTTCCAAATAAATCACCTTATCAAGCATGGCATTTCTGAGCATTCGGCGACATAACAGGCATGGCTTGCCGGAGGCCAGGGTGCCATCCGCATTATAGCCCACAATATAGGCTGTAGCCCCCTTCATCTTTTCGGGATCGCCATTGATAATAGCATTTTGCTCAGCATGTACTGCTACACATAGCTCATAGTTTTGTCCCGGCTTTATACCCAGACGCTGCCTTTCGCACATGCCGGTATCAATACAGTTGGCCTCCCCCCGGGGAGCTCCATTATAGCCAGTGCTGACAATTATCTTATCCTTGACAATAATAGCCCCATATCTTCGTCTGAGGCAAGTGGACCGGCGCCCCACTGCTTTGGCAATATCCAAAAAATAGTCATTCCATTCCGGTCTTTCCTGTGTTTCTCCCATTTTATTCTCCCCTTCGATCTGACAAGAAACGCCTTGCCAAAATAATTGCCACAAAATCATCCACCGGCTCTGGCGGCACCTGCATACTGGTTGGCAAAAGCTTCCGCCACCCCTTAGGCGGTTTTGCCTTCCAATATTCCTGCCGGGCCAGCTGGGTGGTATAATACTCATCCACCTCCACCAGCTCCAGCTTTGGATAATTTTTCTCTATTTCTGTCTGCGCAGTCTGGCTGGTGGTGCCATTCCCAATTACCAGAGCAGACGCCCCGCAGGCTTCCAACTGCTCCCCGATAATCTTCATAAGATCATCAGTTTTTACAACCTTCTGATAAAGCACCGTTCCTGACGGGTCCAACACCGCAACCCCACACTTATCCCGTCCCGGGTCAACAGCTATGATGTTATCCATCTAATTACCCCTTATTTGTCACAGACTAGATCGAAATACTTGCTTTAGATTTACTAGAAATTGTTAAAACAGTCCTCTGGAACCAATCACCTTCAGGCGCAGGCGTAATGGGCCAAACACCTCACAGGTTCCCTTGGAATAGGCATAAATCATCGCCTTGCCGTTATTATGATGCAATTCATCAATTACCTTGTAAATTTCTTCTCCATCAATCACACCAACATTACCGGAAATCGGGTCCGGCAGCATTCCTTTGCGAGTGGCAATGCCGTTTACTTCCCGCAGGAATGAAGTAATTGCCCCATCAACTTCTTCCTCATTGTTTATATCCACATTGATATTACTTGTAGCAATCAGCTCATCGTCATCAAAAACCTTACGGTTGCGGAACAGCTGTAGCACCGTTCTAACGCTTTCACCCCTCACCATATTTCCAATGGAAATAACGCGGACAATCACATCATCCTTGCTGGTAGAAATCACTTTGGCAGCTCGTTCATATTCGGATTCCAATACCCAAATCTGCTTTTCTTCCTCAGTAGCCTCGTCTCCCAGTCGACGGGAAATATTGTTACGGGCGATTTCCGTCAACATCTGCAAATCACCTAAGATCTCTTCTTCACGACGGCCAGCTTTTACCACACCACTGGATAATACTTCACCGGCCCGGAAGGTTATATCGCCTTCCCGCATAATCTGTATACCGGTGGCCAGATTTTCGTTGCTGACTTCCAGCTGCTTGTTGGCCTCCACCAGCTTGGCATTACCTTCCATCAGCTTGCTGTTACTTTCCTCCAGCTTGGAATTGTTTTCCGACAGGGAGTGATTTTTTTCCGTAAGCTCGTTATTGGCTACTTCCAAAAGACTGTTGCCCCGCTGCAACTCCACAGCGCGCTGTTCAAGTGCATTGCGTTGGGCATTAAGCTTTTCTACCGCTGCCTGAGTTTCTTTTAATTCTTCGTTGGTTTTATTTTGCTCTGCCTTGGCCTGCTCCAGTTCTCTGGAGGCGGTTGACAGGCGCTGCTCCGCTTCTGCCATGGAATATCGCAGTTGTTCCATGCCGAACAAAGCTGTCCGTACATTTTCCGACACTGTAGTCATTACCGCCAAAGTTACGGTGGTAATGCTTATACCGGTCAATATTGTTACCAAAATAGATGTATATTTCGGTCTAAGGCCAAACATGGTCAGCTTTTTCTTGCCGACTCTTGACCCCAGCCGGTCACCGATAAAAGCAATGGCTCCACCTGTAACAACCAGAACCATAATCAAAAACAGACCATACATGCAGAGTCACTCCTCCTCGCTAAACAAATATCTTATCGTGCTGCCCTGTGCATCAGCCAGCAGCCTGCCAACAATCCTATAATATTAGGCAACCATACTGCCAACATAGGATCCACCGTGCCACTCTGTGCTATGGCTCCGGCCATGGTCATAAGACTATAATAAATGAAAATAATTATTATACTAATGACAAATCCACGCGACGAGCTGTTTCTATTTGGCTGCATTCCCAATGGGATAGCCACCAATGTAAATATCAAGCTGGCCATCGGTATAGTTACCCGTTGATAAAGCTCTGCTTCCAGCTTAGAGGTGTTAACATACTGGGCCCGCATAATCTCAATCTGTGCCTTCAGTTCCTTCATGGACATCTCCTCCGGCTTCTTTTGGGAGCGGATTATCTCATTTGGACTCTGATTGATTGGCAATACCTGGGAATTAAAATGCATGGTGTGATGCGTTTCCCCCTTGGATACATCATAAATAATCCCAGAATACATTGTCCATTGGTTGTTCTGCCACTTAGCATATTCAGCATTTTCCACATGGGATAAATTGCCCTCCTCAAAGGCCTGCATGGAAATTCCATACATGGTGTTTGTATCGGCCTCATACTGACGGGCATAAATCAACCGCTGAATCGTGCCTTCACGGATTTCCTTTATAATGATGTGCTCCTGGGATTGAGGAGCCAAATTGCCTTTTATTTCGTAATTCAGTACATTGCTGTACGCTTCATTGGACCATGGCACCACATATTCATTAAAGCCAATGGCAAAAACACTCACCACTGCCCCCAAAGCGATAGCCGGCATAGCAATGCGGTAAAAGCTGATGCCACAGGACTTCATGGCCGTTATTTCACTATTTCCGGACAATCGTCCAATAGTTAAAAGACTGGCCAACAGCATGGACATAGGGAAAGTCCAAATCACAACACCAGGCAAACTCAGAACAAAAATCTTCGCCACTGAAGCCAGCGATGCACCATATTCCGTTACATACTGTGCGATACGGAACAAAGTTCCAGAGCCGATAAATACGGCTGAAAAGGCACAGATGCCAAATATAAAGGTCTTAAAAACCTCTTTTAGTATGTATATATCTAAAATTCTAATACGCATCCGCATTACCTCTATAGTTTAAAGTCCTTACCAAGATAGAATTTCTTGGCAAGCTCGCTGTTGGCAATAGTCTGACTGTCTCCTTCAAGAAGGATTTTACCATTATTCAGAATATAGGCCCGATCCACTATATGCAAGGTTTCCCGCACATTATGGTCAGTGATGAGAATACCCATTCCCCGCTTTTGCAGGTATTTGATAATCCCCTGAATATCGGCCACGGCCAAAGGGTCAACTCCGGCAAACGGCTCATCCAACAGAATAAACTGTGGCTCCAAGGCCAGGCAACGAGCGATTTCCACCCGGCGCCGCTCGCCACCGGACAGCTCGGTTCCCAGCCGGTCAATAACATGGGAAACATGAAATTCTTCCAGCAGCTGCTTCACCCGTTTTTTCCGTTCATCCTTGTCCTTTATACTGGCTTCCAAAATTGCCATTATATTTTCTTCAACAGTGAGATTTCGGAAAATTGATGCCTCCTGGGCCAGATAGCTGATTCCCAGCTTAGCCCGTCGATACATGGGCAAATCTCCTATAGGAATTTCCGACAAAAAAACCTCACCGGCAGTCGGCTTTTCCAATCCCACAATCATATAAAATGTGGTGGTCTTTCCGGCGCCATTTGGTCCCAAAAGACCCACAATTTCCCCCTTGTAAACCTTCAGGGAAACATTGTCCACTACATTTCGCTTCTTGTATGTCTTAACTAAATTCCTGGCCTCAATATGCATTGATCAGCCCTCCAAAACATCTATGTAAATCCTCATTATTTGGCCTTCAATTTTCCATCTTCAGCCAAAAATACGGTCAATTTATTGCTCTTTAAGGTGTTGTTATCCTGCACAGCCCAAGCATTGCCCGTGAGCACTGCCTTACCGTTTTCGCCGCCAAAATAATCCACCTGATCACCGCCGGCTTCCAGATTATTCTTTGGGCTTTCCATATGAGCATTGCCCTTGCCAATAATCCGGTCATTCATCATATAGCCTTCCATATAATCTGCCGTAAAGGTTCCATCTATGGACGAAATGGTTCCACCGGATGGAATAAGGACATACTGGTTTGTATCAAAATATTCCACCTGGGGGCCGGAAAAGTGCTTATCCGCCTTGGTCCCGTTTACAGAACCTACAGCAATAATATGGTTGCTGCCGTCAGTTGACACCAAATCCGCTGTTACCCGCATATCTTCCTTGGTGGCAACCACATTACCGGACACCTTGCCGTCCTTATTATTGACATCAAACTCCGCATAATCACCGGTAACCCTGGCTTCACCCTTAATCATGATAACATTGCCGCTGGCCGTGGCCATGCCGGTATTCATATCATATTCTACCACTTCAGCATCAAGGCTGGTCTTTTCCTGAGATGCATCCGGTGCAGCAAAAATCGTTCCGGAAATGGCGATAGTGGTAATACCTGCTAAAATAATTGCTTTTTTTATGTTAGTCCTGATTTTCATGGCTTAATTTCCTTTCTCAAAATGAGCCCCGCCAACCGCCTTAAATTTTTTAAAGCCGTTACTGCTCTCTATTCGGTCAGCCGTCGCCTTAACATGTTCTTTTTCGTATTCCAGCCGGGCATCCCCCTTCATCGCCAGGGTATCTTCTGCCGGGAGCCATTCCACTTCCTGGCAGGAGAATTTACCTCCGTCACTGCTTTTACCGGCAACCCCATTCACCACAATCAGATGATGAGTTTTATCTTCATAGGTTGCCTTGGGAGCCGTCAACTCCACAGTGCGTCCATCCTCAAAATTGAAGGTTGCCTTCACATTTGTGAGGGACGCATTCTTGGTATCTATATCCATTTCAATATCTTCAGCCTTAATTGTCCACAATATTCGTCCATCTTTTTCCTGACTGATGGTATTGCCATCAAAGCTAACCACCCGTTGGTCCAATGGAGCCGGCTCATTCTGAGGCCCGTTCGGAATATTGGTAACTGCCCAAACAATCAGTATTACCAGCAGTACTGAAGAAATGGCCACTATAGCCTTTCCTTTTTTACTCATTCGCACTTACCTCTGTCTTTACCGTGTGATGCTTCTGAACCCGTTGCTCCGGCGGAGTGTTCCACCGTTTTTGGAACCATAGCCACTGAGTCGGATTGTCCAGAATAACCTTTTCCAATATCTTGGTCATCTTGTAAGTCAGATTAAATAAATCTTTATCCGCATCGCCAGTATCTTCATAACGGAGAATATCCCCCACCAGCACCTTGTGGTGTCCGTCCGGCTGTCGCAGAATAAAAGCAGGAATTATCGGTGAGTTGAATTTCTTGGCAAACACCGCTGCCCCCATGGGCGTAGAAGCCGTCTTCCCTAAAAACTCAATAAATGCTCCGCCAGGACCGGCGTCCTGATCCGCCAAAAATCCTAAAATACGGCCTTTCTTCAAGGCCTTGGCGGCCGACAGCAGCTCACTGGTCCCCCGGGAGAAAATCTCCACATCAATAGTCGCCCGCAAATCATTCAGGGCATTGGTATAATCCATATTAGGCTGTTGCTTGGCAATAGCACTTACCGGCAAATCATTCATGGTGAACGCGGCTGACAGCCATTCCCAGTTACCTACATGCCCGGTCAATACCACCACTCCCCGCTTTTCAGCCAGGGCTGCCTTCATAGTATCCAGATTTATAACCTCAATATGTTTGGTGAAATTTTCCTTGTTAAGCGCCGGCATATATAAAACTTCCATGAAATTTTTTCCCATGTTAATGAAGGATTCCCTCACCAGCCTTTGGGCTTCCGCCTCATCAATCTTCAAAGATTCCCTCATCTGTTTTATCGCCAGATTGCGCTGTTTTTTTATGAACTTGTAATATAATTTTCCCAGACCACTGCCAGCCTTCATCAAGAGACTGTATGGGGTCCGACAGGCTACCCAGCTCAAAAACATCAGAAGTTTATATACCATAAATATCCCCCACCAAAAGAATATACTTATTGGGTCAATTCATCAACCCTTGGTTTTGCCACGAAGCTTTCCACCAGTGAATCCCATTTTCCCTGTTGTTTTAGGATATACTCGATGATATCCCGCACCGCTCCATTACCACCATTATGGTCAGCAATTATTGCCGCGTGCTGCTTTACTTCTTCCATGGCATCACCCACGGCACAGCTTAAGCCCGCCTGCAAAAGTAGTGGCAAATCATTTAAATCATCCCCAACATAAGCTACTTCCGCATCTGTCAGAGAAAATTTTTCCTTCAGCTCAATGTAGGCCTGCCGCTTATCGCTGCAGCCCTGCCAAATGGCTGAAATTTTCAATTCATTAGCCCGGTTTTCTACAATTTTTGACTTACGACCGGTAATGATGGCACTCTTTAGTCCAGCCTTATGCAGTAAAGCAATACCCATGCCATCTCTGGCTGAAAAGGACTTCATTGCCTCTCCATCGTTTCCCATGTAGATATGACCATCGGTTAGCGTTCCATCTACATCAAAAACAACCATTTTTACCCGTCTGGCCGCCTGTACAGCATTGTCTTCAGCAATCATCTCATACTACTCCCTGCCGCAGCAAATCAGTAAGATGAACAATTCCAACTGGTTTATTGTCAGTATCCACCACCGGCAACACGGTGATTGGCCGTGGCTTGTGTTTCTCCATAATACTCAGGGCCGAAGCCGCCAACTGTTCCTTGGCTATAGTCTGTGGATTTCTGGTCATCAGCTTATCTACTGATTCATCCAGGAACTGACTGCCCTTGGCCAACCCCCGTCGAATATCACCATCAGTCACCAAACCGATGAAATTGCCATCATCATCCACCACTGAGGTAGCACCCAGCCCCTTGTCCGTCATCATAAAGAGTGCCTCCTTGGCTGTTGCGCTGTAGTGAATAATTGGATTATCCTCACCACTATGCATAACATTTTCCACGGTAAGCAACAATTTTCGTCCCAAGGAACCACCCGGATGGAACAGGGCAAAATCCTGCTTGGTGAAATTTCTTGCCTCCAGCAGCGCCACCGTAATGGCATCTCCCATGGCCAAGGTTGCCGTAGTGCTGGCAGTAGGTGCCAACCCCAATGGACAAGCTTCTCTCTCCACACTGACATCCACAAAATAATCGGCATTTCGTCCGAGAGAAGACTCCCGTCGGCCGGACATCGCCACGATCTTAGCCCCAATCCGCTTAATAACCGGTAAAATATTCACAACCTCCGCACTTTCACCGCTGTTGGAAATGGCAATAACCACATCATCAGCCGTTACCATTCCCAAATCACCATGAAAGGCCTCGGCTGGGTGCATAAAGAAAGCCGGTGTACCGGTGCTGGCCAGACTGGCCGCAATTTTTCTTCCTACATGCCCTGATTTACCCATACCGGTAATAATTACTCTGGCATGGCAATCCAAAATGCACTGTACTACTTTTTCAAATTCGTCATCTACATGATCAATCAGCTTTATAACTGAATCAGCCTCAATACGCAGAGTCTGAATCGCCGAATCTTTTATCATCAGTCTGACTCCCTCGATTTATTATAACGCCATTGTTCAAATTTTTCTTTTTTCAGAAGAAAAATCTTCCAATTAGCGTTTCAACGAGGTGGGAGATATGCTCACCACCTGTTGTAGTTTGTTTTCACCCCCACCTAAAGAGGAGGGGGACATCTTCACTTCGTTATAACTCTTTTCTTACAATGTCATGAATAGCAATAGCACTCTTTAACAGGTCTTCCAGCTTATCCAGATAAACCATATTAGGTCCATCGCACAGCGCCTCTTCCGGATTATCGTGAACCTCCATGAAAAGTGCATCCACTCCAGCACCTACTGCGGCCCGGACCAAATGCGGTACATATTCCCGATTGCCCGCTGAGCAGGTGCCAGCTCCACCTGGCAGCTGTACACTGTGGGTACCATCAAATACTACAGGATAACCAAAGGATCTCATTATAGGGAATGTACGCATATCTACTACCAGATTATTGTAGCCAAAGGTTGCCCCCCGTTCAGTCAACATAATCTGGGAACAGCCTCCTTCATGAAGCTTATCCACTACATTGCGCATATCTCCCGGTGCCATAAACTGACCCTTTTTGACATTCACTACCGCACCGCTCTTGGCTGCAGCGTAAAGCAGGTCGGTCTGACGGCACAGAAAAGCTGGTATTTGAATGATATCAGCTACCTGAGCTACCGGCTTTACCTGTTCTTCCGTGTGGACATCAGTCACAATAGGAACCTGCAGCTCGTCCTTAATAGTCTGCAGCATTTCCAATCCTTTTTTCAGTCCAGGACCACGGAAGCCATTAAAAGAGGACCGGTTAGCCTTATCAAAGGATGCCTTGAATACATATGGTATTCCCAGGCGTCCGGTGATTTCCTTGATAGTGCGGCCAATCATCAGGCAACGGTCCAACCCCTCCAAAACGCATGGACCAGCCAGCAAGGCCAATGGTTTGCCATTACCAATTTCAAAATTTCCCACCTGAACAGTATTCATAATGCGTACCCACCTTCCTAGGCCTTCGGCCCATTTAAACCATTTTTGTATGCTTTATTCACTGCTTCCAAATCGGCTGGTGTATCCACTCCAACAAAATGGAAATCAGTCTTAATAACCTTAATTTTATACCCATTTTCCAAGGCCCGCAGCTGCTCCAGCGACTCGGTCTGTTCCAGTTCCGTTGGGGCCATTTTGGCATAATTGAGCAGGAACTCCCGCTTATAGGCGTAAATTCCGATATGCTTATAAACCGCCATTCCGGTCTTTTCCCGGAAATATGGCAATGGCGAACGGGAAAAATACAGCGCATAGCCTTTCTTGTCCGTTACTACTTTTACATTATTTGGATTATCGATATCAGCCTGATTGGCCATAGGTGACATTACCGTGGCCATCTGCAGCTCAGGATCATCATCAAAGGACGCGGCCAGTTCATCGATGAGAGCTGGCTCTATCATAGGTTCATCCCCCTGCACATTTATGATTAGCTCTGCTTCCGGATGGGCAGCTGCCACCTCCGCCAGACGGTCTGTTCCGGTGGGATGGTCCTTGGCTGTCATCATTGCGTTTCCGCCATTCTGTACAACCGCATCATAGACCCGCTGATCATCCACCGCCGCAATAACCCCAGTAAGCCTGGTAGCTTTGGCCGCCTGCTCATAGACACGGACTATCATAGGCTTGCCGGCTATATCAGCCAGTGGTTTCCCCGGAAGCCGGGTCGATGCAAACCGGGCTGGAATAACGCAAAGTGTATTCATAATAATCAGCCTTTCTGTTTACGCTGCGCCAGTTTATCCTTCAGCAGCTGTTCAAATTCATTCTTGCCATCCTGCAATACCACTTCAACAGTTAGAATATATACAGGAATAGCCCTTTCCTCCGGCACAGCCGCCAAAAATTCCATTGGCAGCTTTACCGCATCTTTTTCAGTAGTGACAATGGCCTCAGCCCCCTGACGGACCGCCTGCTCCATGGCATCCACCATTTCCTCCTGAGTATACTCATGATGGTCCGGGAACCGGAAGCTTTCAATTATTTCAGCCCCGGTACTGCAAACCGTCTGCTCAAAAGAAGTAGGATTACCAATAGCTGACAGGGCTACAACCTTTTTCCCCTTAATGGTGGAAATCGGCATCCCCTCATCGGCAATATTCCGTTTCCAATCACACAACTCAATACAGGACTGAGGATGATGGATACTTTCCACTACAATTGGATTACTGCCATATTTGGCAATCTGATCCCGGATATACTTGTTAAATCCTGGCAGACCCTGATCCACCTTTGTCATAAGGCATACATCAGCCCGCTCCAGATGAGTTATTGGCTCTCTAAGAGTCCCCCGTGGCAGCACATAGCCATTGCCGAAGAGATTTACTGAGTCAATCAGCACCACATCAACATCCCGCTTCAGCTTCCAGTGCTGGAAGCCATCATCCAGGATGGCAACTTCGGCCCCAAAATGTTCCACAGCATATTGTCCAGTTTTGGACCGGTCCGGCCCTATCAGCACCGGAACCTCCGGCAGATGCTTAGCCAACATATAAGCCTCATCGCCGGCCTGATCTGCTTCCATATAAATGTGTTTTCCATCCGACACCAACCCAACCTCGCCTTGCCATTTGGCCCGATACCCACGGTTGAGAATTACCACCCGGTAACCCAAATCACGGATATACTTGGCCAGATGCTGCGCTGTCGGAGTTTTACCTGTACCACCTACGGTGATATTACCCAGGCTTATCACAAAGCAATCCAATTTTTTGCTCTGGATTATCCCAAATTTATAGCAATCAAGCTTTAAGTTAACCAGCACGCTGTACACATGGGACAACAAATACAATATAATGACAATACCACGGGTAAGCAACCCCTGTGGTTCTTTATTGTGAACAAGCTGCATGAAATATGTCTGAAAGTTTTCCAGCTTGTCAGTGGCTTTAACCTTATTCTGCTCCACCTTAATCAAAAGGTCATTGAGAATATCTGCCGTGCGTTCCGCCGCTCCCCGGTTTTCCCGGCAAATGGCCAGAGTCTCTTCCTCCATGCGATGGCGTTCATCATCATCCTGGAAAAGCTTCAGGGCTTCCTTTGCCAAATCGGCCCCATTTTTTACTGTTACAACGGCATTACGATTTTTGAACAGTACATGGGTATCCTTGAAGTTGAACATATTCGGTCCCACGATGATAGCCTTGCCATGGGCCGCCGGTTCCAGTATATTGTGCCCCCCGTGGGGTATCAGACTCCCCCCAACGAAAATCACATCACCCACACTGTACATTTTCCCCAGCTCGCCAATGGTGTTTAAAATAACCACATCATGACCGGTAGAATATTGTTCCTGCAGCTGGGTTCGAGTAACTGCGGTAAAGCAATATTGATCACACAAATCAAGAATTGCATTAGTTCTTAGTACGGAGCGGGGTGCTATCACCAGCTTAGCCTCTGGAAATACCCGCTTAATATCATTATAAGCCTTTAAAACATGCTCTTCTTCCCCTTTATGGGTGGAGCCGGCCAAAAATACGCCCTGATTATCACCAAGCCCCAGCTCCAACAGAAGGTTGTGCTTTTCCGCCTCACTGACATTGGTATATGTCTGGTCAAACTTGGTATTGCCGGTCACCGTCACCAGTGCCGGATCAGCCCCTAATTTAAGGATATTGTCCGCATCAACCTTGGACTGCATGGCAAACACCTTAATAGAGCTTAATATCTCATCCCACAGGCTGTATAAATAACGATACCGTTTAACGCTCTTGTCACTAATACGGCCATTTACCATCAGTACCGGTATATCCAGTTTCTTGCAAGCCCGGAGGAAGTTTGGCCAAAGCTCTGTTTCCACCGGCATAAACACTCTTGGACGCACCCGATACACCAAATTGGCCGAAAGCCACGGCAAGTCAAACGGAAAATGAATGATACTGTCCGCATCCTTGATAATCCGATTGGCCATTTCGTAGCCACTGCTGGTAAAGACGGATACCAGTATTGGGCTTTGCGGAAATTTCTTGTGGAATTCCGTTATCAGCGGACTGGCCGCCACAATTTCTCCGACAGAAGCAGCATGAACCCATATGCAATTTTTCCGGGCCACCTTATCCAGGGCATGCTTTGGCAAAAAACCAAGCTGTTGCTTTATTCGCTGAACAAAGCCCTTTTCCCGGACAGCCCGAACGCAGAATACCGGCGTAAACAATATGACCGCCAGTATGGCCGCTATATGGTACACTAAACGCAGCATGTAATGTTTTCTCCTCGCTTAGGCGTTGTTATTACGGAACTGTATATTATAGAGATTGCTGTACAAACCATTTTGATTTAACAGCTCTTCATGGGTGCCATGTTCAACTACATGGCCATTCTCTACTACATAAATCTGATTGGCATTGAAAATTGTGGACAGCCGATGGGCGATTACAAAGGATGTCCGCCCTTCCATCAGCTTGTCCAGAGCATCCTGCACAATCTTTTCACTTTCAGTATCCAAAGCCGAAGTGGCCTCGTCTAAAATCAATACCCGTGGATTTTTTAAAATTGCCCGGGCAATAGCCAAACGCTGTCGCTGACCACCAGACAGATTTAACCCCCGCTCACCGATTTTTGTTTCATAGCCTTCCGGCAATTCCCGAATAAACTCATCAGCATTGGCTGCCTTGGACGCCGCAATAATTTCTTCATCAGTGGCATCCAGCCGGCCATAGCGGATATTTTCCATTACGGTAGTACTGAACAGCATAGTTTCCTGTGGTACCAGCCCAATCTGCTCTCTGAGGGAATTGGTGGTAACCTCACGGATATCATAGCCATCAATGCTTATACTGCCGGAATCAATATCATAAAATCTTGGAATAAGATTAGCGATAGTGGACTTGCCGCTGCCGCTTGGTCCTACCAGGGCAATCATCTGCCCCGGCTCAGCCTGGATACTGACATTGGACAGAGCCGCCTGCCCTTCCTTATAGGAAAAAGTAACATTATCAAATATTACCCGCCCCTCAATCGCCGGCAATTCCTTGGCATCAGGCGCATCCTTAATTTTCTCGTCCATATCCATGACATCAAATACCCGGTCAGCCGCCGCCATGGCTTTCTGAATCGCACCATACACCCGGCTCAATCGTTTTACCGGATTTGCCAAATTGACCGCATAAGTCAAAAAAGCCACCAATTCACCGGCAGTAATTGTTTCATTGACTACCTCATAGCCACCGAACCACACGATAAATGTCACTGCAACAGCAGCCAAAAATTCCACCGTTGGAGTCAACAGGCTCATCAGCTTGACATTTTTCATTGCCGCCTGAAAGTTTAAAATGTTTTGATGTTCAAAACGATTGATTTCATAGGCTTCACGCACAAATGACTTCACAACCCGGATAGCGGAAATACTTTCCTGCAGCATGGAGGTAATATCCGCCATTCGCTCCTGTATAAGCGTACCGGAGGACTTCAGCTTGCGGCCAAAAATCTTCATGGCATACCCGACCAGCGGAATGGTCATCAAAGTCAATAAACTTAGCCGCCAGTCCAAATACACCATCATCACCAGCGAACCAACCAATATAGACGACTCAGTAACCATCTCAATAAGGTTATTTACGATAGCATTCTGCATGGCCGCCACATCATTGGTAATATAACTCATCACCGTACCGGTCTGCTGTTTATCATAATAGGATAAGGGCATATTCTGAAACTTCTTGAAAAGAATACTTCTGACATCAATAATTACCCGCTCACCCACATAGGAAACCAGGTAACTCTGCCCATAATAGAATACTCCCCGTATAAACATAACCACCAAAATGCCTATGGCAATCAGGTTCAGCATATACATATCCCGGTCCATAAGCACCTTGTCAATCATATCCTTGATAATCCAAGGCAAATACAGATTGGCTCCAGCTGCCATAATAATGCAGAACACGGCCAGCACCAATCGTTTAATATACGGTTTTATATACATAAGCAACCGCTTATAATTCTTCATTCAGTTCCCTCCCGGCCGGCTTTACCATATTTCTTAGCCGCCGCTATAATTCTTGCTGCTACCCGGACAGCCGCCCCCGGTTCCCCCAGCTTCGCAACGGCTTCCTTAAGTCCCTGGACTACTGTCGGACGATAATCGGCATCAGCATAATATTTTCTTGCCTCTTCAAAAATCCGGGTGCCAGTGACCTCTGACTGAAGGAGCTCCTTTTGAACCTCCCGGCCGGCCAAAATATTCGGCAAAGTGAAAAAATCAATGTCCACCAGCAATTTGCCAATAGCGTAAGACAACGCCGCCATACGGTACAAGCACACACATGGCAACCCCATAATGGCCGCCTCCATTACCACCGTCCCGGAGGTAGCCAGAGCAAACAAGCCAATATTCATCAAATCATAGGTGTTATCCTGAGTATAATGGATATCAACATTATATCTGCTTACAATGGCTTCAATCAGCTGTCGGCTGATCCCCGGTGCCACCGGCAAATAAAATTCCAGCCGATTATTATCTTTTTGCAAAAGCTCTGCCGCCGCCAACATCGGTGGCAGAAGCTGTGTTATTTCATGTTTGCGGCTTCCCGGCAATAATACTACCGGCGAAGCTCCAGGCGTGACTTTAAAAAATTGGCGGGCTTCCTCCTGAGACATAGATGGCTTCACAGTATCAAGCAATGGGTTCCCGTTAAAAGAAATATTCGCTCCGGCCGCTTCATATACCGGCAATTCAAAAGGAAAAATAGCCGCCAGTTCATCAGCAATAGCTCCACATTTCCTGGCCCGCCCTTTACGCCATGCCCAGGCCGATGGTGGAATGTACGAAAACACCGGTATCCCCATAGCTTTGGCTCGTTTGGCCAAGCGCCAATTAAAATCCGGATAATCAATCAGCACCAGCAAGTCCGGTTTTTCCTGTCGCATAAACTCAGTCAATTTATCCAACAGCTCAAAAATCTTGCGGAGATTTTTTATAACCTCCCAGACTCCCATGACACTGTATTCTTTCATATCAGCACAAAGCCTTATGCCCGCCGCCGCCATTTTTTCGCCGCCAAAACCCACCAGCTGAATCGCCGGATCCTGAGCCAAAATGGCCTTAGCCAAGCTTTCGCCGTGCAAATCTCCGGAGGGCTCGCCTGCTGAAAACATTATTTTCATCCTGCTGTCCTCCTTCAAACATAATCGTACACTCTATTATCTCACATTTCGCTTCAACGCACAAGAAAGGGACTGGATTACTCAGCCCCTTTCTCAAATATTTTCATAAAATTTTACTCCATTACGGCAATAGTTATATCATTGGCATCAGCCAACTCAATAACCCGGTCTTTATCCACCAGCAAAGTCCGGCCAGCTTCAATAACCAAAGCCTTGGCTCCCACCGCAATCATACTTTCAATAGTGGTCATACCAACCGCAGGAACATCAAACCGCAAATCCTGTTTTGGCTTGGCAACCTTGGCCACTACTGCGCCACCCCGGGCCAATTCCCCTCCTCGACGGATACAGGCATCGGTTCCCTCTATTGCCTCAAGCGCCATTACGCCCAACTGTTTCACCACAGCCGTCTGCCCCACATCAAGGCGACCAATTTCTCTGGCCATTTCCATTCCAAACTTCATATCCTTAAGCTCATCTTCGGTTGGCTGGCGTTTGGTCAAAACCCCTTTTGCCGGCATCAACGGCTTTATCAGGGCAGTCTGATCCAATGCTTCCAATCCATCCTTGGCCAATTCGGCCACAAAGGACAGCATCAGGGTATCGTCCTTCCGGTCCGGCAAAGTAAAAATAAGGGAAAGCATCCGCAAATCTGGCTGTACATGCTGACCACTGTACAAGATTTCCTTGGTAACCTTTCCCAGCATGGTAACCTTCGTTACCCCATTTTCCTTGAGATAATCTATAATCGCCTGCAGCTGGGCAATACTTATATCCTTATAACCAGCTGTACAGCTTTTTAAATCCTCGTCAACACCTGGAATTAAACCAACTGCATATACCTCATAGCCCATGGCCTTGGCTGCCATTGCACATTCTACTGGCAAACGGCCAACTCCGGCCAACAGCCCTATCTTTTCCATATTCATCCTCCGACAATCAATCCTCTGCTTCATCCGAAGCTTTGGAATTATGTCTGGCGTTAGGCCGACAAATTCCCCGGTCTGCTTTCCTTAAAAATTCCAGCATATGCTCTACTTCTTCGCAGGATTCCACCTGTTCCTCAATGGCACTTATCGCATCCTCCAGCCGAAGACCGGAACGGTACAGCAGTCTATATGCCTGTTTAATTTTCTTTCTTGATTCTATGGATATCCCCGAACGGGAAATACCTACGCTGTTAAGGCCACAAGCCGCTGCCGGCGAACCTTCCACAATGGTAAACGGAACAATATCATGAATATTTCTGGACATACCGCCCACCATAGAATTACGGCCAATCCGAACAAACTGATGTACACCGGCCATGCCGCCCACAACAGCTTTATCCTCAATTACCACATGACCGGCCACCATAGCGGCATTAGCCATGATAACATGGTCACCCAGCACACAGTTATGGGCTACATGAACATAGGCCATCAACAGGCAGTCATCGCCAATACGGGTTACCTCTTCCTCACCACAGGCCCGGTGAATGGTACAAAATTCATGAATCTTGGTGCGGTCACCAATCTCCACATAGCTGCGTTCACCCTTGAATTTCAGATCCTGTGGCTCCTCACCGATGGATGCCCCCTGAAATATATGGCAATCCTTGCCAATTTTGGTCCAGCCAGTAATAACTACACTAGGTCCCACTTCAGTACCGTCACCGATCTCCACATTTTCACCGATAACCGTAAAAGGACCAATTTTTACATTCTTCCCCAGCTTTGCCTTGGGATGAACCACGGCAAATTGATGTATATCTGCAACAGAATTTTTGCTATCTGTCATAAAACTACACTCCTTTAGTATGCCCCACAGTCTATACATACTCTAATATATAATAATAATATACACTGCATCAGCTACACCTGATTTTAGGCCAAATTTGACCGTTTTGGGGGCAAATACTAAACATTCCTCTATTTATCTAGCTAATTTATCTAATTTATTCCTCCGGGCGCTGCAAAGCAAAGGTAAAATCGCCCTGAGCAGCAAAAACATCATCAACAAATGCTTCTGCGTGCAAACGGCCATAATCACCATGAACCTTCATCAATTCAGCCTTCATCACCAGCTGATCACCTGGTATTACCATTTTCTTGAACTTGATATTGTCCATACCGCCAAAGAGGGCAATCTTTCCCCGGTTTTCCTCCGGATAAAGCATAGCAATACCCCCTACCTGGGCCATGGCTTCCAAAATCAATACTCCCGGCATAATTGCCTTGTGCGGAAAATGGCCATGAAACTGTGGCTCATTATAGGTTACATTCTTGATTCCGGTTGCTGACTTGAATGGGTCAATCTCAATAATCCGATCTACCAGCAAAAAAGGAGCTCTGTGCGGCAAAATTTTCTTAATCTCGTCTATCTCCAATACCATAAAAAAATACCTTCTTCCTTTTTATCATTTACAAAATGCTTCATACAACTTCTTGGCCATAGTCGTGTTTAGGGAATGACCGGATTTTACAGCAACAATATGCCCCTTTATAAAGCCAGCCAACCGCAGGTCGCCCACAATATCCAGTATCTTATGGCGCACCAGCTCATCCGGATATCTAAGCTCGTTCATCCAGCCCTGGTCATTGTAAACTATGACATTTTCCATGGTACCACCCAGGCCCAACCCCATTTTTCGCAAAGCCTCAATCTCAGCTTCATAGGCGATGGTCCGGGCCGGAGCCACCTCTTTCCCATAAATCTCCTGATTGATTTCATAATCACCATACTGAATACCAATCACAGGATGGGGATTGATGGAAGTAAAGCTTACACGGAAACCGTCATATGGCAATGCCAGTACAAATTTATCACCGTCATCCACCCGATACAATTTATCGATGACAATCTCCCGGCGGAGTTGGGGTAATTCCTTTCCCCCCGCTTTTTGAATAAGCTCCATAAACACCTTACTGCTGCCATCTGCCACCGGCGGTTCCTCACTGTCAATCAGTATCCGGCAGTTATCAATGCCCATGGCATTAAAGGATGACATAAGGTGCTCTATGGTAAACATCTTTATTCCATTTTCTTCAATAGTGGTTGCCCTAAGGGTCGATGTAACATTTGAGGCCTTGGCCGCCACCTGCGGTTCCCCCGGCAAATCGCTTCTCACAAAAACTATGCCTGTATCAGCTGCAGCTGGTTGCAGGGTCATATGCACATCAACACCTGAATGTAATCCTACACCTACATAACTCACTTCGGAATTAAGGGTAGTTTGATAAGCCAAATTCAGCCCTCCTTGACATAAAATATCAGTTTAATTTTACCTAATCTTTAATTATTCTGCAAGACTATCGGTCCAGCCTACTAATCCAAGCCGATGCTGCGCACCGATTTCCACCGGTCATGGAGCCAGAACCAGTCCTCCGGATATTCCCGGATATGGCTTTCCAGCAAATCCATAACCTTTTGAGTAGCCTGCTCAATATCTGCCTTTTTATTATCGGTCTTTTCCACATAAATCGGCGGATAAATCTTTATATGATGGCCCCCATCAGGACGGTGCATAATCTGTCCGTGAAAAATCGGGGCATTCTGAAACCGGGCCAAGGTTGCCGGTCCGGTAAAGCAGTTGGTCTTTCGGTTGAAGAAATCAAGAATTATTCCATCCCGCAGACTTGGATCCTGGTCTGTAATAAGGCCGATCATCCAGCCCTCCTGAATCATCCTGAACATTTCCCGCACCCCGCTGGTGTAGGTAATATGCATTCCTACCAGGCTACGGTATTCATTGATAAACCGGTCCATGGCGCCATCCTTCTGTTTACGGGCCACACCAACCAACGGTACACCATATTGGGCCAATGCCGCCCCCATAAGCTCCCAGCTATCACTGTGGGAAGTGGCAATTATCCCTCCCTGTTTCTTTTTAATAGCCTCCTGCAGATATTCCAGCCCCTCAATGGTCACATATTCCCTTATATAGCCATCTTTTATCAGCTCCGGGTAACGCAATACTTCCATGAGCATAGGGCCAAACTGCACCCAGGAGGCCCTGGCAATACGCCTTGCCTCCGGCTCATCCACAGCCAGACAACGGATAATATTATCCACCGCCATTTTTTTACGCTTATTGGGTACCACCGCCCACGACAGTCTACCCAAAAAGGTCCCAAGGCGGTTGCAGTGTTTCATTGAGAACCGGCAGGCCAGCCAGCTCAATAATTTCATCAAATAATAACCCATTTAGCTACTCCTCAAAACCTACTGTATTATCTCCGGGTGACGGACCAGCCAACCGGTAATATCCATAAGTGACTCCCGCTCGTTCAAATATTTCTCTACGCCAGTTTGTGTATGAACCGGCTCAGCCGATTCAGCCAACTGTTCGCTGGTTTTTTCCTTATAGGAGCCTATGCTGTCACTGGTCATCCAGCTATAAGGTGTAACCACGCGCTCAATTGGCTCCATAAGAGAGTTCTTTATTGAATAATATTCAAATCCTTTTGGCGCAATCAGTTCCATAATGGTCGGCAATATATTCATATGTTCACCCAAGAGATTTTCGCCCAACATATCTGCTGTAAGCTCCGGGTGATGGATATAAAATGCCGTCAGCATACTTTCCCGAAGCATCTGTTCACGGCGTGGCAAAACTCCTTTGTCAAACGGCAATACCGCTGCCGCATGGTCTCCTGTTACAATAAACAGACTGTCAGGATATTCTGCCTTCATCGTTTTGACAAATTTCATCAAACACCGGTCAGCATAGCACACTCCCATAAAACGCCGTGCTTCCACATCGTCCCGTCGAAGCTTTTCAGGCATCTCCGGCATCAATTTGTCAATATCAAGACCATATTCATGATAAGGAAGATTATACGGTCCATGATTGGAGGTCGTATAAATAAAGTGGAACTGTGGCTCATCATCATGTTGCCTGATGATGTCTGCCACATTATCCAAATAGATATGGTCATAAACGCCCAACCAGGTCTGAGGAGAACCCGGCGGACAAAAATCCGGTCCACCATGTACCTCATCAAACCCCGCAGCCGGTACAAAATGCATAAGACTGCCCCAGTTTAGGCTTCCACCATACCAGAAACTGGTATGATAGCCCAATTTTTTCATCTGCCCGGCCAGGGAGGTGGGAATTTTATTTATATCGCAGCTCCAAAACGCCTTGTTCTCGTTTAGCTCCAAATCACAGTCATACATACCCAACAAAAGGGTACTTAATGCCGTTTGGGATATAAGCCCACCCGGCTGGAAATTGGATATGGTAACCGTTCCCGGTTCCTTTTGAAAATTCTTGCTGGCATCCATCAAATGAAGCTTATCATAAACCTTGTCAAAGGGCGCCTGACATTGGCTTTCACCCAACAAATAAAAGATATGGCGTGGCTTGGTTATCCGTGGTCCTTTGGCAATATGACAAAAATGCTTCAGTGGATTATCATTTTCACCGGTAAACTTAGGGCACAATTGCTTTATACTGTCCTTCGAAGCCAAATCATCCTTCTTTACAAACTCCGGAACCGGATGCTTCAGCACAATCTCCAGGGCAATCAAATCATCTACAGTGGCTTTGCCCAAGAATACATCCTCTTTTACAATGGCTGGTACCTCATCCCATTCCGGCTTATTTCTGTGCCGAAAGGTTCCGCCAAAACGAAACCAGTAAAAAAGGGCGATGCTGAACAGAAACATCAATGTATTAACCGCATATTGCAAATATGCGCTATCCAGTGACACAAATGCAACAGGGGGAACTGCCAGCAGCAGCTGTCCTAACCCAATGCAGATTGCCACATAGGGGATAAAGCTTAACAATATCCACCCGCCGTGATTCTGGTTAAAGAAAATATCCGCCAAATTTTTCTTATCGGCATTTTTGCCAAACAGCAAATTTTTATTTATTATGTCATGATAATGATAATAAAAAATCATTTTGGTCCAAAACAGGACATACAAAACCACCAAATAAAGCGTAATAAAGCTAAGCCGGATGGTATCCCCTACTGCATAATATTCCTTCAGGAACACGCCGGGAATGGTAACAGCTACAAGTGGTATCAAATAGGCATAGGCATTAAAATCCATGCCCCACCAAAAGCCGTAGCGAAAGCAATGGTACAGCTTAATACTGCCCCATTCCTTCAATCTTTTTGGACCAAAATATAATATAAAAACCAATCTGAATAACGCACACATTAAGGGTGGCAATATAGCCAGCTTAATGTCCTGCTGCCATCCCATAAAAAATATGTCAAATAATGTCAATGTCATCACTCCTAATAGCACAACAGTATTCTATCATATTTCTTTATGTTTGTAATATCCCCTTTACCGGGTATAGTTTTTGTTGTCACACACAAAAAATAGCTGCCGGAAGCAGCTATTTTTTATTTTTCTTCCAATTCCTTTATTTTCTTTTCCATAGCCTTCAGCTTCTTGGACATATCGGAAATCTTCTGCAGATGAGCCTGCATCCGAAGCCATTCCTGATGTGGACGAGCTGGGAACCCGGCATAGAACACGCCCTCCGGAGTATTGCCGATAATTCCACTTCTGGCAGCAAATACTGAATTACCACCGATATCAATATGTCCTACTGTACCAGTCTGGCCCCCAAAGGTTACATTAGAGCCTGTATTGGTGGAACCGGAAATGCCCACCTGCGCCACAATCAAATTGTTGGGACCAATATGGCAGTTATGACCGATATGCACCAGATTATCAATCTTAGTACCATGACCGATAATGGTGGAACCAATGGTAGCCCGGTCAATGCCTGCATGAGCACCGATTTCCACATCATCCTCCAGCACCACATTTCCCACCTGAGGAACCTTGGTGTGAACCCCATCCTTGGTAGTAAATCCGAAGCCATCGGCACCGATAACGGCTGAGCTGTGAACAATCACCCGCTTGCCTACTTTGCAGTGCTCCCGCACCGTTACACTTGAGTAAAGGATTGTATCATTATCGACAGTGGCATACTGCCCCACATATACATGCGGATAAATGGTTACCCGATCACCGATAACTGCATGGTCATCAATATAAGCAAATGGCAATATGGTAACCCCTTCACCGACAACTACATCCTGCCCAATGTGGGCTGCCGGGCTAACGCCCTTTTCATGGGCAATCGGTGGAATAAAAGTTGTAAGCAAAACCGCAAAGGCAGCTCTTGGGTTCTCTACATAAATCGCCGGAAGCGGAAAATCAACTGAAACAGAATTAGGCAATAACACTGCTCCAGCCTTGGACTTGGCGGCTTCCTCCACATGAGCCTCATCTGCAAAGGTAATGGTGTCCTTATCAGCCCCTTCAATATTGTTTACACTGCTGATAACCAGATCCGGCTCACCAGCCAAACGCCCCCCTACCAGATTTGCTATGTCCTGTAATGTCATCTTCATAATATTTCTCCCTTTACTGGAGCTTCGCTATAACCTCGTCGGTAACATCCACGCCGCCGGTAATCAGTCCATCCTTGCCATTGCTGTTAACCACAGCGTCCAGCTTCTTTTCCTGGGCAATACCGTCCATAGCGGCATAAATCTTGGATTTTACCTGAGTAGCATACTGCTGCTGAATGCCAGCTGCCTGCATTTTCAATTGCTGCTGCAGCTCCTGGAACTTCTGGGCCTCTGCCTCAGAATTTACTTTAGCTGCCTCTTCCTGCAACTGCTTTTCGGCATCCTTCTGGAAATCCTCCATACGGGTCTTCATCTCGTCCATGGATTCCTTAATCTGCGGAGCCTCCTGCTGAACCCGGGTATAGTCCACATAACCGATATTCACCTTACCGCAGCCCGCAGTCAAAAAAACTGCACACAAAGCTGCTATTACCAAAAACAATGTCTTTTTCTTTGCTTTCATTGAATATGCCTCTTTCACTTATTGTATATTTTTCATTTCCTGCAACATTTCCTGGGTTAAATCCAAAGTATTAAGCCCAAGAACCGGTGACCGCAGCTCATGCCAATCACCCACCTTAAAGGTTTCATACTCCAGCCCCCGGATATTGTCAATCGGATCTGCTATTATCAGATTCAGGTGATGAATAATAGCTAATTTAGCAGCCCTACTGGCTATATCATCAAATATCTTTTGCTTCAAAAGCTTGATTTCCGCCAGCTTTACATCCAGAGTCGCCTGTTTTTTTGCTATATTCATTTTCAACTGTATTGGTTTTATGGCATCATCAATGGCCTGAGCATTCCGCTCCTGCACCTGAGCCATATGCTGCAGCTCCTCTGTTCTGGATCTTTGCTGAATACTGTCCCGCTGCGCAGCCAAGCTACGCCGTTCTTCACCGGTTTCAGCCTCTACCTGGGCTTCGTAGCGCCGCTGCTGATCCTGCAAAAGTTCATTTTGCTTCCTGGCCCGTTCATCCTTCAATCGCCGCCATTCATCTTGCATGGCTTGCTTTTCAGCTTCAGACAATTCCAGTACCACTGCATTATCAGCCTTTAGCTGCAGATTTAAAATTCTATTGCCATATTCCTGATCAAGCGCAGCCCGCTCCCGATCAAAGTCCGGCTTCATCCGCTCATATATGGCATCGGATTTGGCCTTTAGCTCTTCCATTTTCTGGGAAAAGTTGGTGATTATTTCCAGATTGGCCCGTTGCTTTGCAGCATCATCAAACAGCTTTTTATCTGGCTGCACCGCCTTCATGGTCATCTCAAAATCCTTCAATTCCAACTCAGCCGTCAAACTGGCGGCTTCCTGCACCAAGACCTGCAACTTGCCATAATCTTTATGAGCCTTCACCAAGGTTTCCATATCCAGAACACCAATATCAGGTTCATCTACTATAGGTGGTTTTTCTTTTGGATTAGTACACAGGAAAAAAACTACTAAACACAAAACCGTTATAGCAGCTAACCCCAAACCTATCCGTTTCATTCTCAAGCTGTTATTGTGTTTCGGTTCATCCTGCTTGTTAACAGCCATAAGAACTCCCTTCATCCTGCGTAATAAAGTACCGAGCAACCAGTGTGCTCGGTACTTTTGTCATCATATTACAAGTCGTAATTACTTGTTCAACTTCTTGATTACATCCTGGGTCAGGTCGGTACCACCATAAACCACAGCTTCCTTATTGAGCACTACAGTAATACCCTTTGCATCAGCAACTTCCTTAACAGCTGCTTCAATCTTCTGACGAACAGGCTCCATCATATCATTCTGCTGCTGCTGCAGACGCTGCATGGTCTGCTGATAATATTCCTGCTTCTGCTGATCATTCATATTAGCGGACTTCTCTTCAAATTCCTTCTGAGCATCCTTGGCAGCCTGCTCCATCTGAGCCTGGATATCAGTAATGTCCTTGATGGAACCGAACTGCTGATAATCAACTACACCAACATTGGAGGATGCAGCGGCGGAAGCAATGCTGCTGTTGGACTGGGACAATGCCAAAGCTACAACAGAACCAACGAACACCAAAGCAATAATCACACTAATAATTTTTACATGAGCTTTCTTTAACTGAACCATTTTTTTCTCCTTCTTTTCCCTTAAAAAATTTAATATAAATGCACTTGCTATGACAATAACTTACTTGCCACATAACTGCTGATATTATAACGCAGTTGTTCAAATTTTTCCATATTTATATGGAAAAATATTCTTAATTGGCGTTTCGTCGAAGGAAATAAATAATCTCGACATAACGCAGTTGTTCAAATTTTTCCATATTTATATGGAAAAATATTCTAATTGGCGTTTCGTCGAAGGAAATGTATAATCTCGACATAACGCAGTTGTTCAAATTTTTCCATATTTATATGGAAAAATATCAAAAATACCCTATGAACCTAAGCCAGCGATCATGATTATCTACCACACATTCCAGACTCAAAAAATCATGCAGCTTATATCTGAGCGCCAATTCATTTACATTGCCTTCATGACGGTATTCATACAAGAAAGACCACTTACGGGCAAAATCATATTTCATATCGGCCTTCCAATACTTTTCCTTCAGGTCATAGCGGACATTACCCCGTACATTAGGCAAAATATCCCAATAGTATCCCACATCCCAATTCCAACGGGCATGCTGTGGATAGAAATCAAGCAGAGTAAATATCCCATCTCTATTTCTAAACTGCTTTCCCAAAAGCCCCCGCAACATAACGCCATAATCCTTGGCTGTATCACGGCTGTGGCCCACATCAGCCCGGCCTTCAAACCGGAGGAAATACTCATCGGAATTGGAGCGGCTCATAATATCCGTATGCTCACCTGGAGAAATCTTGACCTTGGTATGCACGCTCCAAGCCTTGGCCGTGGCATTGTCATCCACCCGCTTGGCCAGCATCTGTTCAATGGTTGCCTGATGGCGCTTTACAAAAGCCACCGGCACACCTACAAACATATTTACCCCGTCCTGCATATCCTGTCGTTGCGTCAATAGGGCGACATTTGGTAAAGTGTCTGACCGCATGCTTAAATCAATCGTCCGAACCACTGGCAATAAAGGGTAAATATCCACTACGACCTTGGTGTTTTGCTCAACAATCACATCAAAGTCCGCCCTAAATTCCGGCGCCCGTTGTGCCATAAACTCATTAAGGCGATGCTTTACTACACCATTGGTCCAGTCAGCAGCGGCCACCGGCAAATTTATCAGCATCTCATCAAACATCTGCTCAATGCCGGCGATATCCTGGCGAAGAAGCTCTTCTACCACCGGTGGCATCCCCATAATCCGGGTTTCCACCGATAATTTATCAATCCTATCCTGCCAGGCTGACAAAACCACCAGTACCTTTACATCCTTTTCGGGAGATATTTCCACCCTGGAAACGGAATATCCAACCAATACTTTGTCAAATACCTGCTGAATAATGGCCTCATAATAACCCTTACGGGCGAAAACCGCACTGGCAGGCTGACCTTCCAGCAATTGTCCGGCAATGGTTTCAACACTCTTTTCCATGCGGCGGCACACCCCATCCGGAATATGCACATCACCGGTAACTTCAGCCCGTACAGTTTCTATTCTAAGATCCGTCATGGCTGCTTCTGCCCGTTCAGACATTACCCCCAACAGGCAGCACAAAACCACAGCCACAACCGTCATCTTTAATACATAATTTATTAAATTATCATTTTCCCAAAAATCAGCAATCATTAGAATGAAGTACCAATATTGAAATGTACCCGGTTACCCTGAGAACCGTGACCGAAGTCGAGACGCAATGGTCCAACCGGAGTTTCAATCATCATACCGAAACCAATACTGCTGTGGAAATTCTTTGGCAACCAGCCATTGTTCCACGCTGCACCATGATCCGTAAAAATAGCACCCTTCATCTTGCTGCCCAATGGGAACCGAAGCTCAATAGTTTCCAGGAACATACTGTTACCACGGAACTGGTCATCACGATAACCACGGATGGTGTCCTGACCACCCATACGGAACTTGTTAAATTCCGTCAAATCACTGGTGGAATGACCATAAGCGGTATGGAAGGCCAAAATCTGGTTACGGCCAATCTTGCGGTAAATAGCATCATCAATAGTATATTTCCAATACTTGAAGTCACCGCCCAGACCAGCATATTCAGCTGCCAAGGATACACTATGACCGGAAGTAGGATACATGTAGTTATCTCTGGTATCAGTTGTATGAGTCAAAGTTATGGAACGGGTAAGACCAAAGTTCTTCCGCCGCCAATCAGCATAAGCATCAGTACTACGATCAGTATCACCGCTCTTGTGTTTTTCATATCTATCATTGCGGTTGCGGAAATAAATACTGTTGGAGGAATACTCACTCTGTGGCCGTGTAAAGCCAAACTCAAAGCCGGAAGCCTTGCGGAGCATTTCCTCTACCAAAGAACCGGATTCGTTATAATCATTGTATACATAAGTACGATTATACAGACGAACAATACCAGAAGTTTCCCGCTTATCCAGCCAAGGCCGACGATAGGAAAGCGACCAGCCTCGGGCATCTCGTGAATCACCGCTGATGGTAAGTACCAGATTGATGGCATCACCGATACCACGGAAATTAGTGTCGCCCACATTGATCATACCGATGATACCGTCTGCACTACTGTACCCGGCACCGATACCAAAGGTACCAGTATTCTTTTCAGTAATATCAATTTCCAAAATGCAGGCATTCGGCTCCACACCTGGAATTGGTTTCATATCAACTGACTCAAAGTAATTCAGGTTAACAATTCGCTGATAACTGCGCATCATTTGCTTTTTGTTAAGTGGTTTACCCACCTCAGTACGCAGTTCCCGGAGAATAACCTTCTCCTTGGTCTTCTTCAGGCCTTTTATTTTATAGCCTTCCAATATGCCTTCATTGATTGCAATAGACAGCTTGCCATGGTCATCAATACCCATATCATGCACCTTGGCCATAATGTAGCCATCAGTGGAATATTTTTTCTTCAGGGCAGCCATATCCTCCTGCAGGGCATGTCGATTCAACCGATCGCCTGGCTTCTGCTTCATTACCTTGGTCAATTCCGCAGTAGACTCTATTGAAGTATTACCCTTTATTTCAATATCGCTGATAATCGGCGTAACAAACACATGATAAGTCAGCACAACTCCTTCCGGAATTTCCTTGAAGCTTGGATACAAATCATAGAAATATCCGGTATCATATATATTGTTTGCATCCCTGGACAAACCATCAATAGTCAGCTTATCCCCTACCTTGGTATTTAAGGATGCCTGAGCCGTCTTCACCACATCATCAGTTATGCCCTCAAATTCAATGGCCATAATAGTTTTGCCAACCAAACGCTGAGCTGCATTAGTGACTTCCACATCAGTAGGGCGCTGAGCGTTCCACTGGTTCTGGGCAGTGGTCGGTGCCGCTGCTACTTCTTTTTCTTCCTTTACTGGTCCATTTGCTGCTGGTTCTGCGCTTTTTACGCTTTTTTCAGCTGCCTTGGCCTCAACCGTAGGATCAGCCCCTGGCACAATCACCTTTTCATTAGTCTTATTTGCTGCACTTACTGCAGCAGGCTGAGCCACTTCCTCAGCATCCGCCATCTGTGCCACCGAAAAGCTTGTCATCACAGCTAAGGCACAAGCTAAAGCCTTATATTCTTTTTTGGAATGCTTTGAACAAAATCTCAAAGAAAATACCTCCCATTTTACCTTTCTTATGTCATGTATATATAAAAAAGTTAATAACCTATTCACGCAAAGTCTTGCCGGCAGCCTGCATCAGTTTCTGCATATCGGCTTCCGGCAATGGCTTTGATTTTGCCTCTGTATCTGGTTCAACAGCTGGTGGCGTCCTATGCTCATCGGACTGGTACACAGTCTCCTCTCTGGTAGCACCGGATACCTCAGCCTTATTCTCTATAACACCATCACGCCTCAAATCAGACGACTGATTTTCCGGCCTCATCTCCGGCAGCACCTGTGGGCTGGTTTCCTGCTTGGATGAAAAAGCCTCTATTGGGCTCACCACCGGAGTCGGTCTTTCCTGTTGCAAAAAAACCGCATAGCCGATACCAACCAAAGCAGCCAACAGGAGTGGTGCCAATCGCACCAGCCATCTCCGCCAGCCACTTTTCAGCTTGGTTTCCTGTGCCCGTTGCAATTCAGCCTGAGCCAACATCATATCCAAATCGCTGCGTACATCATTTTCCTTATCCATGGAAGTTTCCGCACGCCCCAGCCAGTCCCGGGCTGCCGATATATGTTTTCTTACTTTCTGCCGTTTATTATTCATAATTGCCTCCAAAAGCTCTTATGAAATAAAGTTACAGATTTCAAAAATTTATTAACAGGCAAATATTGGTATTTTGACTCATTTTCAATTAAAATCAGCAATTTCCTCCCCAAATCTTGCAAAATCAACCTATTTCCAGTTGTGCATAAACTTGGATAACATCCCCCGGATACGGCGGACACCACTTTTTTGCAAGCGATAAATATGGGCTGTGCTAACATTTAACATATCAGCCACAGCTTTCACTTCCTGATTTTCCACTAACACCTGATTAAGGACCAACTGCTCTTTTCTCGGCAACCGGTCCAAAGCATCCATGACTACATCAGATGCCATATGGATTTCCGCCAGCTCCGGCACGGTTGTACCGGTATCTACCAACTGGTCCAGCCAGGAAGTGCCATTATCTAAATCATTTTCCAGACAGGCAATATCAGCATTTCCTTCCTCTTTCAGGAAACGATACATACGGCCCCGTATACGATAAACCGCATAAAGGCTGAAGGCCACTCCCTTATCAGGTTCAAAGCCTTCTACCGATTCAATAAGCCCCACCGTACCTTCCTGTATAACATCCATAACATTGTCCAAATGTCTGAACGGCATGGCTGTCTTGAACACCAACGGCTGATAAGCTTCTATTATGGCCCGTCTTGCCTCCATGCTATGATCCGTTTTGAATTGGTGCCAAAGCTGTCGTTCCTGCTCAGGATCCAACAGCTTAACCTTATTCAGTTCCTGAACATACTCCGCCAGCTTCATTGCAACTACCTTCTAACGCTCTTATACCCCATATGATCACGGTATATTTTTTCATCATCCACATCATCACGCGGTGATGCAGTGGAAAATCTGAACTGGGCCCGCACACCAAATATGTTGGCATGCTTCTCATCCCGATAATAAGCCAAACTCGTATTATCTGTAAGCTCATACTCAAAACCAGCCAAATAATCAGCTGTATTCAAGCTCTTGGTGTATTGTAGCATTAACCGGTCTGATAAATTCTTACCCATCTTGACATTATACACTTCAAAGTAGTTTTTGTCGCCTTTTTTTTCATTGATGAATTCGGCTGTATCACGCTCAATACTGAACAAATCCAAATCTAGGACATTTCGTACAGCAGTCTCCACCTCTGAAAGAATTGTCATTCTGAGTCCCACATTGAACATGGAGGAAATCTTACTGCCATCGCTTTGCTTGTTGTTATATTCACTGCGCAAAGTCAATAACTGAAGAATCTCGTGTTCCGACATCGGCGGCGATGACATCAGTCTAAACCGCATATTTTCCACCGGCCCTGACAGGCTGACAAATACCCGGGTATTACTAATCTTAGTAGCTGCCCGCAGAGTGATGGATGGGAATAATGTCTCAAATCTGTCAAATTTGACTACACCCTCTATTACATTGAAGTTAGTTTTTAAATAACTGATTGTGCCCCGCTTCACCGTAATGGCCCCACTGGTCTTTGGACGCAGCGTTGTTCCGCCAAAATGGGCATTGCCAATCAGCTTCAAATTACCAAAATTGGCACTGACAAATCTTACCCCATTTCCCAGTTCCAAATCGAAATCAAGGCCCACCTCCGGCATATCCGAATTATTATCCGGCAAGGTTGGGGTGGACAGTACCACATTATCCAGCACCAGCTTTCCTGAAATCATTGGTATTATCCGTTCATCATAGCTTTTATCATCGATCATTTCTGCCGGCATAGCCTGACTCTTTATAGTGATTTGACTGGTAAGTGGCCCCTTATAGAATGAGCTGCGAATATCCAGCCGATCAAGGTTGGCCTCAAAGCCATAATCAACCGGCGTCAAGCCATCCAACCGAACATATCCGGTGGCAGTATAAGTACCACTTCCCATGGCTCCGTTACATTTTTCCAAAACCAAGGTATTGCCCAGCATCATCAGCTTGATATTAGCATTAGTTACCGGTTTTTCCACACCTTTCAGCTTAAAGGCACCCTCCGGCACGCTTATCATACCATCAAACCGCGGGTGACTTAGTGTTCCGGTGACCTTTATTTCGCCATCGGTCTGACCTACGGCCCAGTCAATGTATTTGGATACGGTTGGCAACAGACTAAGGTCTGCGTCTTCCACGGAAATCTTTAAATCCAGCTGCTCATTTCCGGCAGGATTATCATCTGTCAAAGCCTTTAACGGCATTTTTCCGGTAGCTACAACCCGATTTGTCGTATTGCCTACCTGCTTGGTGGCTACCATTTCATTTACAATAGACAATACTTTATCCTTGACAATGAAATTGCCTCGCAGTGTATCCAAGGATGCACCATAAGCACCAACCTCGTTGGCCTGAATCTCCACTTTAACCGTCGGGTTATGTGTATTGCCGGACGCCACTGCATGACAGTCGATCTTTCCGGAAACCGAATAACTATATCCGGCGGCTCCAATAAGAGCACCGGCATCAATCTGCTCCGCATCTGCCGTAAGGGATAAATCACCATCCAAATCTATCTTCCCCTTGACGCTGAACTGACCAGACTGCCCTTCCCGACCGGACAGATCAACAATATCAACAATGCGGTTGTTTAGTGTAGCAGTACAGGAAACACCGTCCAGCGAATAATCCCCCAGCTTGCCATCCACCACATAGGCAGACATGGCCACACTCGGATTATCAAGGGAACCGCCAATGGCAAAATTACCGTTCAGTTTGCCGGTAACATTATTTCGCTTCCAGCCGGCCATAACCCCCAGAGAACGAATATCGCCCTTTTCCATCTGAATGTTTCCACTCAGCATCTTATAATTTATATGATACTCACCCTGTAGGCTATATCGCCCTTCGCCTTGGTTTAAATGTATGTTCTTGAAGTATATTATGTGATTTTTATAATCAATATGTCCGCCCACTTCATCAAAGGCTTCACCACGAACACTGAGGGATTTTGACTTTATTTCCCCATGGAAAATCGGTGATTTGATATTTCCGGAAAGCTGTCCTTCAAAATCAAACATCCCAACAACCGGCAACGGCAACTTGTTGCTGAAATCATCCATATTGATATCCTTGGCCACCAGTTTAATGTCCAAATCACCCGCTGAAGACACCCGGCCTTCATCAATATGAGCTTTAATACCCGGTGATACCAGATCCACATTGTGCAGTATCAGCTGACTATCACTATAGGTATAGCCGCCCTTAATACTTTGGATTACTATCTCATTGTTATACATTCCCAAACTATAGGAAAAGTTACCTACAATCTTCGGATCAGCCAAAGTTCCGGTCACTTCAATTTCGTTGTCCACATTACCAGTCAGCGGAAAATCCACATCAATGGCCTTCAGCATATTTTCCATTCGGGCATTCTTGGTAGAAACTTTGAGATTTATTCGTTTTTCACCGGCAAACCCCATAATACCGTTTACAACCCAGCGGTTTTCCGGTCCCTTTTCTATGACTAAATCGGAAATCTTAACCCCCCTCAAGCTACCGCCAGCCCGACCGTGGAGCCGGTCATAAGGCTGATCAAAGAGAACACCATTTCTGGCCGCAAAGGAGGCCCTCACCTTCGGATCATCCAAAGTTCCCTTTAAATGTCCCTTAATATCGCCAAAGCCGGAAATCTTCGCCATAGGCTCAATATTCTGCACCAGAGTCATATTAACCCCGGCACCATAAAATTCCATATCAAGTTTATCCCCCAAGGTCATATCCCCTTGGAGTCCTACCGAACCACCTGCTGCCAAGTCGGCCCGCAGGAAATCTATATGAAGTACATTTTTTTCAAAAGCAAACGACCCATTGATACCGTTGGCTTCTATACCCTGCCAAATAAGGCCGTCAGATTTCACATTTCCCGTAACCTTGGTTTCATTCAATGAGTTTATATTTCCCTGCAAAAACAAATCCGCTGATGCCGCACCCGACAACTGGGCCAGTGCCGGAACCTCCCCGGACAATGCCCCCAAGTCAACGCCATCAGCCTGTACTCTGGCCACAAAGGCCTGACTCTTGGAATCAAAATCCCCATTTCCGGTCAAATGGCCGCCAAAGGCATCCGCTGCCAGATTACCTACAGTAACCGCACCATCCGCATATCTTACCTTGGCCGTGCAATTTGTGAAATCATACCCACTGATATTGGCGTTGCCAATTTTTACATCAGCATCAACCACCGGATTAGTGGCATCACCTACTACTCTGGCCACAAACGCCACAGGCCCGTTGTACGGAATATTTTTTACCAATACGCCTGGCTCAAAGCCATCGGAAGCCACCGTCAAATCAAGAATTGGTTTACCCTCAACAAACTTCACCTTGCCTTTGGCAGTAGCCTTTTGTCCGGAAGTGGACGCCCCCATAAACACCTGAGCTTCCTGTTCATCAAAAATAACCAGCCCATTGATGTCTTCTACCTTAGTATCAAGAATGGTCACCTGACCATCAGCCAATTCCAATTGACCTGTGTAATACAAATCCGGACCACACACTTCTCCGGCCACCATAACCTTTGGCACTCTGCCAGAAATTCCCTTCACCACATCATCTGGAATGATTCCCTGTGGAATTAGCGGTACATAATTGGCCAGTTCAACATTTTCAGCAGCAATATCAAATGTTTGACGGGATCCGCCTACTGTAGCCTTAATACTTACATTTGCTCCCTGATTATTGCCACTGCCATCTATCCTTATGGCAGGATAACTGTCAAAATCCAGCTCTGCCTTCAAATCGTTCACCTGCAGAACCTGACCATTATAGCCCAATTGTACCGAGCTATTATCCAAAAATACCTTGCCGGTAAATTTATTATCACTTGGCTCCTCAGATACAAGGTCAGAAAAATTCCAGCTGCCATCCGGCCGCTGATGAATGTCCGCCTCCACCCCGTTCAGATATACCTCCCGCACACCTTCGGCCGGAGAATTTTTAAGCATACTGAAATAACTGAAACCAACTTTGGCATCAGCTATTTTAGCAATAACCCTATCATTTTTGTCATATACAGCCACATCCTGTATAGCAATGGAATTGACTCCATCCACCTTTACCAGCCCAATATCCACCTTGGTAGACAATACATCACTGGCAATAGCTGCCCCATTTTCAGCAGCCATATGCATAAAACTACTGGATGAAATATATATATATACTCCCGCCAACAGGAAAATAAGCGCGGTTAACACCGCACCGGCAATCCCCAGCCCCTTACGGTTCATTCAGGCTCCCCCTAAAAAGAAACGGACTGCACCGAGCACTCCGTTTCTCTTGTTTCGCTCCCCTACAGTATACCACACGCACGGGGAAACTATATAAAAATTAGATTAGTTTTTCTTCGGCTCTGCCTTGAATTTGTTCACATCCAAATCCACCATTATACCCATTGCCCGATCCAAATCAGCCTTACTGCTGTTGTACTGATAAAGGGCATTGTAGTAATTGCTCTGGGCTGTGGTCAGTTTGCTCTCAGCATCCATAACATCCAGGTTGGTACCCACACCAGCCGTATATCTCACCTGAGCAATCTTATAATCTTCTTTGGCTTTTTCCACAGCAACTTTCGCTGTATCAATGCTTTGAGCCGCCGCATTCAAATTAAGATAAGCTGTCCGTACCTCCAGATCGCTGTTTTCCCGCAGGCTCTGGGCATTCTCCTCTGCTTTGAGCGTAGCTGCTTCAGACTGCTTCACCTTAGCCTGGGTAACATTATTATCAAAAATATTCCAGCTCATTCCCAGCCCCATATACCATGTATTCTGGGTATAATAAAAATCAGTCTGCTTAGTATCACTGCCAAATGGCTTTTCACCGGCAAAGCTTCTGGACACTTCCGCATTGACTTTTGGCTTGTTGCCGGCACCAGCAATATCTTCCTGTGCCTTGGCAATTTTCACCTTATAATCTGCTGCCAAAATATCCGGACGATTATCACGGGCATACTGGGTGCAGGAATCCAAAGAAATCTCATAAGGATTATAATCCAGCTCATCCTTCAGGTTGAGATTGGTGTCCGCTGGCTGGCCAATCACATTGTTCAAGGCAGCAATGGCCACATTATAATTATTTTTGGCAGAAACCAGGCCCAGCTGGGCATTGGACAGTTGCACCTGGGAAGCCAAAACATCCGTCTTGGCCACAGTCCCTACACTATACTGTGCATTAACATTCTTCAAATGCTCCTCAATAGTGTTTACTGACTCCTGAGAAACCTTTATCTGATTTCGGCAATTCAACGCTTTAAAATAAGCGGCCTGTGTCTTGGCCTTAATAGACTGTTTTGTGGCTTCAATGGCTATTTCACTGGCATCAAGCCCCAAATCAGCGGCTCGCATGGACGCCTCCAGCTGTCCACCTGTATAAATTGGCATACTAACTGCCACAGTATTTGAATACAAAGCATTCACATTCGCATCATTAGGTGCCGCTCCACCTATCCGACGGGCTGCACTGGTCCAGTTAAGGGTCGGACCTGCGGTACGACGCGCCTCATGGCGTTTCCATACGGCAGCATCATAGTCGGCCAGTGCACTCTTTATGGTATGGTTATTATTTAAAGCCATCTGTACGCAATCTTCAATGTTTACATCCATGCTTTCGGCCGCCATCGCCATCGAAGCAACGGATAAAGACATAAGACCGGCACAAACCATGGCTGATAACTTTTTAAATCTATATGTTTTCATCGGTGTAAGACCTCCTCATTGTTTATCATACTATAAATTTATGAAAAAAAAGTGAATTAAAAATTTCTTCTAAGGCCAAAATAGGTTGCCCGACGATCCCGTTTGTTTATATCGTTGACCTGGGTAAACAAATAGGTGTCCTTGGCTATTTCGTACTGTAGTCTGGATTTCAGTTTAAACTCATTTGGATCAAAGGCATCTACAGAGAGCTGCAGCTTGCTGCCACCGAACAAATCAAGCCCCAACCCGGCCTTGCCTTCAATTATGCCAGCCCGTCCGCCAAAGGCTCCGGACCGCATTCCTCCCTGGAGATCCAGGCGATTTCCTTCACCGATGTCGGTAATGCCAATCTTGCCAAAGCTATTGCCACCACCACTTATCTTAATATCAAAATCCGTTATCCAATCCCGACGCTTACCGCTGTACATAGTTTCCACGCCAGCATTTACCTTTATACCTGCCACTTTTGACATCATACTGTCCGCCTTTTCTGTCAGGCGACTGGTGTTGTGCAAAATATTCTTTAAATCTGCCGCAACCTTCGGATCGGTTACTACCCCCTCCAAGGATGCAGCCATATTATTTATTCTCCGGCTGGACTCCGACAGATTACTGATGGCCTGCTTTAAATTTTCAGCTGTCTGGCCATCACCGCTAAAGGTATTCACCATCGCTTCGACTCCGTTGGAGGCCCGCACCAAGCTACTGGTCATAACATTAAGATTTCTGGCCACATTGCGTATATCCTCCTGACTCTCCACCGTTACATCAGCCAGGGTAGCCGTCAATACATTGACATTGGCTGTTACCTCACGAATATTAAGGGAAATATCCTTTAAGGCCTGTTTGGTTTCATCATTGCCCATAATCTCATTCATGGACGCCAATAGCATGTGAACATCCTTCAATGCCTGACTGACCCCTGCCATAACATTGTCCAAACCGGTCTCACCGGCCCCCTCGATATATTCACCGGGACGATAGCAATCTGACATATCGCAGTCCTTATCCGGCTGAATATTAACAAACTTGGAACCCATTACCCCGTTGGAAGTAACGGTAAATGTCGATTTTCGGGGGACTTGTACATCATTGTTTATCTTGACCGCTACCAGCACACCGGAACCATTTGGCGTAATTGCATCCACACGCCCCACTGACACTCCGGCATAGGCCACACTATCCCCCGGCATCAGCCCGATGGCCTGTTCAAAATTTACATATAAATCATAGCTTTTACTGCCACCAAAACTGAAATTGGTGAGAAAAACGAATACCGCCATCACCATGGCAATACCGCCCAGGGTAAAGGCCCCAACTTTAACCTCTGTTTTCATTTCTGCACCCCCTCATCTATGTACAACTCTCTAAGAAAAGCTCTAACTCTCGGCTCATTGATTCGCCGGAAATTATCTACCGTATCCACAGCAATCAGCTCACCCTCATGGACCATAGCAATCCGGTCAGCAGTTTTTACAGCACTGGCCATATCGTGAGTTACCACCACGGAGGTTACCCCTAGCCGTTTCTGAGTAGAAATTATCAAATCGTCAATCTTATCTGTCATTATTGGGTCCAGCCCTGAGCTGGGCTCATCATAAAAAATTATTTCCGGACCAAAGGCAATAGCCCGGGCCAGGCTGACCCGCTTTTTCATACCACCTGACAGCTCGTCAGGCATCATAGCTTCTGTCCCCGGCAGGCCTACAACCTCCAGTTTTTCCTTTACTATAGCACTAATTTCCTTTTCGCTGTAATCCGTGTGCTCCCGCAGGCCAAAGGCTACATTGTCCCCAACCGTCATGGAATCAAACAAGGCCGAATACTGGAAAACCATTCCCATATGAAGCCTGATTTCATCCAGCTCCTTTTCGTTCATGACCGCCAAATCCTTCCCCTCCAGCCAAATATGTCCACTAGTTGGTTTAATCAGGCCGACCATAAGACGAAGCAAGGTGCTTTTACCAGAACCGGAACCACCGATTATTGCCAAGGTTTCGCCATCAGCGATCTCCAGATTTATATTATTCAAAACCACCTTATCATTGTAGGATTTACAAAGATTTTCCAGCTTTATCATAATACTTCACCATCAATAAATTATCATGGACAACAGCACATTTACCATAAAGATCACCACTATGGCACTTACTACGGATTTAGTGGTAGCTTTGCCTACCCCTTCGGCGCCTTCCGGCGCTTTCATACCGTAATAACAGCCCAAAATAGCGATAACTCCACCAAATACCACAGCTTTTATCAGACCGCCTGTCATATCATTCAAATCAGTATAAGTACTAATAGAATTTATAAACACATAAGTGGAGATACCGGAATAATATTTGGCTACCAGCCAACCACCCAGCACGCCAATCATATCACCATATACCGTCAGTATAGGTACCATCATCATACATGCCAACATTCGCGGTACTACCAAATACCCAGTGGGATTTGTCCCCATGACCCGCAAAGCATCAATCTGTTCCGTTACCTTCATGGTACTGATTTCCGCCGTCATAGCGGAGCCAACCCGGCCAGCCGCCACAACTCCCACCAGTACCGGGCCCAATTCGCGGCCGATGGCAATAGCCAAAATACCGCCAACAGTAGATTCAGCCCCCATTTTAATGAATTCATGGGCAATCTGCAAAGTCATAACCATACCAGTAAAGGTCATTGTCAAAGAAACAATCGGCAAAGTGTCCACACCCAAATGAGACATCTGATTTAACACATGCCTAAAACGAATTTTCACCGGCAGCTGCTTTATCGCTTCAATAAATAGCAAAGTAACATCACCGACAAAATATAACAGCTCCAAAACTGAAGCACCAATAAATTCAAGTAACCTGACAAACATTTATTAAGCCTCCGCCCATAGTCGCCCTGCATAACTTGATTCGTGCAAATCCATTTTAATTTTTCTTATCCAGCACCCGCAGAGAAGTATGAATTACATTGTCAATAATATAGTCTGTGGCAAATTTGACTACCGGTTCCACAGCCTTATCCTGTTTTCCTGGTCGTTTGCCCATCTTGGCTTCTTTCTCAGCCTGCTTGGCCTGTTTAATTGCCTGCTTAATGGCTTCCTTCTGCTGGGCTTCAGTCATAGGTGCCGCCACAGCCGGTTCAATCACAATATCATTATTGTGGCTGGAATCCACCATATCCTTGATAATATCCTCAGTTTTAACTGATTTATCCTCTTCCAGACTGGCATCGCCCCCCTGCTGCGACAGGAGCAATTTAGCAACATTTACTAATCCGCCACCATGCAGGTCCAGATTTAAAGTACCAGGCAACTGAGTCTTTGGTACCGTATACGGGACTTCCAGCACAACCTTGTCCCCCCGGTACGGCTTGATAGTAGTCGTAAAAGTAATGCTTTCTCCCGGGAGTACCTCACTCTTGGACGGTACCGCTGACAAAAGTGATGCCGTCATACGCTTATCCTCAATGAACACATCTACTTTTATATCGTAGATATCTGACTCACGATCCTTGTTGTTACAGATGGTATTCATTATTTCCGTGATTTCACTGATGGCAACCTTGCCCACATCAGAGCCACTGTAAAACATATTACTCCGGTCCACCAGTCCATCCTCAGCCATATTGGTATGCACTGCAAAATGGACCTTGGCTGTACCGCTTATTCCCCGATTTACAGTCTTGCCCAAAGCATCATATACCATCGCCGTGGACAGCGCCGGTATCAATTCCTCATCAAAGGCCAGCATTGAATTATAGGTAATTGATTTCGCCAAATCCACATCATTTATGGTCACATTAACTGGTACAATCTGGGGAAACACACCCAAGATACCGGCAATACCATCTTCCCGATCCTGGTTGATACGCCCGATCAGGGAAGAATTATTCCCCAGCTTCATACCGCTGAGTGGCCCATGAACCGTCGAAATTACATCTGAGCCGGTCATAAAATAATTAACATTACCCCGATGGGAAAAAGGATGGCCAAAAGCCACTACCCGTTTATCATCCACTGCCGTCACCGTGCCAATGGCACCAATGCTGTAGTCGCCTACTGCCGCAGCCACTCCCACGGCACTACCCGGTTCCAATTTAGCGTTATAATCAACTGTATGCGGGCCAGCAAAAGCGTTCCACTCTCCGGCGTCCTTAATTTTAAAGCCCTTCTGCTCCAGCCTCTCCTGCAACAGGCCAATCCCCCGCTGGCTGAAGCCTGTAGTCAAAAGCACCGCCTTCTCCTCAACTTCAGTATCAGCTGAAGGCTGTTCCACCGACTCTACCGCTTCATCGCCGGATTCATCTTCCTGTGGCGGTATGTAATCGTCCCGCAGATTATCGGCCAAATTAGGATTATTCCATGTTTTACGAAGGTTATCAGCCAAATTTGGATTATGTATCTCCGGAAAATTCTCCGGATTCATTTCATTTAAGGCAATCTTTATTTCCCTTACTTTTTTTTCAAAATCTTTTCTGGCGGCCTCCGCTTCTTCCCGGCTCTTCTTTAAATCCAGCTGTGGCAGGGATGTCTTATTCTTCTTGTCAGGATACTCCCAAAGCTTCAGCATATTATCAATCGGGGTCACCATAATTCCCTTATCAATATGCATTTCTTTGATGCTGGCGGATAAGGCCCCTGCTAATTTTCCATTGATATAAATCGGACTACCACTCATACCGGAAATAGCCCCGCCGGTTTCCTCAATCAGCGGTCCGGATACATCTATAAGGATACGGGGAGATTCCAGTTTTCCGCCTCCCATACGGCCAGTAACCTTCACATCAAAGGAACGGATTTCTCCGCTGGAATCAATGACAGTATAACCTTTGCCAGTCATTCCATTTTGAATTTCATCAATGTGAATAATTTCCGGCAACGCAGCAAAAGCCACTGAACTGGCCATCAAACTGATGCCCATACAAATTCCCAGCAGCTTTTTCTTCAACTTTAATCTATCTATAAATTTCTTCACAATCTCACCTTATCCTACAGAATACAGCTCAACAATTATATTATAACGCCGTTGTTCAAATTTTTCCATTTTAATGGAAAAATACACATATTTGCGTTTCGTCGAAGGTTAAATATAACCATTTCACTTCTTTATTTTTTAAATACCAGCAGAGCGTTTCCTATGCTTCGTTCGTTGCCGTCCGATGGCCGGTTGACAATGCGATTATTTACCACCATCTCACTTGATCCACCACCATCATAATTCACAGCTTTTACCGCTCCATATTTTACCATCAGCTGACCCATTTCCACTAGACTGGCACCAATACTATGGCTCTGTCGCCCATCCGCCACCATAAGCAGAATATGACCATCTGATTTAATCCCTACCGCTGTTCTTGGAGCACGGCCATTGGCTATATCATTGGCAATATGTTCAGCTTGGGAAGTCACGCTAACCACTCCATTGGCCACTAATTGTGGTCCGGCACCATAAAAATCATCTTTGGCCCCTATGCCGTCACCGAGGCTTTCTGTAATTATGGCTGCATCGCCGACCTTTACACCATTAAAATAAGCCTGGGACTGGCCATGTACCGATACCACAAAACCATCAGGCGGTATTTCACTGTTACCCTGATTGATGGCCTGAACCCTGCCACGGCGTATTACATATTCCTTACCAAACTCATTGGTCCCGGTACGACTGCCATACAATCCATTGTATAACACTATGGCATCCTTTCCACGAGGGGCATTGACTCCCCAAAAGGAAATTCCCTTGCCATTTATCTCCACTGTGCCGGAATATTGCGCCGGACCAATATCATAGCTTCCATCTGACCGCTTAATCAAACCGGTACGATTCTCGGCCACCATACCGGCAGTTACACCATTCAGCCGTATATTGCCAACCAGGAATTTATCGCTCCAATCGAAATAACCACCATTTATCCCCGCTACGGCATTACAATTTTCTACAACAGTAGACAGCTTTCCCCAGCCGGAGGACACCGTCCCCCATGGCAGTACCATTTTTATATCGAATTTGGTCGGATCAACATCCAGCATATACGCCGTAAACATCCCCCGACTATCAAATCGTACATACTTCCCCTGCAGCAGTCCATCATCCACTTTATTAAGGGATTCTGCTTCGTATTTATTGGTTATGTCTATTACTATACGATCAGGATTTTGAAGAGAATATACCTTGGCTGGCACTGGTACCTTCAAATCCACAATCAGCTGTACCGTGTCCCCATAGGTGGCCAGAATCAAATCTTTAATGGCCCCACGCTTGGTATCCGGGGCTGCCTTCATGGCCGTACTTACCCCATCAATATTTATTACCAGCCGGGTATTGTTATTTTCAAAGCCATAATTATATTTTTTTGCACCGGAAAGATCCATTACAATGCGGGTCTGATTTCCGTCCCCACCAATACGAATATTTTTTAGTTCCGTTCCACCGATTGGCTTTGTTTCAGGCTTCGTTGCCGCTACAGTCGGCTTAGCCGAAGACTGGGCAGCACCATAAGCCACATCAGCAAATACTGTTATATTTATCGAAACGGCTACCGCCAACGCAGCAGCCAACATTTTTTTCAAATTCATAACCGCACTCCCATATAAATAGCTGTCTTCCCCGTAGGGGGAAGACAGCCAATCATTTATTCTTTAGCCACCTTCGGCTGCATTGCCCGAGCCGACATATCATGCCGGGCCTTATCCTCCAGCGTCAGCTGCTTATATAATACATCCGCCAGCCCAACACCACCGGCTGCCGCCATATTATTTACCATTTCTGTATCTAACATATCATGCAAAATCTTGTCTGCATTGGAATCACCAAACAAAGTATTCTCCGGCACCGTATTGCGCATCTCACGATACATCATATTGAGAAACATTGCCTCAAAGCCCTGACAGGCCTCCCGCAGCTTCTTATCGTAGGCCAACTCCTCCGGTGTCATGGCCGTTTTATCCTTCATAGCCTTGACCCCATTGTGTTTCTGAATATCCTTGGTTGCTTCCAAAGCTTCCGAAGCCCGCTGCAGCTGCCCGACAAAATTTTCCGCATCGGACACAGCCTTTGTACCTGTATTAGCCGCCTGCTGGGCCATTATCCAATTACTGTTTATATTATCAATCTGCATATCAATCACCTGCTTAGATAATTTCCAGATCAGCGTGGAGAGCTCCGGCAGCCTTGATGGCCTGCAAAATAGAAATAATATCCCTTGGAGTTGCTCCCACAGAGTTTAACGCACCAACAATATCATTAACATTGGCCGTAGCTGGCAGTACGATGGAATTTGCCGTTGCCTCATCCACCTCGGTAGTTTCTTCTTTGGTAACAACCGTGCGACCTAAACTGAACGGCTGTGGCTGCTCCACTTCCGTCTCCTTGGAAATTCGCACACTTAGACCACCCTGAGTAATGGCTATGCTGTCAACAGAAACATCTCCGCCCATGACGATGGTACCGGTACGCTCATTGACAACTACCTTGGCGATATTATCCGGAGTTACATATATTTCCTCCAGACTGGCTACAAAGCTTACCACATCGCCCCGATAATAAGCTGGTACTATCACATCAACCCGGCCAGGATTAGCGGCCTTGGCCACATTTCCATACTGACGGTTGATGGCATCAGCTATTCGACTGGCAGTAGTGAAGTCCGCCTTGGAAAGGGACAAGGATAAGTTATTGTTAATCGCCGCCAAGTCATCCTCTACCGTCTGCTCCACAATTGCCCCATTTGGCGTTGTTCCCACAGTAGGAAAATTCTTTTGGGCCGTACCATTACCACCCCGACCGGCTACAAAGCCGCCGGTAGATACTGCCCCCTGCGCTACGGCATATACATTGCCGTTAGCCGCTTTTAACGGCGTCTGTATCAGTGTCCCCCCCTGAATACTGGTGGCATCACCAATGGAAGACACAGTAATATCAATAGTATCACCCTCACGAACAAATGGTGGTAATGTGGCTGTTACAATAACCGCGGCCACATTCTTTGGTTTCAGGCTGCTGGTATCAATTGTGACACCAAAGGCCTGCATCATATTACCAATGGACTGCATGGTCTGAGTCATTTTATTGGAATCACCGGTGCCATTCAGACCAACCACCAGGCCATAGCCCACCAGCTGGTTGGAGCGCACGCCCTGCACCTTGGCTATATCCTTTATTCTGGTGCTGGAATTCGCCGCAAACACCACACCGGAGGTCAGCATACACAAACAAACCACCAGTGTTATAATCTTTGCAATGCTCTTCATCATTAGTCCCCCAATTAGAACAGAATATTGAAAATCTGAGTAAGAATACCTTGTCTCTGTTTGGCATTCAACGGACCCTTGCCATCAAACTTCAGAGTAGCATCTGCCACCTTGCTGGATGGAATCGTATTTCGGTAGCTTATATCCTCCGGACGAACCATTCCCTCCAAGGTAATCTTATGTTCATTCTTATTATTCCAAATAGACTGTGTCCCCTCAACAATAAGGTTGCCATTTGGCATTACTTCCTTAACCGTTACCGTTACAGTACCACTGGCCCGGTTGGTATTGGTAGCACTGCCATCGGCCTTAAACTCATCCGAGCCGCTGGCGCTGGCTGCCGCCAAAAAACCAAAAATTCCCGTTCCGGCATTCAGCGTTTGGGAGCCGGACTTGGAGTTGGATGAAGATTTGGTGGTCGAAGTGCTGGCCGTTTCACTGATAAGGATAGTCAAAATATCCCCTACCTGGGAGGCCTTCCGGTCCGTGAAAATATTTCTGTAGCCATCGCCCCACAGGCTAACCGCTCCAGCTGTTTGTGGACTTGTTATTCCCATTTGAATAAACATTATTGCCGCCATGGCAACTGTAATAATATAACGCATAAAGCTCCCCCACTTTCTAAAACAAAGCAGTTTCTTCTACGCCGCTACCTCAACATTGTTTTCATCAATAACCTTAGCTCTCAGTATCTTGCCCGAAACAGCATTCTTCACGGAAATATACCGGTCCTTTCGGCCATTTTCCATGGCAATACCTTCAGTACTTACCAAAATACCATTTACATTGGCATTTATCATCACCTTGGTACCATGTCTGATACATATCGGATACTGAATAATGTTACTATTTAAAATATGCCCCTGGCCAATACTTTTGGTCGGTACCTTGCCGATTACCTCATTTACATCAGTGAAATATCGCCAGTTGGCTCCGGTATCTTCCCGTTCCTCCAGCTTAACATCACTGGCTGTAATCACCTGCTCCTGCCGCAGCTGCTTGGCAGCCGTTACCATCTGGTCATATACCCGGATTCGCATAGAACAGCGAACTGTAGTATATTTTTTGCCATTTACCAGGACATCAAGATTAACCTGGGTCCCTTTGGCAAACCGTATTCCTGCCGGAATATTCGAAGCATACGAAATATTCCCTTCCGGCAATCTTAAGCCAGCTGGCACAATCACAGGGTCAATAGTATGCCGCCTGGTTTCACCAGCCTCTGCCAAAGCGTCTTCGATACACTTGGTAGCCTGCTGAATGAAATTTTCCCGAACCACCACCTGTGGCAGTTGCTCAGTAGGCTGCACTGTTACCGCTGCTCCTTCGGAAACAGCCCATGGTAACATCAAAAATACAGCTATCAGTACTTCAATCAGCCGTCTCATCAGCGTTTTAACTCATTGGCAATTCCCAGCATAGAGTCCGAAGTGGTAATGGCCTTGGAATTGGACTCATATGCACGCTGAGCCACAATCATATTTACCATTTCATCCACAATCTGCACGCTGGACATTTCCAGAGCACTCTGTATCAAGGTTCCGGTTCCGTCCACCCCCGGATTATTCGGAATAGGGTCACCGGAGGATGCTGACTCAATGAAAAGATTTTTCCCCACAGCAGTAAGACCAGCCGGATTTAAAAATCTGGCCAAAACAATCTGTCCCACCACATTAGATGTACCACCGGCCGGGGTATCTGATACCACACCAGTGGAGGAAATAGTGATAGTATCACTTGGCGCATTGGCATCCAACTGAATATTATCAGTCAGTGGATAGCCATCTGTAGTTACCAGATTGCGGTTGGCGTCAATCTTAAAAGAGCCATCTCTGGTGTAAGCAGTAGTACCATCCGGCAAAAGAATCTGGAAGAAACCATCGCCCTCAATCGCTATATCAGTAGGATTATCAGTGGTTTGAACATTTCCCTGAACAAAAATGCGGTTAGTTGCAGTCAATCTCGAACCAAGACCAATCTGCAATGGCGTTGGATACTGGGTACCATCGCCACTTTCTGCCCCGGCAGCCCGCAAATTCTGATAAACCAAATCCTGGAATTCAGCCCGCTGGGCCTTGGCACCAGTTGTATTAACATTGGCCAGATTGTGTGCAACAACATCCATCTGTTTCTGCTGCCCCTTCATGCCGGAAGCCGCAGACCAAAGTGATCTCATCATAAGGCAAGTCTCCTATCTGTAATATAATAATCACTTCAATATATTATGATCATCAAAACCTTTGATTATCTTAATAACCCCATTAAAACTTCATTAAAAAAGTTACCAGTCAATTACATATTCCGGCCAACTTCAGAAACGGACTTTTCCAACATGCTGTCCTGAGTCACCACAGCCTTGGAATTAGCCTCATAGGCCCGGTAATTGGCAATCATATTTACCATTTCCGATACCACATTGGTATTGGACCGTTCCAATATGCCCTGCTGAATTTCCCCAGTTGCATTTAACCGCCGAGGGTTGCCATTAGGGCGGAACAAATTGTTCCCCTGCTTAAACATTACCCGATTACCCCCTTCAAAGGTAAACAGGCCTATTTGAGCTACTGGATTGCCATCGGCCGTTACATTCCCATTCGGACCAACTATAATACTGGCCGCTTCATCTGGAATAACGATTGGTCTGCCGCGGTCATCCAGCACATTATAACCGTTGACATTCACCAGCCGACCGTTGGCCGCACGGTAAAAATTACCGTCCCTGGTGTAACGCTGGCCCTGCGGGGTATTCACCATAAAATATCCATCCCCCATAATGGCCAAATCCAATGGATTGCCTGTGGTCTGGAAAGCTCCCTGGGAGAAATCTGTGGCGATTTCATCCACCTTTGACCCCATGCCCAGCTCACCAATTACCGGGGCGTTATTGTACAGGGAAAATCCTTTGAATGTAGTAACATCCCGGTCTCTTCTGGACAAATCATCTATTCTATGCATAAGCATAGGCTCAAAATCACTACTTACCGCGTCATCCCGCTTGTAGGATGTAGTGTTGGCATTTGCCAGATTGTTTGCAATAACATCAGTACGGTATGACTCCGTAATCATTCCTGTAGCCGCTGTATAAAGTCCGCGCCACATATGCATCCCCCTCTCACATCGGGTTATTATTACTTCTTCCCGAAAAAGGACATAGATTTCTTATCATCCAATTTATCAATATTATCCAAAGCCTTTCCTGTGCCAAGAACCACACAGGAAAGCGCATCATCCGCTAAACCGATTGGAATTTGGGTTTCCCGGTGCAAAAGCTCATCCAGGCCATACAGCATTGCGCCACCACCGGTGAAAACAATCCCCCGATCCATGATATCAGCCGCCAGTTCTGGTGGACATTCCTCCAAAACCTTTTTAACGCAGTCAACAATTTTGCTTACTGGACCGGCCAAAGCCTCAGCCACCTGATCGGTAGTAATCTCCACTACCTTCGGCAAGCCGGACAACAGGTTCCGACCCTTGACTTCCATTTTGCCATTTCTGGCCCCCACATAAGCAGCTCCCACATTCACCTTGATATCTTCGGCAGTCCGCTCACCAATCATCAGGCTAAATGTAGACTTCACATAATCTATAATGGCTTCATCAAAGGCATCACCAGCGACCTTCAGGCTGTCACTGATAACGATACCACCCAAACTGATTACGGCGACATCAGTGGTTCCACCGCCAATATCCACCACCATGGAACCGCAGGCATCGGCAATATCCAAGCCAGCGCCTAAAGCTGCTGCCAAAGGCTCTTCTATCAGGAATGTTTTTCTCGCCCCAGCCTGTTCGGCGGCTTCCTGTACGGCCCGTTGCTCTACCATGGTTACCCCGGATGGTACGCAAATCATTATGCGTGGTCTGAATACAAAACTATGACCTATGACTTTCTCAATGAAATATCTCAGCATTGCTTCTGTAACATCATAATCGCATATTACGCCATCTCGCAGAGGGCGAATTGCTACAATATTACCCGGTGTACGGCCAATCATTTGTCTGGCATCTTCACCTACTGCCAGAACCTTGTTGGTATCCCGGTCCACTGCCACAACAGATGGCTCGCGCAACACAACTCCCTTACCCTTGATATAAATCAAAACATTAGCCGTTCCCAAATCAACGCCAATATCCATTGACATGCCAAACATCAATACATCTTCCTTCCTAATAATTAGTATAATGGCATAGTACACCCATTTATACCGATACACTATAACTATATAATAAATAGGCGAAGTTTACAATCAAAATTTATAACGCCATTGTTCAAATTTTTCTTCTTTAGAAGAAAAATCTTCCAATTAGCGTTTCAACGAGCTGGGAGATATGCTCGCCAGCTGTTGTAGT
>CADACU010000002.1 GCA_902786545.1 uncultured Anaerovibrio sp.
TGTGAAAGTTTTTCTGTAAATAATATTAACAATAACCTTTAAGGTCTTCTATGGTAAAATAAAATCATAGGAGGCCTTTTATTATGGCAAGAAAATCTTTCATACTCTCGCCTTGTACACAAAAGCCAAGTTATCACAGCAATTTGCTGGATACCTTGGCTTTTAATATGGGGTTCTCCTAGAATATAGCGAACTGTTTAGCATAGAGTACTGTATTCATATGAAATATCACTAGGAAGGTCAATGTGATTATTCCAATAACAGCCCTGCCATATACAATGGCAAATGTATAACCCCATCTTTTTCCATAATATCTTTTGGATAAAGTACGTATTTATTACCCAGGCGTTTTGAAAAATTATTAATAAATTTATTTAGGGAAGAATGCTTTTTGTAAGTGGCTGACTTAACTTCCACTGGGCAGATAGTGTTTCTTTGCTTTATCAAGAAATCAATTTCCATATTGTTTTCACGCCTGTTTTTATCACTACGTGAATAAAAATATAGTTTATGCCCGGCAGTTCGTAGCATTTGTGCAACTATATTTTCCATCAACATACCTTCGTTGACATTGAGCTTGTCCAAAAGAATGCTTTGGTACAAGTGATTATCCATATAAGAATTATCCTGAAATGCCAATGTAACCAATAAACCGGTGTCTGCCATATAGATTTTTTGAGTGGTATGGTCTTCACTTAGTTTTAAACCTATGGTTGGCTCGGTGGCGTTAAAACATGGATTAATGACCATGGCTTCATCCAGCCACACAAAAGAGTCTTCATATTCCCGCATTCGGGCTGATTTACCGAGGGATGATAGCTTGTATTTTTTTTCTTTTTTTGATAATTGACCTGGTATGTCATCAAAAATTGCATAAACCTTGCTCTCATAGCCTGAGGCGAATTTTGCAATATCTTCTTTGTAAAGATGCAGGATACGTCGTTTTATTCTGTCAGCTGCCTGAAAATCACTATTTTTTGCATACGCAGCCACAGCCTGAGGCATTCCGCCCACAAGCATATAATGCCTGAATTTTATCATAATGCTTCGATGGAGAGTTTGGCCCAGCGGTTTTTTTGACTTGTAATGCTCTTGTATTAACGGATAGCTTACTTCATCACCTATTGCCCATAAAAATTCCTCAAAGTCCAAGGGGTACATTTTTATTACTTCTTCTTCAGAGGGGATGACGATGTTTTTTTTATTTTGCTTAAGGGTTATCAGTGAGCCGGTTTCAATATAATCGTATCTTCCGTCCTCAACAAGATATTTAACTAGTTGCCGTGCTGCCGGGCATAATTGTATCTCGTCAAAAATTATTACAGATTCCCGTGGATAAAGCTTAGTCTTGTATGAAGCAGATAATACGGCAAACAGATGGTTAAAATCCTCGCCGACATTGTTAAACAGTTCATGAATGTCCCTGCCTGCTTTGGCAAAATCGATTAATATGTAGCTTTTATACTCATTTTTAGCAAATTTTTTAGTAATAAAGCTTTTGCCTACTCGGCGGGCACCTTCAATGAGTAAAGCACTATTGCCATTATCCATCTTTTTCCATTCCAGCATATTATTGTAGATTTTTCTCTTAATGTCCATTTTTCAACATCTCCAAGGAAAATATTACACCAAAAGGCACTTTTGTTAATGGAATTTTATCACGAAAAGGCACTTTATACAATGCTGTTTTTACACGAAAAGGCACTTTATACAATGCTGTTTTTACACGAAAATGCATATATCGATGCATCGTCTCAAAAACGGACAGTTATTGTTTTATATGTGATAGGTTGGAAGACAAATTCTACAATGGTGATATAATAGAGTTAAGAAATGTGGTCTGGCGAGAGGTGTATAGGGAGGCTGGTTATATGGCTGAGCAAATAAATGTCAACGAGGAAGATTTGAAGGAATTTACTGATGGCGAGCCAAAGCAGGATTATGATATGAATGAGGATACCATCAACGCATATCAGGACAAGTATTCTGAGGATGGTTTATGGCAGAAAATCAAGAAGTATGCCACCAAAATCGGTCTGGATGTGGTGTATAAAGCCTTGCAGCTGTATTATGTGGCCAGGTCCCCGGAGTGTCCCACCAGAGTGAAGGCCGGGATATACGGTGCCTTGGGTTACCTGATTGCGCCAATTGACTTTATTCCTGACATTATGCCTGGGGTAGGCTATACCGATGATGCGGCGGCCATTGCCTTGGCGCTGGTTCTGGCCCAAGCGTATATCACCGATGAGATAAAGCAGCAGGCAAAGGCCAAAATAGCTGATTTCTTTGGGGAGGAATACGCCCAAAAAGTTTCTTGACAGGATTGGATAAGAAAACGAGGAAATTAAACCATTGTATAGAATTTTCCGTGTGCTGATCAGTATATGAATATACGAACCATGGGCATTGAAATATCGTTGAACAAGTTGCGGATAACTATCCATCGTGATAAAATATATCGAGTTGATTTTAGCTGCTGTTATGGACAGCAGCTTTTTGTTGAGGTGGATTATGGTAGTTATCGATAAAGCAATATTGCACATTTTGGATGTCAACGAAGCTAACGAGGTGTTTTCCGACAAGCTTTTAAATATGGATTTATCCACGGTGGAATTTCTCATAAAGCACATTGAGAAGTCTGTGACCAGCCAGGATGCCAAGAAGGGGACCTTTTATACCGACAGCGAGTTTAAATCACTGGTGGAAGGCTATAAGAATGAGGAAATGGATTTTATCGCCCTTTCCCGGGAAATAGCCGCTTCCCTGTACAAGCTGCTGATTACGGCTGAGGCGGTGACTTCGGCCGATGTGCTTATCTGCGATGCCCGTATTGATGAGGTGCGGCAGCTGGTGATTTTTAAATGCAATAATCATCAGGGCTATGTGCATCAGGTGAATGTGGACGAGGAAGGCAAGATAAACACCGAGCTGGTAAATAATTATGCCATATTGCCGGGACTTACCCAAAAAATGGACGAATTTGTATTTATTAACCTGGAAAATATGGAGGTTTTATCCAAATCCAGAAAATATAATGTGGACGGCAATGCCATTTACCTTATTCCGGAGCTGTTGCTGGAATGCGGTCAGACTCCGTCCCCGGCCGAGACCATCAAGGAAATCAACAAGGTGGTCAAAAAAGTGGCGGAGGCCTATTGCCAGGACGAAGTGGCGGCGGTGACGGCAGTAAAGAATTTCATCTCGGAAAATATTCAAAATGAGGCAGTGATTGACCCGGTGGCCGTGGGCAAGGAGGTTTTTCAGGATAACCCGTCCATGCAGGCTGATTACAGTCAGGCCATGGAAGAAGCTGGCTTTGCGGAACCGGTGGAGGTCAATCAGGAGGCCACCTTGAAGAAAATGCGCAAGCACAAGCTTAGTACCGATACCGGTATAGAGATAACCATTCCCACTGATTATTTTGAGAACACGGAGTTTGTGGAATTTTTCAAAAACGATGATGGCTCTATGTCCATTACCCTGAAAAATATCCAGAACATTATTAACAGGTGATTGTATGCAGGTAAACGGAAATCTGGCCAATATAAAAGCCGGCGTTATCAGCCAGTTGGAATCCCTCTATGACATCGAGGCCCCTTCCGGCCAGATTATCACCCGGGAAGCAGCGGAAAAAATGCTGGAGCTGACGGATGTTTTGGGGCGGGAGGTTGCGGTATACATTAACCGCAAGGGTAATGTTATCAAGGTGTCCGTCGGAGACGATGCCACGGTGGAATTGCCGGAGGTGAAGCAGCGGAGCAATATACGCCTGTCCGGGGTGCGGTGCATTCATACCCATCCCAGCAGTGATACCCGGCTTAGCGGTCCGGATATATCCTCGCTGAAAAGCCTGCGGTTTGACTGTATGGTGGCTATTGGCCGGAAAAACGGCAAGATATACGGCAGTATGGGGTTTCTTACCGGGGAACAGACCGAGGACGGGGATTATATTGTCCGGGGCACGAAGGAAATCCCCCTAAAGGAGCTTAATGCCATAGATCTGGTTCAGTTAGTGGTAATGGTCAATAATGAACTGGGGAAAAATCAGCTGAAGGATACCCAGGATCGGCCGGAAAAGGCCATATTGGCCGGCGTAGCATTTAGTAGCACCAGGGATGGCTGGCAGGTGGAGGACTCCCTGGCTGAATTAAAGGGGTTGGCGGAAACGGCCGGCGCTCAGGTGGTGGCCCAGGTCATTCAAAATAAGGATAAGCCGGATAATGCCTATTTTCTGGGCAAGGGCAAGGTGGAGGAAATCGCTATGCTGGCCCAGAATGTGGAGGCGGACCTTTTAATAGTAGATGATGAGATTTCCCCATCACAGCAACGGAATTTGGAATTGAATACCGGCCTGAGAGTGGTGGACCGGACGGCTCTGATTTTGGATATATTTGCCCAGCGGGCCCGGTCCAGTGCCGGCAAACTGCAGGTAGAGCTGGCCCAGTTGAAATATAATCTGCCACGGCTGGGAGGACAGGGACTGGTACTCTCCCGACTGGGGGGCGGTATTGGCACCAGAGGTCCCGGGGAAACCAAACTGGAAATGGACCGGCGCCGGATTCATGGGCGCATTCATGAGCTGGAGGAAAAAATAAGAAAGCTGAAGGAACAGCGGAGTCTGCACCGAAAGCAGCGCAAGCATTCTGCCTTGGCGTCGGCGGCGCTGGTGGGCTATACCAATGCGGGGAAATCCACCATTTTAAACGCCCTGTCCGATGCGGAGGTTTTGGCAGAGGACAAGCTGTTTGCCACATTGGATCCTACTACCCGTCTGGTGAATTTGGATGATAAGCAGCAAATTCTCTTGACAGATACGGTTGGCTTTATACAAAAGCTGCCCCACACCTTGGTCAGTGCCTTTCAGGCCACCCTGGAGGAGACCACGGAAGCTGATTTGCTGGTGCATGTGGTGGATGCCAGCAATCCAAATTATGAATTGCAGATAAAGGCTGTTATGCAGGTGTTGGAGGAAATCGGTGCCAAGGAAAAGCCGGCTATCTTTGTTTTTAATAAGGCAGATCGGCTTATGGAAGACGGTGGCAGTGACTTTGATGCCATGCGTATGTTGCAGGACCGGGACGGAGTGGTCATATCGGCCCAAAGTCAGATCGGACTGGGGGAATTGCGGGAAAAGCTGGCCAGCTTCTTCAACCGGGGGAAGGTGGTTTTAAAGCTGTGCATTCCGTATACGGAGGGCAGTCTTGTGACCAGGCTGCATAACGAGGCCCATATTTTGAATACAGATTATGGTGAAAACGGTACCCTGGTGGAAGCCGAATTGCCGGTAACCGAGGCAGAGCCGTATTTGCCATATGAGATTAAGGAGTAGAATAATGGCTTTTTCAGATAAATTGATGGAATTAAAAAAACAGGTTATGGCGGAAAGCCAGCCCATGTTTCAGCGGATTGACAATATTGCTGAGATAAATACCCTGAAGGTGTTGGATGCCATGCGGGAGTGCCAGGTGGGGGAGAGTCACTTTAACACCACATCCGGCTATGCTTACAGTGATGTGGGACGGATGAAGGCGGATGAGCTGTATGCCAAGGTGTTTGGCGCAGAACGGGCTTTGGTACGCACCCAATTAGTATCCGGTACCCATACCCTGGCTACGGTGCTGTTTGGCATACTTCGTCCGGGGGATAAGCTGGTTTCCCTGACCGGGGCACCATATGACACCATGCAGACCGTGATTGGCTATGCGGCAGAAAGCAAGGGGTCATTAAAGGAATTTGGTATAAAATACGATGAGCTGGATATGGTTGACGGCAAGGTGGATATGGCCGGCATTGCGGCCAAGCTTACCCCTGATACCAAAATGGTACTTATCCAGCGGTCCCGGGGGTACTCGTTGCGGGACCCATTGAGTATCGCGGATATTGAGGCCATCTGTACCGAGGTGCATCGGGTAAAGCCGGATTGTGTCTGCTTTGTTGATAATTGCTACGGTGAATTTGTGGATACCAAGGAACCGGTTCAGGTGGGGGCCGACATTATGGCCGGCTCCCTTATCAAAAATCCTGGGGGCGGTATTGCCCTTACCGGTGGCTATATTGTAGGCAGGGATGAGTTGGTGGAGCTGGCCTCCTATCGGTTGACTTCCCCAGGCATGGGGGATGAGCTGGGGGCGTCCCTGGCCAATAACCGGATGATTTTCCAGGGGCTGTTTATGGCTCCGCATGTGGTGGCTCAGGCCATCAAGGGGGCTGTATTTGCCGCCGGGCTGTTCAGTAAGCTTGGCTACAACACCTTGCCATTGCCTACCGATGTGCGGGGGGATATTATTCAGGCAGTGCAGCTCAATTCACCGGAAAAATTGGTGGCCTTCTGCGGTGGCATTCAAAAGTATTCACCGGTGGATTCCTTTGCGGCACCGGAGCCGTGGGATATGCCAGGCTATGAGGACCAGGTTATTATGGCGGCTGGTACCTTTGTACAGGGGGCATCCATTGAACTGAGTGCTGATGGTCCGATGCGGGCACCATACAATGTATATATGCAGGGCGGCGTTACCTTTGAACACGCTGTTATCGGTATTATGGGAGCAGCCCAGGCCATTGAGGACTTGCAGTAAAAAATAAGGGATATAGCAGATATTCATCTGTTATATCCCTTTTATAGTGCCGATAATTATTTAATTACGGTTCCCATTACATCATCCAGAGTGTTCAGCACATTGTTGATATCCTGCTCGGTGATGACCAGCGGTGGCTGGAAGGCCATTACATTGCGGCTGATGCCGTTCTTGCCGATAATGAAGCCCCGGTTTTTCATTTCTTCCAGAATCATATCCAGCTCGTCGGCCGCCGGACTCTGGTCCGCGTGGACGAATTCGGCCCCTCGCATCAAGCCATAGCCCCGGATATCCCCAATAATAGGGTATTTTTTCTGCAGCTCCACCAGTCCGTCATACAGCTGTTGGCCTCGCTCCCGGGCATTTTTCATCAAATCGTGCTTCTCAATGTAGTTCAGTACCCCAAGCCCAGCCATAGAGGATACTGGGTTGCCACCCAGAGTAGATGCACCAGGCTTAGTGTAGCTGTCGGCAATCTTGGCCGTGGCCGTAAAGGCGGAAATAGGGGCTCCGTTGCCCAGAGCCTTGGCCATGGTCATAATGTCCGGTGCTACATCGTAGTTTTCAATGGCAAACATCTTGCCGGTACGGGCAAAGCCAGTCTGGACCTCGTCGATTATCAGCAAGGCGCCGTAATGCTCCAGAATTTCCTTCACCCGCTTGAAATACCCCTTCGGTGGGGTAATGATGCCGGCGTTGCCCTGAATGGCCTCGGCAATCATCGCCGCCGGATGACCGCTGGTTGCCGTCTTGATAATATCCTCCACAGCATTGGCACAGGCCAGATCACATTCCGGATACCTTTTGCCCATAGGACAGCGGTAGCAGTATGCGTTTGGTGCAAAATGGATACCACCGCAAGGATGGGGGTCAGTGCGCCACATCTGAATGCCGGTCACACTCATGGTCAGCTTGGTGCGGCCGTGGAGTCCGTTTCGCAGACTGATGAACTCGTCATTGCCGGTGTAGATGGAGGCCAGCAGCATAGCTCCTTCGTTGGCTTCAGTACCAGTGGAGCAAAAGAAGGTCTTCTGCAAATCCCCCGGTGTCACCTGGGCCAGCTTTTCTGCCAAGTTGACGAAATTTTCGGTAAGGTAAATATTGCACACATGTTGCAGGGACTGAACCTGCTTTACTACATTATCATTGATTTCCGGATTGCAATGACCGCAGTTTATAACCGAGACACCGGCGAAGCAGTCCAGATATTTCTTTCCTTCACTGTCAAACAGGTATTGCATTTCACCCTTGACGAACTGACGAGGCTCTTTATAGAAGTGGGCCAGACAAGGCATAATATATTTTTTCTTCTTTTCCAGTATGGCTTCCGGGCCAATAGGCTTTTCCAATGACATTATCAATACCTCCTAGAATTTTAATAATTAGGAATTAGGAATGGGGAATTTCTCCTCGGCTCCCTTGGGGGAGCTGGCATCTTTAGATGACTGAGGGGGTAGTGATGGAATTGGGAATGAGGAATTTATAGTGAGTCCTGCGACTGACGGAAACGATATACTCCGATTCCCAGTTGGCGCGGACTGATTTCCTGCAGTTTGGTAAATGATGCCGCATCAAAATAAGGCTGTCCATTATCCAGTTTGTTTAAAGCGGTGTGGTACATCCGGGTCAGTTCGGCCACCAGTTCCGGGGTATAATCCTTGGCCTCAATCCGGAAGGAGCCGATACCGTTAAACTTTTCCAGATATGGATAGTAGCACAAATCCTTGGTAAAGAGGATGTGGTTCCGGCCAAACTGGTCCATTCTAAGAGAATGAACACCGCCAACCTTATCCTGCAGGGCGTAACGCCGGTTAACAAATTCCGGATTATCCAAATGCTTATATGGTAAAATCATGGCCGCGAAATTATGATCACAAATCATTGACTCATAGGAACCATGGACAATCACCTCAATTGGCAGTGGAGATTTTTCTACCAGCTTCTTTAACTGACCGAAGGACAGTTCCAACGATGCTGTACCCATACAAATCCCGTTTTTTTTCATAAAGGTGGCGGCCATATGGTTGAACAGGTTAAAGGAAAAATCGGCCTGTACCGGCAAATTGGTCAGCTCCTGAGCCAGCTTCAGGGAGCCCAGATTACTTACCATAATCCCAGCCGGTTTTAACTCATTTATTGCAGTCAAATACTGTTCCAGCTCGCCACATTCCCGGCGCATGGTGGTGCGGGGGGTATTGACTACGATTTTTGTATCATATTTTTGGCCGATTTCGATGGCTTTTTTCACATCAGTCAAAGTAAATGGTTTGTTTGGCTTGAATACTTCCCCAGCCAGATATACCACATCTGCGCCATGCTTTGCAGCGGCTTCCACACTCTCGATGTCAGACACCTGGACTGACAAGCGGCGTGGGCCGTCAAAGGTCTTTTCTATTGGGGATTCACTCCGAAGAATATCGTCCTGGAACCCGGCTTCTTCCACGGCATCACTGAAAAACCGTGGCTCCCGGGAACCATCAAAGCCAATATCACTGGCATCGGGCTGGCCCAGAGCAAATGTAGTGGTAAAATCTCTGGCCCGGTTTTTGTACAAATCCTGCCAGCCATCCTCGTCCACCTGATAGCCAAACGGGTCGGCAATATAGGCATCAATGGCTTTCCGATAGGTGGATACAATTCGGCGGATAAAGTCCGCTGGGCGCATCCGCCCCTCTATTTTAAAGGAAAATACCCCGGCCTGAATCAGCTCCGGAATATTACGATACATACACATATCCTTCAAGGCCAGCTTGTAGTCATGCTTATCATCCGGATCAAGAATATCCCCGGTAGCTTCATCAATTAGTTTGTATGGCCAACGGCATGGCTTCAGGCACCGGCCCCGGTTGCCACTCTGGCCAAATACTACACCGGAATGAATGCACTGGCCACTTTCGGCGATACACATATCTCCATGCATAAAATATTCGATTTCAAGACCGGTTCGCTCCTTGAATAAGGACATTTCGGACAGGGTCATTTCCCGGCCAACCACAATACGGGTAATGCCGTATTCTTTTAGCTTTTTGATAGCATGCTCGTTATGCGTGTTCATCATCACGGAAGTGTGGAGGGGAATATCAATACCCATTTCCTTCACCAGCTCCATCACAGCAAAATCCTGAACCAGAATGGCATCAGGACGGATTTCATTCAGATAGGCCAGATACTTTTTCAACGGCTCCACCTCATCCACGCTGATAAGGTTGTTCAGGGTGATGTACAGGTGTACGCCGTGGGCGTGGGTGTATTCAACGGCTTTTTTCAACATCTCGTCGTCAAAGTTGGTGTCCTTGTTCCGATGCATTCTCATATTGAAATGCTTGCCACCAAGATAAACGGCATCAGCACCGGCTTCCACAGCCGCCTCCAGGGCTTCCCAGTTGCCGGCTGGGGCCAAAAGCTCAACAGATTTTCGGTTTAAAAGCATTGTATATTACTCCTTCTTTAGAAATTTCTATATTATTTAGTAAAATTTTGCACACTAACTCTTAATATATCATTATTTTGGTAAATAATAAAGTTTTTCCTTTATCAATAAATATTTTTGCAATGTTACACATCATGTCACCCGCCCAATTCCTCATTCCTAATTATAAAAAACTAGACACTTAGGGGGGCTTGTGTTTTAATTATTAAGAAGGAGTGTAAACAAATGGAACGGATACAAAAGCTGATTAGTCGGGCTGGGGCTGCATCCCGCCGGGAGGCTGAGCGGATGATACTGGCCGGCCGGGTGACCCTTAACGGTGTAGCAGTCACTGAGCTGGGAGTCCAGGCTGATGCAGCGGATGAAATAGCCATAGATGGTGTGGCCATAAATATAAATCAGGCAAAAAGGTATTTTTTGCTGAACAAACCAAAGGGGTATCTTAGCACGGTAAAAGACGACCGGGGACGGAAAACGGTGGTGGATTTATTGCCGGAGGTGACTGAGTACATTTATCCGATTGGCCGGCTGGACTATGATACGGAAGGGCTTTTGCTGCTGACCAATGATGGGGACCTAATGAACGGCTTACTGCATCCCCGTTATGAGATAAATAAAATTTATCTGGCCAAGGTTTACGGAAAAGTGCAGCCAGATCAGTTGAAGGTGCTAAGGAGTGGTGTTAATCTGGAGGATGGACTGACGGCTCCGGCGGCGGTTCGGCTGATGGACTACAATGAGCAGGCTGATTGGTCCAAGGTGAAGATTACTATCCACGAAGGGCGCAACCGACAGGTGCGGCGGATGTTTGCGGCAGTGGGGCATGAGGTGATGGCCTTGAAACGGATTGGGTTTGCCGGTCTGACTCTGACGGGAGTTCCCCGGGGGAATTATCGTGAGCTGACTGTTGACGAGGTGGCCAAACTGAAGGAAATTGCCGGAAAGCCGGGGAAACAATATGAGTAATGTAATTGTAATAGGAGCTGGTCCCGCTGGAATGATGGCGGCTATCAAAGCGGCGGAAAACGGGGCCAGTGTTCTTGTGCTGGAAAAAATGAAGCAGCCGGGGAAGAAAATGCTGATTACGGGGAAAGGACGCTGCAATATAACCAATACAGCGGAAATCCCAGAACTAATCAAAAACATTCCCGGCAATGGCAAATTTTTGAACAGCTGTATTAGGGCCTTTGACAACGAGGATGTGCAGTATTTCTTTAATGGTCTGGAGGTTCCCACCAAGGTAGAACGAGGTGGCCGGGTGTTCCCCGTCAGTGATCGGGCGGTCGATGTGGTACAGGCCATGGTTCTGCGGCTGTATGAGCTGGGAGTAAAAGTCCGTACTGGTGAGCGGGTGGCAGAAATTTTAGTAGAGGATAGCAAAGCCATCGGTGTTAAGACCGAGGCGGGGGAAGTTTATTCAGGACAGGCTGTGATACTGGCCACTGGTGGTGCATCTTATCCGGGGACGGGTTCCACTGGGGATGGATTTGCCATGGCGGGGCAAATTGGCCACGAAATAAAGCTGCCGTTGCCATCGCTGGTACCTCTGGAAGTGGAGGAGGAATGGGTGCCGGAGTTGCAGGGCCTTTCCCTGCGGAATGTACGGGTGTATTTGATGGCCGAGGAAAACAAGGTGGCGGATATGTTTGGGGAAATGCTCTTTACCCATTTTGGGGTGAGCGGTCCGGTTATATTGTCACTGAGCCGTCAGGCCGCTCAGTTGCTGGCTGCTGGTAATTTTGTTGAGCTGCTGATAGATTTAAAACCGGCTTTGTCCTTTGAACAGTTGGATGCCCGGATAGTCCGTGATTTTGAAAAATATCAGCGGAAGGAAATGAAAAATGCCCTAAAGGATTTGTTGCCGGGACGGTTGATAGCTCCCGTATTGGATGGTGCCTATATCGAGCCGGACCGAATGGTGAATTCCATTACCAAGGAGGAACGGCATCGGTTGGCCAATACCTTGAAGGGGCTGATTGTGACGGTTACCCGGACCAGACCAATAGCGGAGGCGATTGTTACCGCTGGCGGGATATCGGTGAAGGAAATAAATCCCAAAACCATGGAATCAAAAATAGTAAAAAATCTGTATCTGGCTGGTGAAGTCGTGGATGTGGACGGCTTTACAGGCGGATATAACCTGCAGGCGGCCTTTTCAATGGGGGCAGCCGCTGGTAATTGGTGTGTTTGGAATGAACAGGAGGATTGACAGGTGGGAAATCGAATTATACAGGGGGCTAAACAGCCGTTAAAGGGTGAACTTACTATTCCGGGAGATAAATCAGTTTCCCATCGTTCAGTGATGTTGGCTGCCTTGGGGGATACCCCGGTGCATATTACCAATTTTCTGCCGTCGGCCGACTGCTTGTCCACGGTGGGAGTAATGCGGGCCTTGGGTGCCAAGGTGGATATTATAAATGATACGGAGCTTATGGTGCAGGGGAATGGTCTGCATGGCTTGAAGGAGCCGGAAACTATCCTAAATGCAGGGAATTCCGGAACCACTTTGCGGTTGATGATGGGAATGCTGGCGCCTCAGAGCTTTGTGTCAGTCTTTACGGGGGATGCTTCCCTGCATAAGAGACCTATGGGCCGGGTGATAAAGCCTTTAGGGGAAATGGGGGCCAATATAGTAGGCCGGGCCGAAAATACCAAATTGCCGATTACTATTGTGCCGACGGAGGAGCCCCTAAAGGGTATTACTTATGTTATGCCGGTGGCCAGTGCCCAGGTGAAATCAGCGATTTTGCTGGCGGGGCTGTTTGCCGAGGGAGTAACAACGGTGATTGAGCCCTACCCATCCCGCAATCACACTGAATTGATGCTGGAGGGGTTTGGTGTACAAGTGAACCGGGATGAAAACCGGATAAGCCTCACGGCTCCGGAGAAGCTAATCGCTCCGGCGGAGCTGATAGTGCCGGGAGATATAAGCTCAGCGGCCTTCTGGCTGGTGGCGGCATCCATTATTCCAGACAGTGAGCTGTTGCTGAAAAATGTGGGGATAAATGAGACCCGTACCGGTGTTATAGATGTGCTGAGGGCTATGGGGGCCGATCTGTCCATAATAAATGAACGAAAGAGCGGCGGAGAACCAGTGGCGGATATTCTGGTGAAGGCCAGCCAGCTCCATGGGACTTTCTTTGGGGCTGATATAATCCCAAGGCTGGTGGATGAGATACCTGCTATTGCCGTGGCTGCCATGTTTGCTGACGGTGATACGGTTATCACCGGGGCTGGTGAGCTGCGGGTGAAGGAAACTGATCGGATAGATGCTATATACGCCCAGTTCAGTCAGTTGGGCGGCAGTATCGAGGCCAAAGAGGACGGCCTGATTATCCATGGTGGCAGCGGTTTGAATATGGCGAAGTGCTTTAGCTATGATGACCACCGTATGGCCATGAGTCTGGCTATAGCCGGATTGGCGGGAAAAGGCGTGGAGATAGAGCAGGCAGATTGCGTTGATATTTCTTATCCGACCTTCTATGCAGAATTGGATAGATTGACCAAATAATATCATTATAAAGAGGTATGTTTTTATGAAAAAATTAGTAGTTGCTATTGATGGGCCAGCCGGGGCCGGGAAGAGTACCGTGGCCCAGTTGGCCGCCAAGGAGTTGGGCTTTACTTATATTGATACCGGGGCGATGTACAGAGCTGTGGCATGGAAAAGTCTGCAGCAGAATCAGCCGGTCACGGATGAGCTTATCAATGAAGTGGTGAAGGATATAGATATTGTTCTTGACTACAAAGATGGGAAAACCAGAGTGTTCGTTGATGGTACAGAGGTTACTTCAGCAATCCGTACCCCGGAGGTTACGGGAATTGTTTCCCAGGTGGCGGCTTTGGGGCCGGTACGCGAACGGTTAACGGATTTACAGCGAAAAATGGCCACTGAGGGCTCTGTAATCATGGATGGCCGGGATATTGCCACCAATGTGTTGCCTAATGCCGATATTAAAATTTTCCTCACTGCTTCCATAGAGGAACGGGCAGACCGCCGCTACAGGGAAATGAAGGCCAAGGGCTATGATGTGGATTTGAAGAAGTTGCAGGAAGAAATCGCGGCCAGGGATAAGGCAGACAGCGAGCGGGAGATCTCCCCGTTGGTTCAGGCCGAGGATGCTGAACTGCTGGATACCAGTGATATGAGTATCGAGGAAGTAGTAAAGGCTATTCTTCAAAGATGCAGGTGATGAAATATGTTTTATAAAATTTTGAAGGTTATTTTAACTGTATTATTCAATATCCTGTTTCGCACAAAGGTGATTGGGGTGGAGAATGTTCCCAAAGAGGGGGGCATGATAATGGCAGCCAATCATTTGAGTAACTGGGATCCACCGGTGGCGGGAACCTATATGCCACGGCCGGTAGCCTATATGGCCAAGGAGGAGCTCTTTAAACCGGCGATTGCCGGAGCGGTTATCCGGAGTTTGTATGCTTTTCCCGTAAAACGGGGCGCCGCTGACCGGGGAGCCATCAAAACTGCTCTGGGGATTTTAAAGCAGGGGTTGTGTCTGGGGGTATTTCCGGAAGGAACCCGCAGCAAGGATGGCAAAACCCACAAAGCAGAGGCGGGAGTGTCACTGTTGGCTGCCATGAGTAAGGCCCCGGTGGTGCCTACAGCCATTATCGGTACCAATAAGATTTTTCAAAACGGCGGGCTGTTGCCTCAGCTGAAAATCATATTTGGCGAGCCGATGTATTTTGAGGGCAAGCACAATGACAAAGAGGCTTTAAATGAATTTTCGCAAAAAATTATGGAGAAAATTGATAATTTAATAAAAATAAATAGCCAAGTTTGAAATTTAATGATATACTGTATGGGTATGTTGAAGATTTTTTATAATTGGCGTACTAGGTGATAATATTATGGATGTAATCCTTGCCGAAAATCTGGGATTTTGTTATGGTGTGAAGCGGGCTATTCAGCTGGCGGAAGACGCAGCGGCACCCAATCAGGTAACCAATACCTTGGGGCCGATTATTCACAATCCCCAGATGGTTGCCAAGCTGGCAGAAAATGGCGTTGGAACAGTGGATTCGCTGGATGAGGTCAGTGAAGGAAACATCATCATCCGGTCTCATGGGGTTGGGCCCCAGGTTTATGACCGGGTAGAAAAAATGGGCCTGACAATGGTTGATGCCACCTGTCCCCATGTCCGCAAGGCTCAAACATCGGCCAAAATGTTGGCGGATGAAGGCTATCAGGTAGTTATTATCGGTGAAAAATACCATCCGGAGGTCAAGAGTATTCTGGAGTGGGCCGGTGATAAGGCGATAGCTATTGAGACGGAAGAGGAGGCGGACAGTCTGCCGAGGTTTGGCAAGTTGGGCGTAGTGGCCCAGACTACTTTTTCCGGGACGAAGTTTCGGGATGTTGTGGGCAGACTGCTGGATAAATCCACTGATTTAAAGATATTAAGAACAATTTGCACAGCCACAGACCAGCGTCAGTCAGCCGCAGTTGAGCTGGCGGCCCAGGTGGATATGATGATTGTGGTGGGGGGCAAGAACAGTGCAAATACCACCAGGCTGGCCCAGCTTTGTGGAGAAAAATGCAAAACTTACCATGTCGAAACAGCAGATGAGCTTCGTGACGATTGGTTTGAAAATATTAAAAAAATTGGTATCACAGCCGGAGCTTCTACTCCGGACTGGATTATCAAGGAGGTTTATAAGAAGTGTCAGAAGAAATGAATTCAATGGAAGCTTGGTTAGCAGCAGAAGATTCTATGAAGGAGATACATGAGCGCGATTTGGTTAAGGCTACTGTTGTTGCCGTAAATGATAACGAAGCAATCGTTAACATTCAGGGCAACAAGAACGATGTGCCTATTGCCAAGAGTGAGCTGGCTGAACCTGCTCCAGAGTCTGCTAAGGACATTGTTAAGGTTGATGATGTTATTGAGGTTCTGGTTGTAGCCAAGGGTGGCGAGAATGGCCTGACTGTTTCCAAGGTAAAGGCTGACCGTCTGGCTTCCTGGAAGGAACTGGATGGTATCGTAGAGAAGGCTGAGCCTATTGAGGCTGAGATTACTCAGGTTGTTAAGGGCGGTCTGGTAGCTCGTGCTTTGGGCGTTCGTGCTTTCATTCCTGCATCTCAGATTGAGTTGAATTTTGTCAAGGATTTGTCCAAGTATGTGGGTCAGACTGTAAAGGTTTTGCCTATCGAGCTGGATCCATCCAAGCAGCGTCTCGTTTTGTCCCGTCGTCAGCTTTTGGAAACTGAGCTGAAGTCCTGGCTGGAAAATGTTCAGGAGGGGGATATTGTAAAGGGTACTGTTAAGCGTCTGGTTAGCTACGGTGCATTCATCGATATCGGTGGCATCGATGGTCTTGTTCATATTTCTGATTTCTCCTGGAATCGGGTTAAGGACCCTACTGATGTTCTTCAGGAAGGTCAGGAGGTTGATGTTAAGATTAAGAGCATTGCTACCAGTGAGGATGGCAAGCTCCGCATTTCCCTGAGTGTTAAGGATACCATGCCTGACCCATGGGTACAGAAGGCCGAGAAGTATCATGCTGGTGATGTTATCTCCGGTGAAATTGTTGGCCTGAAGGCATTTGGTGCTTTCATGCGCATTGAGCAGGGGCTTGATGGACTTATTCCAATGGGCGAGTTGGCTGAGCGCCGCATTAAGACTGCGGATGAGGTTGTTGCTATTGGCGATAAGGTAACTGTTAAGGTTCTGAATGTTGATATCGAGAGAAAGAGAATTTCTCTCAGCATCAAGCAGCTCAATGAAGCAAATGAGGGCGCTGACGCAGAAGAGGCTGAGTAATAGTTTCTTTTGTGTAAACTGCATATGTGATTATCAGGGGAGTGATGTTTTCATCACTCCCTATTTACACTTTAACAGGAGGTAATATGGGCTACGGGAAAATATTGTCCGTGGAAGCCGGTAGTCTGGCGGAAGAGCTGGAGCTGGTTCCGGGAGATAAAATTGTAGAAGTGAATGGCATGAAGCTCCGGGATATTATTGACCTTAGCTTTGCCTTCGCAGATGAAGAAATTGAACTTCTGATTGAGCATGAAGACGGTGAGCAGGAGCTGTTGGAGTTTGACAAGGACTACGACGAGGAGCTGGGGGTGGAGTTTGAGTCAGCGGTGTTTGACGGCATACGCCGCTGTGCCAACAACTGCTATTTCTGTTTCGTGGATCAGGTGGCTCCGGACATGCGGGAAAGCCTGAATATAAAGGATGATGACTATCGTATGTCATTTTTGTACGGTAATTTCATCACCATGACCAATATGGGAGAAAATGATTTCAAGCGGATTGAGCAATATCATTTGTCACCGTTGTTTGTTTCGGTGCAATGTACCAATCCGGAGCTTAGATGTCAGATGCTGCGGTGCAAGACGGCCGGTAATCTGGCGATGCAATTGGACCGGTTGGCCAAAGCGGATGTGGAATATCATACCCAGATTGTGCTGTGCCGGGATTTGAATGATGGAGCAGAGCTTGACCGGTCCATACGGGATATTTTGGCCAGAAAGCCCCACGCTTTGTCTATGGCTATTGTGCCGGTGGGACTGACTAAGTTTCGTCAGGATCAATATCCATTGCAAGGGTTTGACCGGGAAAGTGCAGCCCGGGTCATTGAGCAGGTGGAGGTTTTCCAGCAGCAGGAAAGAAAAGCCACGGGACGAACTTTTATATATTTAGGTGACGAATTTTATTTTTTGGCAGGAAAAGAAGTGCCACCTGCGGAAAATTATGATGGGTTCCCTCAGCTGGATAATGGCATTGGTTTGGCCAGAAATTTTATGGAAGAATTTGCGGCAGCCAAGGAGAAGGCCGGTGAGACAGCATTGACTGGTTATGACCAAGATATGCATCTGGCGGTGGTGACCGGTACGGCAGTGGCGCCTATGTTTGAGCAATTGGCAGGCCAGCTTAGCTTAAATAATTTGAAAGTAACGGTGGTGCCGGTGCCGAACCGGCATTTTGGCACAACGGTAAATGTATCGGGGTTGCTGACAGCACATGACATGCGGACAACCCTGGAAGAAACCGTAAATACATTATCAGATAATTTTGATGGAATTTTAATCCCGGAGTCCTGTCTTCGGGTGGGAGATAATATTTTTTTGGATGATGTGACCCTGGAGGAGTTTTCCGGCTGGTTTGATGGCCGGGTGGAAACCGTTAGCGGTGGCGGAGATTATTTCCGGGCTTTGACGGATTTTTCCGGTTATCAGGGAGTAAGTGGCGAGGAAGCTGTCTATATGTGGCAGAGCAACGCCGCCTATACGAAAAAAGGAGGCTATAAGAATGAGTAAGCCTATAGTTGCTATAGTGGGGCGCCCGAATGTGGGAAAATCCACTTTGTTTAACCAGATTGGCAAACGGCGGGTGTCCATTGTGGATGATATGCCAGGTGTGACCCGAGACCGTATATATATGGATGCGGAGTGGCTGAACCACACCTTTACCATGATTGACACCGGGGGTATTGAATTTGATGAGAGCGACCAGATATTGCGCTCCATGCGGTATCAGGCTCAGTTGGCCATGGATGAGGCTGATGTTATTGTGTTTGTGGTGGATGGCCGGGTAGGGCTTACTTCCGCTGATGAGGAAGTGGGACATTTGCTCCGTTCCGCCAAGAAACCGGTGATTTTGGCTGTAAACAAGGTGGACAGCCAGCAGCTGGAGGCCAATACCTATGAGTTTTACAATCTGGGCTTGGGTGAACCAATGGGGATTTCAGCTTCCAATGCTCTGGGGCTGGGAGATTTGCTGGATGCTATTGTGGCTGCTTTTCCGGATAAAACCGGCGAAGAAAAGGAAACAGATGAAATCAGCATTGCTGTTATCGGTCGGCCGAATGTGGGCAAGTCATCTATTGTAAACGCCCTGATTGGTGAGGAACGGGTAATTGTCAGCGATGTGGCTGGCACCACCCGGGATGCCATTGATACCCACTTTGTGGCGGACAATATTAAGTTTATGCTGATTGATACTGCCGGGATGCGCCGAAAGGGAAAGATTGAGGAGGCAGTAGAGCGATACAGTGTTATGCGGTCACTACGGGCCGTTGACCGGGCTGATGTGGTGCTGATGGTGATTGATGCCTTTGAGGGAATTACCGAACAGGACAAGAAGATTGCCGGCTATGCCCATGAGTCTGGCAAAGGCGTGGTTATCATCGTAAACAAGTGGGACATTTTCCCGGACAAGGATGATAAGTCTACTTTGCGTTTTACCGAGGATTTGCGGGATGAGCTGGGCTTTTTACAGTATGCTCCGGTGTTGTATACTTCGGCCTTGACCCATCAGCGAATTGGCCGTATCACTGAGTTGGTAAAGTATGTGGCTGACCAGCAGTCCATGCGGATTCAGACCAGTGTGCTGAACGAACTCATACGGGATGCCGTGTCGGTAAATCCACCACCGTCCCATCGGGGCAAGCAGCTGAAGATTTATTTTATGACCCAGGCGGATATTCAGCCGCCGAAGTTCGTTATATTTGTTAATGATCCAGAGTTGATGCATTTTTCTTATTTGCGGTTTATCGAGAATCGCCTGCGGGAGAGCTTTGGCTTTGAGGGAACACCGCTGAAGCTTATTGTCCGCGGCCGTAAGGAAGAGGAGGATATATGATGATGGAGCTCCTTATTGCCTGTGTGGCAAGTTATTTGATTGGTTCAATTCCCAATGGCCTTATTTTGGGCAAGGCAATCTGGGGAGTGGATTTGCGCAAGCATGGCAGCAACAATATCGGTGCTACCAACGCCTGGCGGATTATCGGCAAAAAGGCCGGTGTTAGTATTTTTTTGTTAGATATGGTGAAGGGCGTTATTGGGGCCGGGCTGGGAATTTTCTACGCCGGGTCACCACTGGCCGGCGTGTTGTGTGGTATTTTGGCAGTTATCGGTCATTCTTGGTCGATTTTCCTGGGCTTTAAGGGGGGCAAGAGTGTGTCCACCGGTTTGGGAGTGCTGATGATGCTGATGCCAAAGGTGGCCTTTATCGTCTTTTTAGTGTGGTTGGCCGTTGTGTTTGTCACTCAGTATGTGTCCCTGGGGTCCATTATCGGAGCCGCTTTGGTACCGGTGCTGGCCTATATTTTTTCTATGCCAATGGAGTATTTTGTTTTCGGTGTGCTGGCAGCAGTGTTTATTATATACCGGCACAAGGCCAATATTGACCGGCTGCTGCACGGTCGGGAAAACAAGATTAAATCGGCCAGATAATGTGTTGCCTTGGTGGACAAAAAGTAAAAATGGTTGTCAGCAGTGAATAAATAGTTAGCATTTTATATAAATGCTATTGTCAACTATGTATATGCAGTGCTATAATATCTCTTGTATGCAGAAAAATATCCACTTATAGTGTACGGAGGTTATAAAATGACAACAAAAGAAAAAAGTGGTTTTTTCCTTGTTCGTGAAGAAATTTTGCCGGAAGCCATCAAGAAGACTATCCGGGTAAAAGAAATGCTGAAGCGGGGGGATGCCCGTACCATCAATGAAGCAGTGGAAAAAATGGAACTGAGCCGCAGTGCTTATTACAAGTATAAGGACTATGTATTCCCGTTTTACGAGGCCAGCAAAAACAAGATTGTTACATTGACCTTCCTGCTGGAGCACAAGAAAGGCGTTCTTTCCAGCGTGCTGAACACCATTTCCGGTGATTCCGGCAGCGTTCTGACCATCAATCAGGGAATTCCGTTGCAGGGGGTGGCCAATGCCACGATTTCCATCGAGACCATGAATCTGTCTGTAGATTTGGAGGCATTGCTGGACAAACTGCGGATGGTGGACGGCGTAAAACGGCTGGAGGTTCTTGGACAGGCGCAGGCCTGAAGGGAGTAATGGGCTTTTATGAGCAATAAAATTGTTATTGGTATATTAGGCTCTGGTACAGTAGGCTCCGGGGTACTGCAGGTAATCAAGGAAAACGGCGAGGATATTGCCCGGCGAATTGGACGGGATATTTCCGTAAAAACGGTTCTGGTCCGGGATTTGACTAAAAAGCGGGCTAATATGGACGGGATAAAGCTCACTGACAATGTGGAGGATATTATCAATGATCCGGAAATCAGCATTGTGGTGGAGCTGATGGGGGGAATTCACCCCTCGTTGGATTATATGCTGAAAGCCATGGAGGCTGGCAAGCATATTATTACCGCCAACAAGGATGCGGTAGCTCAGTTCGGTGAGCGGCTGTTTTCCACGGCGGAAAAGCATAATGTGGAATTTAAGTTTGAAGCCAGTGTGGGTGGCGGGATTCCAATTATTACGCCACTAAAACAGTGCCTCACCGCCAATAAGATAAGCCTGATAATGGGGATTGTTAATGGAACTACCAATTATATGCTGACGAAAATGACAGCAGATGGCTGTGATTACGATGAGGTTCTGCAGGAAGCCCAGGCCAGAGGGTATGCCGAAGCCAATCCGGCAGCTGATGTGGAAGGCCTGGATGCAGCCCGCAAGGCAGCTATTTTGGGTTCAATTGCCTTTAACACCCGCATAAAACTGGATGATGTTCATGTGGAAGGCATCACTAAAATCAAGGCGGCAGATATTGCCTATGCCAAGGAGTTGGGCTATGTTATAAAGCTTTTGGCGGTGGCTAAGGATTATGGTGAAGATGGGGTTAATGTCCGGGTTCATCCGGTATTTTTGCCATCCAGTCATCCATTGTCCACGGTAAAGGATGTTTTTAATGCTATTTTCCTCCGGGGGAATGCCATTGGTGATGCCATGTTTTATGGTCGGGGGGCTGGCTCTTTGCCGACGGCTTCAGCCGTGGTGGCTGATATCATTGCAGTGGCCCGGAATATGGTCATTGGCAACACGCCGGTTACTGGCTGCACCTGCTATAATGACCGGAGAATTTGCCCGTTGGAGGAGACGGAGTCGTCTTATTATATCCGTCTGTGGGTGGATGATGAGCCGGGAGTATTGGGGGCCATTGCTACGGCCTTTGGCGACAGCGATGTGAGCCTGAAGTCAGTTATTCAGACCCGTATGGTACAGGGCCACGCTGAGATTGTGGCGGTAACCCATGTGGTGAAACATAAAAAGCTGGAAAAGGCGGCCGAGTTGCTACGAACTCTCTCTGTGGTATATAAAATCTGCAATATTATCCGTGTAGAAGAGGAATGATTCAGGGGGAGATTTTGGTGGAGGCAAAAACGGTTAAAATACGCGTGCCGGGGACTTCGGCTAATTTAGGCCCTGGCTTTGATACATTGGGAATAGCTTGCTCCTGCTATAATGAGCTGGAGCTGACTTTATATCGGGATGAACGGCTGGAGATTGAGGTATACGGTGAAGGTGCCGGGGATATTCCCACCGATGGCCGAAATATTGTATGGCGGTCCATATTGCGAGTGTTAAAGCGTCTGGAATGCGATAACGAGTTTAAGGGCGCAAAAATCGTTATGAAAAATGATGTGCCTTTGTCCCGGGGACTGGGCAGCAGTGCTACGGCTATAGTTGGCGGGATTGTGGCGGCCAATGAGGCGCTGGGAGCACCTTTGACTGGACAGGATTTGCTGAAAATAGCCACGGATATGGAAGGCCATCCTGATAATGTGGCCCCGGCTTTGTTTGGTGGGATGACCATCAGTACAGTAAAAAATGGCTGGCCGGAAACCTTCCGGTTTATGCCACGGTTACATTTTAAAATGGTGGTGGCTATACCGGATTTTTATCTGCCAACCAAGGCGGCCCGGGAGGTACTGCCGGATAAGGTGGACCGCAGTGATGCCATTTTTAATATTGGTAGTACGGCTATGTTGATAGCGGCCCTGTTAAAGGGGAGCAAGCGGTTTATCTACAATGCTTTTGATGACAGACTGCATCAGCCATATCGGACGAAGCTGATACCGGGGATGCAGGATGTGTTCAAGGCGGCCAAGGATAATGGGGCCATGGGGGCGTTTTTGAGTGGGGCTGGACCATGCCTGATTGCCTTTGCGGACAATGGCGAGGACAATGTGGGGCAAGCTATGGTAAAGGCGTTTGCCGCTCACAATGTTAAAGCAGAATACAAGGTCCTTTCCGTGGACGGAGAAGGAGCCGTAGTGATAGGATAGACGAAAAGGGCTGTTTTTACAGCCCTTTTTTGATAAAGCAGGGTGTTATATATGACAGAGAAGGAATTTTCCAACAGAGTTCGCGAAGCCGGCGGGACGGCCTATATTGTGGGGGGATGGGTCCGGGACCAGCTGATGGGCAATGCCCCCAATGATAAGGATTATGTGGTGGTGGGGCTGTCCAAGGAAGGCTTTAATGCTGCTTTTCCTGAGGCCAAGCTGATAGGTAATGCTTTTCCGGTTTTTTTGGTGGAAATTGACGGGATAAAATGTGAAGTGGCCTTTGCCAGAACCGAACGGAAAAATGGCAAGGGGTATCGGGGATTTGATGTTTCGGCGGAGAATGTGTCTATCCAGGAGGATTTGTTTCGCCGGGATACCACGGTGAACAGTATTGCCCTGAATCTTGCCACCGGGGAGTTGGTGGATCCATATGGCGGTAAAACAGATATTGAACAGAAACGCTTGCGCCCGGTGTCGGAGCATTTTTCTGAGGATCCGGTGCGGGCTCTTCGGGTGGCCCGGCAGGCTGCCCAGTTGGAATTTTGGGTGACGGATGAGTTGATAGCCGCTATGGGAAAATGCCGGACTGAGTTGCAGGCCGAACCGGCTGAACGCATTTTTGGTGAGCTAAAAAAGGCACTGAGCAGCCGAAAGCCGTCTATTTTCTTTCGGGTATTGCAGCAGGCGGATTTGTTAAAGGATTTGTTTCCGGAGATTTATGCTCTGCGGGGCAAGACCCAGCCAGTGGAGTTTCATCCTGAGGGGGATGCTTTTGAGCATTCGATGAATTTAATGGATAGGGTGGCGGCACAGACAAATAATCCGGTGGTGGTGTTTTGTGGCCTGGTCCATGATATTGGCAAAGGAGTAACACCGGAAAAAATGCTGCCCCATCATTATGACCATGAAATAACGGGACTGGAGGTGCTGCAACAATGGAATCAGCGGGCTAAATTTCCCAAGCTGTGGATTAAAAGTGCGGCGCTGGTAATAGAGGAACATATGCGGGCCCCGCTGCTGAAAAAAGCGGGAAAGGTTATGGAGCTGGTTTTGTTGCTGGAAAAGATGCAAAGGTACATTTCGCCGGCGGATTTTTGCATAATTATTGCAGCAGATCATGGGACATTGCCGGTGTATCTGGAACGGTATGAGGAGCTGCGGGACAAAGTTATGAGTGTGAATGGTGATATGGCTCCGGATAATGTGCAGGGACAGCAGATAGGGGAATGGCTTCGGCAGAAACGCATTCAGATATGTAAGGAGTGGATGAAGGAGAAGGAGTAGCGGCTAATCGGGCGGGGGCAGTTGCCTGTCGCCCGGTTTCATTGCTAAAACTATTTTCTGCCTTCAATATATCTTCAAAAAAAATCCAAACTCGCTTCGCTCAAACATGGATTTTTTCTGACGAGTCAAGTATGCATAAAATAGTTTCTTAACGCCCTGAAACCTAATTGCGACAGGCAATCAGCCCGCGCAAGCAGCCCACACTCAACAGGCAAAATTGGCCAGCTGCAGCCCATTTTCCAGCCAAGCCCTGCAGAAACCATTTTCGGCTTAATAACGCGGGTCCTGCCATGGGATGTTCCTCATCCGTAAATCTAATTAGGAGTAAGGAAAGGCACCTCGGCTCCCTTGGGGGAGCTGGCATCTTTAGATGACTGAGGGGGTAGCGGCTAAATTAGTCCCCGCCCGATGTCGAGTTAAATTTGTACTTCGACGAAACGCCAATAAGGTAGATTTTTCCATCGAAATGGAAAAATTTGAACAACTGCGTTATGTCGAGTTAACTTTGAGCTTCGACGAAACGCTAATAAGGTGATTTTTCCATCGAAATGGAAAAATTTGAACAACTGCGTTATGTCGAGTTAACATTAAACTTCGACGAAACGCCAATAAGGTAGATTTTTCCATCAAAATGGAAAAATTTGAACAACTGCGTTATAATTAAATAGAAATTATTTATGGGTTTTAGTGAGAGGAGGTTTTTTGATGGGCAATATTTTATCAGTGGATGGCAAGGAACCGAAGATTGGCAATGATGTGTATATTGCTCCGACGGCGGCAGTGGCCGGTGATGTTACAATAGGTGATAACAGCAGTATCTGGTTTGGTGCGGTTGTCCGGGGGGATATCAACAAGGTACAGATTGGCCAGCATACCAATATTCAGGATAATGCTACCATTCACACTATGTGGGATGCTCCTACGGTTATTGGTGACAATGTTACTGTGGGGCATAATGCCGTGGTTCATTGCACAAAAATCGGAAACAACAGTCTGATTGGCATGGGCTCGGTAATAATGGGCTACACGGAAATCGGGGAAAACTGCATTATTGGGGCTAATTCCTTTATTCAGCAGTACAAGAAAATTCCGTCAAATTCCATGGTTTATGGCAATCCAGCCAAGCTGGTGCGTCCGTTGAATGATGATGAAATTGCGGCCCTGAAGGAGTCCTCGGACGCCCATAGTGATTTGGCAAAGCTGTATAAAGAAAAATCTAAGGAATTGTAAAGGAGTTTTATTTTAATGGAAAAGACATTGGTTCTCATTAAGCCGGATGCCATGAAGGCACATCATATTGGTGATATTTTCAAGATTTATGAGGAAAAGGGCCTGCAGGTTTTGGCTGTAAAGATGCTTCAGATGGATGAAAAGCTGGCGTCCCAGCATTATGTGGAGCATATTGGCCGTCCATATTATGAGGATTTGGTAGGCTTTATGACCTCTGGGCCAATTATTGCCATGGTACTGGCTGGTGAGGATGCCATTGCCAATGTCCGCAAGATAAACGGTAAAACTAATCCGGCTGATGCTGATGAGGGAACTATCCGCAAACTGTATGCAGCCAGCGGTAGCCGCAATGCGGTACATGCGTCTGACTCACCGGAGAGTGCGGCACGGGAAATTTCCCTGTATTTCAGCGCGACGGAGATTTTTGACTGATAACAGGATTGAGAGGCTTAGTTATGAGTGTGTACACAAAAACGGGGGATAAAGGCACTACCGGCTTGTACACCGGTCAGCGAGTACCGAAAAATTCCCATCGGGTAAAGGCTTATGGTACAGTGGATGAGATTTCATCTGCTTTGGGGATGGCCAGGGCATTTTGCCAAAATGATGAAGTAAAAGATATTATTTTTGAGCTTCAAAAAAATAATAACCTGCTTATGGCGGATTTGGCCAGTCTGGATACCGAACCAATGATCAGTGATGACCATGTGGCCCGACTGGAACATATTATTGATGAGGTGGAAGCCAAGCTGCCGCCTTTGAATTGTTTTATTATTCCTGGGGAAAGCCAGGGAGGTGCCTGCCTTGATATGGCCCGGACTGTTACCCGGCGGGCCGAGCGGTGTGTACTGGATTTGGCGGAAAATGAGCTGGTATATGACAGTGATCGGCTGTATTTAAACCGGTTGTCTGATTTGTGTTTTGTGCTTATGCGCTTAGAAGAAAATCGTTGATGTAAATGCTGTATCAGGAGACTGGTACAGCATTTTTATTTATGGAGGATTTGTGATAAAATTAGATAAAACTGATTAACCCTGTGCTAACGGGTGCTAAAACTCCCACCTCTTAGGTGGAAGTAAAGCACCCATAAAGCATAGGATTTATTCGACTACATTCAGTTGGAGTTAAAAGCTCCAACTGAATAAGTCTCATTTTACCCTGTGCTAACGGGTGCTAAGTCTCCCACCTCTTAGGTGGAAGCAAAGCTCCCATAAAGCTCAGGATTTATTCGACTACATCCAGTTGGAGTTAAAAGCTCCAACTGAATAAGTCTCATTTTACTGAGAGGGGCCGTCAGTGGACGGTGGAACAATGATGAGTAATTTAAAAAAATGGAAAGTGAAGCAAGACTATGGTGCAAAGACCGATGAATTGGCCAAGGAGCTGGGGGTATCACGCCTGCTGGCCAGGGTGCTGATGAATCGAGGCATAGACACTAAGGAAAAGGGGGAGCTGTTCCTGCATCCGGAGAAGTTCCGGTACTTTGACCCGTATCTGCTGCCGGATATGGACAAGGCGGCGGCGCGGATTATCAGGGCGGTTACGGCCAAGGAAAAAATTGTTGTGTACGGGGATTATGATGCGGATGGTATAACAGCTACCTCATTGCTGCTGACTACATTGCAGGAGCTGGGAGCTGATGTGGACTACTATATCCCGGACCGGTTTACCGAGGGGTATGGTCTGAATTTAAGTGCCTTGGAAATGCTGGCCGATAAGGGGACCGATTTGGTCATCACTGTGGACTGTGGTGTAAAGTCTGTGGATGATATAAAGGCCATGCAAGGCCGAATGGACTTTGTGGTGACAGACCATCATCTGCCGGGGGATGAGCTGCCGGAAGCAGTGGCTGTAGTAGATGCCCATCGGAGCGATTCCCAATATCCTTGTCCTGAGCTGGCGGGAGTGGGCATTGCCTTTAAGTTGTGTCAGGTTTTGTGGCAGGGACTGAAAAATGAACCTCTGGGCGATCGGGGGCTTGAACTGGTGGCTTTGGGTACGGTGGCCGATGCGGTACCTCTGACCGGTGAAAATCGGCGGATTGTCAGTCAGGGTATGAAGGCTATGGAGCATACCAATATAGTTGGGCTGAAGGCCCTCAGTGATGTGGCTGGATGTACCGGTAAAACCATTGATACCACCAGTGTGGGGTTTTATCTGGCACCAAGAATAAATGCAGCCGGTCGTTTGAAGAGTGCTACTTTGGGGGTGGAGCTGCTGACATGTCAGGATGAGGCCAAGGCGGCTATGTTGGCCGCTGAGCTGAATTCTATAAACGACGAACGGCGGAAATTGAAGATGGATATGCAGCTGGAGGCGGAAGAACAGCTGAAGAAAGTGGATATAGATAATACCAGGGTGCTGGTTGTGGTAGGAGAAAACTGGCATCAGGGGGTTTTGGGATTGGTGGCATCCAGTATTGAAACCACCTATTATCGTCCAGCTATCGTAATAGGAGTAAGCGATGGGATGGGCAAGGGCTCCTGTCGTAGTATTCCAGGCTTCAACCTGTATGAGGCTTTGGAGAACTGTCAGGAGGTTTTGGAACAGTTTGGTGGACACGAGATGGCGGCTGGCCTTACCATCAGACCGGAAAATGTTCCAAAATTTAAAGAACTGCTGGAAATAGAAGCTAAACGCCAGATGGAACCGGAACAGTTTATTCCGTTTTATGAGCTGGATGCAGAGGTATCTCCGCTGGATATTACTATGGAAATGGCGGAAGAGTTGGCACTGGTACAGCCATGCGGTATGAAAAATGAATCTCCGTTGTTTGGGTTTCGCAATGCGCGGGGGGCCTACGCAACCTTGAAGGGAACTGAAAACAATCACCTGCAGTTTAGTGTGGTGGATGAAAACAGACGAGCAGTCACGGCCATGGCCTTTCACATGGGGGACCAGTTTAAGCGGATAGATTCTGAGCGGCTGGATTTGGTTTATGAGGCCAAAATCAATGAGTGGAATGATTTGAGACAGCTGCAATGTATTGTGAAAAGCTTGGATACGCCTCTGTCAGATGAGGTGCCGGTCCAGGTGGAACGGGATTTTTTAAAGGGCCTGTACCTTTTTTTGCGAGAATGCAATGACGCTGATAAAAATGTTTATGATGATGCCGCCTGGCTGTCCGTCCGTATGCGTTTGGCCGGGAAACCGGCCACTGCTGAAGCAGTGGAGCAGGGGTTGAGGATTTTCAGTGAATTGGGTCTGGTTACCATTGGCGAAGATGGCCTTTGTTCTTTGGTAGTCGGTACCGGCAAAATGAATTTGGAGGATTCACCGACCTATAGAAAATTGAATAAATAGAAAAAAGATTGCCGGGCAAATGGCCCGGCAATATTTTTTAATAAATATGATATGTTTTCCATGGTATACGCTCCAAGGGAACGGTTTTTAAAAATTCTACAATGTCCTTTCGCCCGTAATAGTGAGGGGTGCCATTTTTGTCCTGGGAAAGAAGAATAATCGGCATATTGGGAAAGAAGGGGGCAATGGCCTGACGAAATCTGGTCATACGGACTGTGTATTGGGTGACAGTCTGTTTCACCGATATGATGGCGAAGGTTACGCCTTGCTCAATGATAACAGCGCCATGAACTACCATAATAACCTCCTTTGTAATCGCTTTTTTTATGATAGGAATACTGTATCAAAAAGGAAAAATAAAATCAACCATTAAAAACGAAAATTTGTTTGCATTTTTATTGACAGAACATAAATTCTATGTTAGTATAAACAAAACAAAGGTTTGAAGAACTTATTTTCTTTTTAAGGGGGACTTGTTATTATGAAGAATATTATTATTGCTATTATTATCGGCTTGGCAGTTGTTTCACCATTAAATCTTAACAATTCCTACCTGAGATGTTCGGATTTTGATACTGTAGTAGTAAAATATGGCGAAGATGTAGAAACTATAGCCAGCCGCTATACGGAAAATCCGGAGCAGGCCAAGGAACTGGTGGAGGCCATTATTGAAATAAATGATATTAAAAGCGAGCGGGATATGAAGGCAGGCAAACGGCTGCAGGTGCCGGTACAGGCGAAGGATAGCAATAAAATACAGGTGGCCAGCCGCTAAACTTTTCCTTGACAGGAAGTGCATAATATTAGTACAATATGGGAGCAATTTGATATTGTACAGGTTATGAAGAAGACATGACAGAGAAGTTCGCTATTATAGAGAGGGGCAGTTGCTGAAAAGCCCTATAGTTGAGTCTGCTGCCACCACTTTGGAGCTGTGGCATGAATACAAATGTCACCGGATTGAGTCCGTTAACATCGTTTGAGTTGGCTGCATATTGATTGCAAGTGCGGCAAACAGGGTGGAACCGCGAAGTATATACCTCGTCCCTATGTGGGATAGAGGTATTTTTTGTTTTGTATTATGTGTTAGGGAGGCCTAAATTATGATTAAATTGACTATGCCTGATGGGGCAATTCGTGAGGTTGAGGCTGGAATCAGTGCCCTTGACCTGGTTAAATCCATTAGCAACAGTTTGGCAAAAAAGGTATTGGCCATCAGCATTGATGGGGAAACCAAGGATATTACCACTATTCTGGATAAGGATGCCAGCATTAAGTTTTTGACCTTTGAGGACGAAGAAGGCCGTTGGGCCCTGCGTCATACCGGGTCCCATATTCTGGCTCAGGCCATCAAACGCCTGTATAAGTCGGAAAATGTTCAGTTGGCCATTGGACCGGCTATTGAAAACGGCTTTTACTATGATATCGATATGGAAAAGCGCCTTACTGATGAGGATTTGAAGGACATCGAAAAAGAGATGAACAAGATTGTCAAGGAGAATCTGAAGCTGGAGCGCAAGGAAGTAAGCCGGCAGGAGGCCCTGGATATGTTCAAGGCAGCCGGGGAGAGCTACAAGGTAGAGCTTATCAATGATTTGCCGGAGGATGCTACTATTTCCCTGTATACTCAGGGGGAATTCACTGATTTGTGTGCCGGTCCTCATGTGATTTCCACCGGCAAGGTAAAGGCCATCAAGCTGCAGAGTGTAGCTGGTGCTTACTGGCGTGGCAATGTGGAAAACAAGATGCTGCAGCGGGTATATGGCACGGCTTTTGAGAAGAAGGATGAGCTGGATGCATATCTGCATATGCTGGAAGAGGCAGCCAAGCGTGACCATCGTAAGCTGGGCAAGGAATTGGATTTGTTCAGTATTCATGAGGAGGGTCCCGGCTTCCCGTTCTTCCATCCAAATGGTATGGTTATTCGCAATGAGCTGATTAACTACTGGCGGGAAGTACATCGCCGGTATGGTTATCAGGAAATAAAAACGCCAATGATTTTGAACCGCCAGCTGTGGGAGCGGTCTGGTCACTGGGCTCATTATAAAGAGAATATGTACTTCACCGAGATTGATGGTGAGGATTATGCTGTAAAGCCAATGAACTGCCCAGGTGGCATGATTGTTTACAAGACCCAGCAGCACAGCTATCGTGATTTGCCACTGAGAGCCGGTGAACTGGGGCTGGTACATCGTCATGAGCTGTCCGGTGCCCTTCATGGTTTGTTCCGGGTGCGTAACTTCACTCAGGATGATGCTCATATCTTTATGACTCCTGAGCAGATCGAAGGGGAAATTCAGAAGGTTATTGACCTCTTTGATGAGGTATACAGTACCTTTGGCCTGACTTATCATGCTGAGCTGTCCACCCGTCCGGAGGACTCCATGGGTTCAGATGAAATGTGGGAGCTGGCTACCAATGGCCTAAAGAACGCCCTTGATCACCGCGGGCTGGACTATATTGTCAACGAGGGTGATGGTGCGTTCTATGGTCCAAAAATCGACTTCCATCTGAAGGATTCCATTGGTCGGACCTGGCAGTGTGGAACCATTCAGCTGGATATGCAGCTGCCGGAGAAGTTTGATTTGACCTATGTGGGAGAAGATGGCCAGAAGCATCGTCCGGTTATGATTCACCGGGTAGTATACGGTTCTATCGAGCGGTTTATCGGTATTCTTATTGAGAATTATGCCGGAGCATTCCCAACCTGGTTGGCGCCAGTGCAGGTCAAGATTTTGCCGATTACGGACAGTCATATGGATTATGCCTTTGAGCTGAAGAAGAAGATGTTTGATTTGGGCTATCGGGTAGAGGTAGATGACCGGAATGAGAAGGTTGGCTACAAGATGCGCGAGGGTCAGGTGAAGAAAATTCCTTATCTGCTGGTTGTTGGTGATCAGGAGGTGGCTGATGGTACGGTTAATGTTCGTTGCCATGGCCAGAAGGAAACCCGTACTATGTCGGTGGATGAGTTCATCGCTATGCTTCAGGAGAAGATTGAGAGCAAATCAGCTGAATATTGATTTTTTAAAATAAATTGTTGACAGGTGGCTTTGGGTGTGGTAATATACCTTTTGTGAATAAAGCAGAAGCCACCGCTTCTCACCTGCTGATTAGGTCAGATGGGTTTGATACAGTTATTTTTGTAAAGGGTGGCATTGTGTCGCCCTTTATTTTTGTTATCAAAATAAAGCGCAGGAGGTGTTTTTTATTAGTAAGGAAACTGAGAGAATCAACGAAGAAATCCGGGTTCGTGGCGGAGAAATCCGCGTGACTGATGCTGAAGGCCAGTCATTGGGTGTAATGCAGGTTAAAGACGCTCTGGAAATGGCTATGGAGCAGCATCTTGATTTAGTCGAGATTGCACCAAAGGCCAAACCACCTGTGTGCCGTATCATGGATTACGGTAAGTATAGATATGAAAAGCAGAAGCGGGAAAAAGAAGCCCGCAAGAAGCAGAAGGTTATTTCCATCAAGGAAGTAAAGCTTCGTCCAAACATTGAACAGCATGATTTTGATGTCAAGCTGAAGAATGCAACGCGCTTCTTGGCTGATGGTGACAAGGTCAAGGTTACTATTATGTTCCGTGGTCGTGAAATGTCCCATCCGGAGATTGGTAAGGAAATCCTTGCCAAATTTGCTGATGCGCTGAAGGATTCAGTAACCGTTGAACGGGATGCTAAGCTTGAAGGTAGAAATATGATTATGATTTTAGCCCCTAAGGCTCAAACTAAAGGAGGAAAACAGTAATGCAGAAAATGAAAACTCGTAGAGCAGCTGCAAAGCGCTTTACTGTAACTGGTAGTGGCAAGATTAAGAGAAATAAGGCTTATAAGAGCCATATCCTGGAGAAGAAGTCTCCAAAGCGTAAGCGTAATCTCCGTAAGGCAACCATGATGCTGGCTGCTGACAAGAAGCGCGCTATCAAGTGCTTACCATATGCTTAATTGAGAATTTATAATAGATTTTAGGAGGAAAATAACATGCCAAGAGTTAAAAGCGGCGTGACAGCACATAAGCGTCATAATAAAATTTTGAAGTTAGCAAAAGGCTATAAGGGTTCCAAGAGCAAGCAGTTTAAGAAGGCAAATGAGACTGTTATGAAGGCTCTCTACTATGCTCGTCGTGACCGTCGTGCGAAGAAGGGCGTTTTCCGTCGTTTGTGGATTGCCCGTATCAATGCAGCAGCACGGGTTAATGGTATTTCCTATAGCCGTCTGATTGCCGGTCTTACCAAGGCTGGTGTTGAGGTAAACCGCAAGATGCTGGCTGATCTGGCTGTAAACGATGCAAATGCATTTGCAAAGATGGTTGAGGTTGCCAAGGAGAACCTGTAATATCAGATTTTTAAAGGATGTTGTGAAGCGATTTCGTTTCACGGCATCCTTTTTTTGTTTACGGCAGAGTGTTGGACAGATGGTGGAAGAGGTGATAGTATTGCAGCCTGAGTCTTATACAAGATGAATCAATGCGATATAACTGGGATAAATATATTTATTCTGCAACTATGAAACGGCAGTAAAAGAAAACTTATAACGAGGTGAAGATGTCCCCCTCCTCTTTAGGTGGGGGTGAAAACAAACTTCAACAGGTGGTGAGCATATCTCCCACCTCGTTGAAACGCTAATTGGAAGATTTTTCTTCTAAAGAAGAAAAATTTGAACAATGGCGTTATAAACACTGATGGTATACCTATAGGTTGCGGGAATGTCGTCTATATGGTAAAATACTCGGTGGAAATACAGATACAGTCTTTGGGGCAGGGTGCAATTCCTTACCGGCGGTATAGCCCGCGAGCCTTACGGGGCATGACCTGGTGCGACTCCAGGGCCGACAGTATAGTCTGGATGAGAAAAGACTTGTGTGTACAGTTATTTTGTGTGCATTTTGGGCTGTTGAGGAGTTTCTTCAACGCCCTTTTTTATTTCCGGCAGAGTGTTGGATAGATGTTGGGAAGAAGTGATATTATTGCAGGATGAGTATTTTATGGGGGAAGCCCTGCGGGTAGCCCGTAATGCGGTCGGCCGGACCTCACCAAATCCATTGGTAGGGGCTGTTATTGTAAAAAACGGCCGCATTGTGGCAGAAGGCTGGCACCGGAAGGCCGGGACCCCTCACGCGGAAATTCATGCTCTTAATATGGCAGGAGATTTGGCTAAAGGGGCCACAGTATATGTGACACTGGAGCCGTGCTCCCATTACGGTCGGACTGGTCCGTGTGCTAAGGCCTTGGTGGAGGCGGGTGTAGCCCGGGTGGTTGTGGCTATGCTGGATCCGAATCCACAAGTGGCCGGACGGGGAATAAAGCTATTGCAGGATGCCGGTATTGAGGTTGAAACCGGAGTCTGTGAAAATGAAGCCAAACGGCTCAATGAGGTTTTTTTGAAATGGATTACGGAGGGGATGCCGTTTGTGGCCTTGAAGACGGCTATGTCCCTTGATGGCAAAATTGCTACCGCTACCGGTCAATCCCAGTGGATTACCAACGAAGAGTCCCGGCTGTGGACTCACTATCTTCGGGATTGCCACGATGGAATAATGGTGGGGATAAATACTGCCCTAAAGGATAATCCAAGTCTGACCACCCGGTTGCCGGAGGGGAATGGCAAAAATCCGGTGCGGATAGTGGTGGACAGTCAGGGGCGCCTGCCACTGGATGCCAAGCTGGTCACTGATAATGAAGCGGAGACTGTTGTGGCGGTGTCCCAACGGGCCAGTGATAAAACGGTGCAGGCCCTGGAAAAAGCCGGCGTAAAGGTTATTGTGGCTGGGGAAAACAAGGTTGATTTACGACTTTTGCTGCAAAAGCTGGGTGAGCTGAATATTTGCTCAGTGTTGGTAGAAGGCGGCGGTCAGTTGAATTTTTCCTTGTTAAAGGATGATTTGGTGGATAAGGTGTATGCCTTTGTCGCACCAAAGCTGATCGGTGGGGCGGATGCCCTGACTCCAGTGGAGGGGGCCGGCTTTGCCGAGCTGTCCCAGGCCGTGCAGCTGACGGATGTGACAACTGAGCTGATAAACGGTGATGTGCTGATTACGGCCCGGGTGGCCAGATAAGGTGATAGGATGTTTACTGGAATAATTGAAGAGGTTGGTTCCGTACAGAGCGTGGGAGGTGGCTGTCTTGCCATAAAGGCCCGGAAAGTTCTGCAGGATGTCCAGCTGGGGGACAGTATTGCTGTTAATGGGGTATGCCTGACGGTGACCAGCTTTGACGGCAACAGCTTTCAGGCGGATGTTATGCCGGAAACCATTCGGCGTACCTCGTTGTCTGAACTGAAAACGGGCAGCCCGGTGAATTTGGAACGGGCCCTCACATTAAATACCCGGTTGGGTGGTCATATAGTCAGTGGCCATATTGACGGAGTAGGGAAGATCGTTTCTCTTCGGGAAGAAAAAAATGCGGTACTCATGAAAATTTCAGCTGATGGTGATATATTGAGATATATTGTGGAAAAAGGCTCTGTTGCACTGGATGGCATTAGCCTGACCGTGGCTGAGGTGACTGAGGGGGATTTTACCGTTTCGTTGATTCCCCATACCAGACAGGTGACGAATTTGTCCCATAAAAGGGCTGGTTCCCTAATAAATATTGAAAATGATATTATCGGAAAATATGTGGAAAAGCTGTTGGCCCCCCGGGAGGTCCAAGCTACGGCTGCCAGCCGTATAACCATGGATTTTCTGAAAAACAATGGATTTTAAGATAATGTCAACGAAGTTGGCAGTTGAAGAAACTTTATTTAAGGAGCGAAAATAATGGCAGATTTTGCAACAGTTGAAGAAGCGATTGAAGAAATACGCAAGGGCAATATGGTAGTCGTGGTAGATGATGAGGACCGGGAAAATGAAGGCGATCTGATTGTGGCTGCCGAAAAGCTGACGCCAGAGCATGTTAATTTTATGGCTACCTATGCCAAGGGACTTATTTGTACCCCGATGGAAGCCGAGGATTTGGACCGGCTGGAAATTTTCCAGATGGTTTCCAACAATACTGATAATCACGAAACTGCCTTTACTGTTTCTGTGGATGCGGTAACCACTACCACAGGTATTTCTGCCTATGAGCGGTGTGAGACTGTTAAGCGGCTTATTGATCCTGAGTCCAAGCCGGAGACCTTCCGTCGGCCAGGTCATGTTTTCCCGCTGAGAAGTGTGCCGGGTGGCGTGCTTCGTCGGGCTGGTCATACGGAAACCACCACTGATCTGGCTAAATTGGCCGGATTGGCTCCAGCCGGACTTTGCTGCGAGATTATGGATGATGACGGTCATATGATGCGCACCCCACGGCTCATAGAGTTCTCCAAGGAACACAATTTAAAGCTGATTACAGTCAAAGCTCTTATTGAATACAGAAAGCGTACGGAGTGCTTTGTTGAAAAAATTGCTGAGGCTGATTTGCCAAGCAAATATGGACATTTCCGTATCCATGCATATGAAAGCAAGCTGGATGGCAAGTGTCATCTGGCCATTGTCAAGGGGGATATAAAGGGGAAAAAGGATGTACTGGTGCGGGTACATTCCGAGTGTCTGACCGGTGATGCACTGGGCTCCTTGCGGTGTGACTGCGGTGAACAGCTGGCAGTAGCCTTGAAGCGCATTGAGGCTGAGGGAGAGGGCATGGTTCTCTATATGCGGCAGGAGGGCCGTGGTATTGGTCTTGGCAATAAAATGCGGGCTTATGAGCTGCAGGATGGCGGCAAGGACACAGTAGAGGCCAATGTTTTGCTGGGCTTTGCTCCGGATGAGCGGGATTATGGCATCGGGGCACAGATTTTGGCGGATATGGGCCTTACCACTATACGCTTGATGACCAATAATCCAGCCAAACGGGCCGGTCTGGAGGGCTATGGCCTGAAAATTGTGTCCCGGGTACCGTTGGAGGTGCCAAGCAACGAGTACAACAAGCAGTATATGAAGGTCAAGAAAACCAAGATGGGTCACATTTTGGCCGAATAAGGAAAATCGCATGCGAGTTTCCATCAAGGAAATCTGGCGTACAGGTTTCCCTGTAGGAATACAAAATGGTATTAGCATAATATGGAGGTAAGCAAAATGAAAGAAATAAAGGTTATTGAGGGAATGTTAAATGCCCAGGGCATGAAGTTCGGTATTGTAGTGTCCCGTTTTAACGAGTTTATGACATCCAAGCTGTTGGGCGGCGCACTGGATACACTGCATCGTCATGGGGCATCTGAGGATGATATTACCGTGGCCTGGGTACCGGGGGCTTATGAGCTGCCATTGGTGTCCAAGAAGATGGCTGAAAGCGGTAAATATGATGCTATTATTGCTTTGGGCGTGGTTATCCGTGGTTCCACCAGTCATTATGACTATGTGTGCAACGAGGCAGCCAAGGGGATTGCTCAGGCCAGCATGGCTACCGGTGTACCGGTAACCTTCAGCGTGGTTACTACTGAAAATATTGAGCAGGCGATTGAACGGGCTGGTACCAAAGCTGGCAACAAGGGTTCCGATGGGGCTATGACCGCCATTGAGATGGCCAATCTCTTGAAGCAGCTCTAAGAATAACGCGAAATAAATGATAGGACTTGTTGGATAATAACCGGCAGGATCTGATTATTAAAATTTGAGGGGATATAAAATGATTTTTAGTAATAATAATTTGAAGAAGTCCGTGGCTATGGCCACCTGTGCTCTTGCCTTGGCCTGGGGGGCTCTAGGTACTGCCTATGCCGATAGTGTCACAGACCAGGCGGAACAGCCACAGGGAAAAATTGGTATTGGAGCTAATGCCACCAATTTGCAGAATGCCTATGATTATTGGGAACGGGGCTGTTTCAAGAAGCTGAAAGAGGATTATGAAGGAGCTATTGCCGATTTTACGGTTGCTATTGATAAGCAACCGGATTATGTGGAAGCCTACAATAATCGGGGGCTGTGCTATACGGCTCAGGGCAATTTTGCCTTGGCGCTGAAGGATTTTGACAAGGCGATTGAATTGGCACCGGATTATGCTGATGTGTATTTTAATAAGGCAGAGCTTTATGCTTTAAGTGAACAACCACAGGAGGCTATTGAAGTATATGGTCAGTGCTTGAAGGTGAATCCAAAGCATATTGAAGCCTATTACAACCGGGGAAACAGCTATGCCGGATTGGGGCAATATCAGGCCGCTATAGGTGATTATACGGCTATTATTGATATTGACAGTGAGTATTTGGATGCTTACTATGTCCGGGGGAATGCTTATGGCCGGCTGAAGCAGTATGAAAAGGCTTTGGCAGACTACGAGTTTGTTCTGTCCAAGTTCAAGAGCTTCTATGCAGCCCGGTTTATGAAGGGCCTGGTACTGGAGCGGTTGGGCCGCAAGGAGGAAGCTCGGGAAACCTTTGAGGAATTCCTGAAGAATGTGCCGGATATTGATGTCTATGCTGATCGGATTGCTACCGCCAAGGAATTGGTAGAGGAATTAAAGAAATAAGGATAAAGATGAGTGATATTTTAGTAAAAGCAATTACAAAGGGAATAAGGGTATATGCAGCGGTGACTACTGAGCTGGTCAACGAAGCCATAAAACGCCATGACTGTTCGCCTACAGCGGCAGCTGCTTTGGGCCGGACCATGACGGGAGCCCTGCTGTTGGCGGCCAACTTGAAAAATCAGGAGGCAATTACCGTCAGCTTTCAGGGAAACGGCCCTTTGGGCTATATTACCGCCGATGCTACTCCGGATGGCTATGTTAGAGGCTATGTGGGCAATCCGCATGTGGATCTGCCGTTAAAGGCTGATGGCAAGCTGGATGTAGGCGGGGCTGTTGGTGAGGGAATGGTGCAGGTGACCAGATTTACCGGATTGGGGGAACCAATGCGGGGGAGTTGCGAAATCGTTTCCGGAGAAATAGCCGAGGATTTGACCAATTACCTGTTCACCTCAGAACAGACGGCATCCAGTGTGGGCCTGGGGGTATTGGTTGGCACTGATTTCAAGGCTATAGCCGCTGGCGGCTTTATGCTTCAGCTGATGCCGGATGCCGATGAGGAAATTATTTCCCGGGTGGAGGAAGCCCTGAAAAAGGTGCGGCCAGTGTCCAGTATGATTGCGGATGGGGTCAGTGCCAAGGGGATTATTGCCGAGCTGATGGCTGGATTTGAAATGGATTATTTGAGCAGCACGGAGCTGGCATTCAGGTGCAAATGCAACCGGGAACGCATTGAAGATGTGCTGTTGAGCCTGTCTCACGCTGATATGCAGGCCCTGGTGGATGATGGTCAGGCTGAGGTGTGCTGTCAGTTCTGCGGGGAGAAGTATCATTTTGAAAAGGATGAGCTGGTTCATCTGATGAAGCTGGCGGATGGGGTTCGATAATCTTCTTGCAATTGAGTTTGAAAAATGATAGTATAGTTTGGCAATGGATTATATTGTCATGTGTGGTATTTCTTGGCGTTATGGACAGCAAAAATATTTGCTGCCAAGGGGTTGCATTTGACAGACCTGTTATGATATAATCTCTTTGTTGTGTGTATAGGACTATGTACATTTAGGGATTTACATATATGCAACTATGCGCCGATGAAATGTTAAGGAGGTGTGCTACATGGCAAATTTATGTGAAGTATGCGGTAAGGGTGAATTGTCCGGTAACAATGTGAGCCATTCCCATTTGAAGACCAGACGCTCTTGGAAGCCAAATATTCAGCGCGTTCGTGCTCTTGTTGAGGGCGAGGTTAAGCGTGTAAATGTTTGCACTCGTTGCCTGCGTTCCGGTAAGGTTGAGAGAGCCATCTAATTTTGCAAAATATCAACTGATATATCATAAGAAAAGCCGATTAACTGTTGTTAGTCGGCTTTTCTTATTGGGCGGAGACCGTTGCTCCACAGGGCAATATGCCAGCAGCAGGTCTAACGGGGCACGCTCTCGCTCGAGACAGATTGCCTAGTGGTACTAAGTTCACTCGGCGCGGTGCTTGTGCTCGCTAAGTGCCAAGGCAATCTGATGTCCCCTTACAGACACACCAGCTGTCCTGTTTAAGCCTTCCCCTATGGGGAAGCACCTACAGGCACTAGGAGCAAAGCTCCGTCGGGGGGGCGCGAAGACGGTGGATGAGGTTTATCCCGAAGGGCATTTGCGGCAATTCGCGGGTCCTGCCATGGGATGTTCCATTCCTGCGCTTCGCACAGTGTCACATCAATTTGGCAGTTGGCTTCGGCGAAGGAACGACGGTGAAAGTGCCTCCGTCAGAAACCTCACGGCGGCGCAAATGGATTTTGTGCTGATGTGGCATGTGACTACGCTTATCCATGGAATCATCCACATGTCACCCGCTGGGTTTTCCAGTAGCTAACTTAAATGGACCGGAGGGAAACTTTTCGCCTGCAAGCAGCGGAGTCCGGCCGCCGGCAGGCTCATCATGGGCACGATATATATTTCCGCCTAGTGGAGGAGCGGCTCCGCCGCCTACGAAGAAACCGAAGCCTCCTTGCATGATGATTTGGACGCAGCAATGAAGCCGAAAATGTTTTCCGCAGGGCTTGGCTGGATGATGGGTGACAGGCAACATCCCCCACCAGATTTAGCTGCTACCCCCTCAGTCATCTAAAGAAGCCAGCTCCCCCAAGGGAGCCAAGGAGAAAATCCTAATTCATAATTACCAATTTAACCTTCGACGAAACGCTTAATAGGTATATTTTTCCATTGAGTTGGAAAAATTTGAACAACTGCGTTATACCGAGATATTTTTTAATCCATCGGTGAAACGCCAGTAATGAATAATTTCCCATATAAATATGGGAAATTTTGAACAATTGCGTTATGTCGAGTTATACCTAAACTTCGACGAAACGCTCAATAGGTATATTTTTCCATTGAGTTGGAAAAATTTGAACAACTGCGTTATACCGAGAAATTTTTTAAACCATCGGTGAAACGCCAGTAAGGAATAATTTCCCATATAAATATGGGAAATTTTGAACAATTGCGTTATAATTTAGAATGTATGATTGTTTAAAGATGGTTTGAGGTGTTGGCGGATGATTACGGGCAAGACGAAGGTGCTGGCGGTTATTGGCAATCCTATAGCTCATTCCCTGTCACCGGTGTTTCAGAATGCCGGGATAAAGGCAGCGGGACTGGATTATGTTTATACCGCCCTGCCGGTGAATAATGATGATTTGGCAGCGGCTATAGCTGGAATGAAGGCCATGGGCTTTTGTGGGATGAATGTAACCATTCCCCACAAGGAACGGGTGATGGATTATCTTGACGCCATTGATGAGGATGCCAAGGTGCTGGGGGCAGTGAATACCATTGTGAACCGGGACGGCGTTCTTACCGGCTACAACACAGATGTGAAAGGCTTTATAAATGGTATGAAGCAGCAGGGCTTTTCCCCGATGGGGAAGCAGGCGGTGCTGCTGGGAGCCGGTGGAGCGGCCCGGGCCATTATCTGGGGCCTTATACAGGAAAAGGTTGCCAGTTTGACTATCGGTGTCCGAAATGTAGCCAAGGTTCAGCCATTGGTGGATTATTTTGCCCAATATATGCCAATTACCTTGCTGGACTGGCAGACAGGGGCCTTTGAGCAGGCCCTGTCACAGGCTGAGCTTTTGATAAATGCCACGCCATTGGGAATGTACCCAAAGGTGGATGCGGCTCCGCCGGTGAATTGGACCAAGGTTAAAAAAGGCATTTTCGTTTATGACATTATTTATACTCCAGCAGAAACCCTGTTTTTACGGCAGGCCAAGGAAAATGGCTGTCAGGTGTTAAATGGGGAGGCTATGCTGGTGGGGCAGGGTGCTGAGTCGTTTCGCCTATGGACCGGGGTAGAGCCGGATACCAAGGTGATGACTGAAGCCCTACGGCAAGCGTTGACGCAAGGAAAGTAACGGATTTGGAGTTTTGTGATGATTGGCTTTTTAAAGGGAAAAGTTGAATATATATCCATGGATTATTGCCTGTTGGATGTGGCTGGAGTGGGCTATCGGGTGTTTGTATCGGCCAATACCCGGGCGCAGCTAAAAACCGGTCAGGAAACCAAGTTGTTTACCTATTTGAGTGTCCGGGAGGACGCCATGCTGCTGTATGGCTTTTTGACCCAGGATGAGTATGAGCTGTTTCAGCTGCTGATCACGGTCAGTGGTATCGGGCCTAAGGTGGCTATGGGAATTATTGGGGCTATTACCCCGGAGGCCTTGAGTCAGGCTGTACAGAACAAGAATATCAAGACATTGACTGCTTTGCCGGGGATAGGGAAAAAATCGGCGGAGCGGTTGATTTTGGAGTTAAAGGATAAGCTGCATTTTTGCGGTGAGGGTGAAGTGCCGGAGATAAGCACCGCTTTTGGAACGCCAGCGATAGGTGACGATGTGTTCAGCGAGGCCTCGGCGGCCCTTCTGGCGTTGGGCTACAGTCAGAGCGAGGTGGCGGCTGTATTCCAGGGCATGGGCAATATTGACCAGACCAGTGATGTGCAGACAGTAATAAAGATGGCATTAAAGGAATTGTCCAGGAGGTGATGAGGGGTGGAGGAAATCGTGTTTGGTGATGAACGGATTGTTACTACCAGTGAGCAGTCCGGTGATGACTGGCAGTATAGCCTGAGGCCCCGTCGCCTGCGGGAGTACATTGGTCAGGACAAGGCCAAGGAAAATTTAAATATCTTTATCCAGGCGGCCATGAAGCGCAGTGAGGCCTTGGACCATGTGCTGTTATATGGCCCGCCGGGCTTGGGAAAAACCACCTTGGCCGGGATAATTGCCAACGAGCTGGGGGTGAATTTTCGGGTTACCTCCGGTCCGGCGATAAATCATTCCGGTGATTTGGCGGCACTGCTGACCAACCTAAATGAGCGGGATGTGCTGTTTATAGACGAGATCCATCGGTTGTCCCGCAATGTGGAGGAAGTATTGTATTCCGCCATGGAGGACTATGCACTGGATATTGTTATTGGCAAGGGACCAAGTGCCCGATCCATCCGACTGGATATTGCCCCATTTACCCTTATTGGGGCCACCACCAGGGCGGGGGCTTTGGCAGCTCCTTTGCGGGACCGGTTCGGGGTAATTTCCCGACTGGAATATTACAAGCCGGAGGAACTGGTGCTGGTTATTAAGCGGGCGGCGGAAATTCTTGACATTCAAATCGAGGATAAAGGGGCTATGGAAATTGCCCGTCGCTCCCGGGGAACCCCACGAATTGCCAACCGCTTGCTGAAACGGGTCCGGGACTTTGCCCAGGTGTCCGGTGACGGTATAATCACTGACAGCATTGCTGATGATGCTTTGCTGCGGCTGGAAGTGGATAAGATGGGGCTGGATCGGACAGACCGGTCTATGCTGGAAACCATGATAAAGAAGTTTGGTGGCGGCCCGGTGGGGATTGATACCCTGGCGGCGGCTATCAGTGAGGAAAATGATACGATTGAGGATGTCTATGAGCCGTATCTGTTGCAGTTGGGTTTTATAAACCGTACCCCTCGGGGACGGATGGTGACCCGGGCCGGCTACGAGCATATGGGAATTCCTTATCCGGAGATATAATGATATGAATTTATTGCTGCATATGTGCTGTGGGCCTTGCTCCTGCTATCCGGTGAAGAAGCTGCGGGCTGATGGCATTGAGCCTACGGGATATTTTTTCAATCCCAATATTCATCCCTACAAGGAATGGGATAACCGCCTGAAGGCAGCTAAAGAGTTTGCCCAAAAGGTGGATATGAAAATCATAACCGATGAAAACTATATGCTGCGGGATTTTCTGAAAAAAGCTTTAGCAGCGGAGCAGGTGGAAAACGGCCGATGTCGTATGTGCTACACCTGGCGGCTGGAGCAGGCGGCCCGCTTTGCGGCGGAAAATGGGTTTGATGCCTTTACTTCAACCCTTTTCTACAGCATTTATCAGCAGCACGACCTGATGAAGGAAACGGCGCAGCATTTTGCCGATTTGTATGGGATAAAATTTTATTATGAGGATTTCCGCAGTGGCTGGCAGGAGGGGATTGATATCAGCCTGGAGCTGGAGCTGTATCGACAGCCGTATTGCGGCTGTATTTTCAGTGAGGAAGAGCGGTACAGCAAGGCTATACGCAAGCAGCGGAAAAAGGCGGCAAAGGAACGGAAAAAATCTTTAATTGAGGTGGGCGTATGATAAAATCTAAGCTGATAAAGAAAATAGCAGTAGCAGCATTGGCAGCCTTTATGGGAGCTTGTGTGTTGGGAATGGGTAATTCTGAAGCAGGGACTATAGTGCCGGGAATGGGGAAAAAACCGCCTACTGCCTGGAAAAATCCCACTCCGCCAACCACAAGACCGTCAACGGCTGGTAACCAGGAAGAAACCAAGAAAGACAATCGGGCCACCTGGAAGAAAACCAATGAGTCGGAAAATATCATTAAGGTTGGTATTGCCAGTGGTGTGGTAAAGGCCAGCATCAGCTCGGTGAATGGAATGCACATATTTGGCGTTAATGATAATCGGGATTATGGTGATTTTAGAAGTAATATTGTGGCCAATTTGTCAGTTCAGGGGAAGGCCATAGCGGTAAATGGGAAAAGCAGCGGGGCATCAGCCCTGGTTTTCACCCCGGTAACTAACTCAGCCGGTGGGCGGATAAAATACAATAGTAATGAATATAGGGGCAAGCTACTGGCCAGTGTGGTAGATGGCCAGCTGTTAATTGTCAATTTGATTTCATTGGAGGATTATGTCAAGGGCGTATTGCCGTCGGAGATGTCCCCCAGCTGGAATATGGAGGCATTGAAGGCTCAGGCGGTGGCCGCTCGAACCTATGCCCTTTATACGAAAAATCAGAAAACCCATTTAGGGGAAGGCTTTGATTTGTGTGATTCAACCCATTGTCAGGCTTACGAAGGGATAGCCAATGAGGCAACATCGGCTTCAGCCGCAGTGGACGCTACCAAGGGACTGGTAATGACCTATCAGGGTAGACCGATTTATGCCCCGTATCACGCTTCATCCGGTGGCGTTACAGAAAACTCCGAGGATGTTTGGGGGAATAATTTGCCGTATTTGCGTTCGGTCAAGGATAATGATGCCCAATCCCCGTATCATAATTGGTCGGTAAGCTATACTGCAGCCCAGGTACAGAAGCTGCTTGGTGCTGCCGGGAAAAATATTGGTCAGCTCCAGAGTATCTCCGTTACCTCGGCCAACGGCCGGGCGGCCAAGGTTCAGTTTGTGGGCTCCGGTCAGACTATTGAAGTGACTGGTCAGCAGGCCAGACAGATTTTTGGTCTGAAGAGCACTTATTTCACCATCCGTACCAAGCGTAAACCGGATGCTGTATTGACCCAAAAGCCAAATAAAAAAGGCCAGAACGAAGTGATCGATGTTGCTCCGACAGCCATGAACGGGGGCAAGCTGTTGGTGAAAAATGACAAAGTGGAAGTGATATTTGACGGTCACGGCTTCGGACACGGGCTGGGAATGTCCCAATATGGGGCCAAGGCTATGGCCGATGCTGGCAAGAACTACGAAGACATATTGCATCACTACTATACGGATATTGAAATCATCAAATGGTATTGATAAATTTTGGGAGATAAGATGAAATTAACAGATTTTGATTATGATTTGCCGGAGGAGCTCATTGCTCAGACACCAGTGGAGCCGCGGAATTCGTCTCGGCTGATGGTCCTTGATCCAGTGGAGAAAAGCATTGAACATCGACATTTCTATGATTTGAAGGAATATTTGGAACCGGGGGATACCCTGATTTTCAATGATACCCGGGTAATGCCGGCCCGCCTGTTGGGCTGGCGGGAAGGCACCGGTGGTAAGGTGGAGGTCTTTTTACTGCGCCGTATCGATGGTGATACCTGGGAGACCTTGGTAAAACCGGGGCGAAAGGCCAGAGAAGGTCAAGTGGTACGCTTCAGTGATGAATTAACCTGCACGGTGCAGGAAACCACCGATTTTGGCGGCCGTATTGTGAAGTTTTCCTACGAGGGAATTTTTGAGGAAATATTGGATCGGTTGGGAGAAACTCCGTTGCCACCGTATATTCATGAAAAGCTGGCGGACCGGGAACGGTATCAGACAGTGTATTCCCGGGAACAGGGCTCAGCAGCGGCCCCAACAGCGGGACTGCATTTCACCAAGGAGCAGATGGCTGAACTGAAGGAAATGGGAGTAAACCTCGGCTTTGTCACTCTTCATGTAGGTCTGGGGACTTTCCGTCCGGTCAGCGTGGAAACGGTGGAAGAGCATGTAATGCACAAGGAATATTACAGCATTTCTCAGGAAACAGCTGATTTGATAAAGGCCACTAAAGCCGCTGGTAAGCGGGTGATTGCGGTGGGGACGACCTCTATTCGTACGCTGGAGTCAGCTGCTACTGCTGTAGGAGAGATTGCCGGCCGCACGGATTGGACCAATATTTTCATTTATCCTGGCTATGAATTCAAGATTGTTGATGGCATAGTTACCAACTTCCATCTGCCAAAGTCCACGCTTATTATGCTGATAAGTGCCTTTGCCGGACGGGAATTTGTCCTAAAGGCCTATGAGCAGGCGGTAAAGGAGCGGTATCGGTTCTTTTCCTTTGGGGATGCCATGATGATAAAACGAAGGGGATAAAATATGAACCAGAAGGCAATAAAGGCAATGCAGGAGTTTTTGGAGGCCATAGGCATCGATTTACAGGCCTGCGGAATGGAGAAAACCCCGGAACGGGTTGCCGGTATGTATGAATATCTGTTTAACGGGATGGGCCGGAACACGGATGAGGTGTGGGGTGAGCGGTTTACTGCCGACAATGATGGTATTGTGGCGGTAAAGGACATACCTTTTTACTCAATGTGTGAGCATCATCTGGTGCCGTTTTTTGGCCGGGTGTCCATCGCCTACAAACCCCATCAGGGGATTATTGCCGGATTTAGCAAATTCTCCCAAATGATTGAGATTATTTCCCATCGTCCACAGCTGCAGGAGCGGATGACAGAGGAAATCGCCCAGGCGGTGGAGCAGGGGTTGAGTGCTGAAGGAGTTTTGGTTATTGTGGAGGCCCAGCAGCTTTGTATGACCATGCGGGGCGATATGGCCCACGGTACCCGAACGATAACCTCCTCCTGCCGGGGAACATTGAAGAAGGACAGCCAGAGCTATCAGCAGGCCTGGAATATTTTGGGATGGAGCAATAATGAGTAAAAGAGTTTATAAGTGGAAGGATGGCAAAAGCCTGGAGATTGGTCGCAAGACGCTGATAATGGGCATACTGAATGTGACGCCGGATTCGTTTTCTGATGGGGGAAAATGGAACACAGTAGAGACGGCCATAATGCATATGAAGGAAATGGTAGCGGCCGGGGCGGATATAATTGATGTGGGAGCGGAATCCAGCCGTCCCGGTTTTGAGACCATGTCGGCCGGAGCGGAAATAGACCGGCTCAGTGAATTTTTGGATCCGATTTTACAGGCTTGCCCGGTACCGGTGTCCATTGATACCTTCAAGGCAGAAACGGCGGAATATGCTGCGGCCAAGGGGGTGCATATTTTAAATGACATCTGGGGGCTGCAATATAGGGACGAACCAGGCGAAATGGCTAAGGTAGCGGCCAAATACCAGCTGCCGGTGGTGGTAATGCATAACCGGGAGTCCAAGGAGTATGATGGGGACATCATCGACAGTATGCGGGATTTTTTCACTACTAGCATAGATATCGCCCGAAAAGCCGGACTCAGGGAGGATAACATTATTCTTGATCCGGGGATTGGCTTTGGCAAAACGGTGGAGGGCAATCTGTATGTGATGCAGCAGCTGGAGAGGCTGAAGGTAATTAACGGAAAGGATTATCCGGTCCTATTGGGAACCAGTCGGAAGAGCTTTATTGGCAATACCCTTGATTTGCCGGTGGAAGAGCGGATGGAAGCCACTGGTGCGACCTGTGTGATGGGCATTATGAAGGGCTGTGAAATTATGCGGGTGCACGATGTGTTGCCTATTTCCCGTATGTGCCGGATAACTGATGCTATTTTGGAGGCGAAGCAATGAAGGATTGTATCGTTCTGGAAGGAATGGAATTTTTTGGCCGTCATGGAGTGATGGCGGAGGAAAATGTGCTAGGTCAGCGGTTTATTATTGATTTGAGTATGTATTTGGATTTGCGGGCCGCCGGAGCCTCGGATGACTTGAATGACACTGTAAACTATGGGAAGGTGTACAGTACAGTTCAGCGAATTGTGCAGGGGGAGCCGGTGAAGCTGCTGGAACATCTGGCTGACAGAATTTTTACGGCAGTTTTTGCGGAGTATCCGATGATAGAGGATTTAAGGGTAGTCGTACATAAGCCGGGAGCACCGATTGACGGCGTTTTTAACGATGTTAAAATAAAAATGAAGCGGCAGCGCAGTGAGTATATCAAGGAATAGACAATGAAGGAATACGAGTGCTACCTAAGTGTCGGATCCAATTTAGGGGATAGGGCGGAATATATCCGACAGGCAATTGAATATGTGGGGGCTTCAGATAAAATTCAGCTAAAAAGTGTATCATCACTATATGAGACCCCACCCTGGGGAAATATTAACCAGCCTTCCTTTTTGAATGGTGCATTTTCCCTCGTTTCAACCATATCTCCCCAGGAGTTGTTGGGGCTCTGCCAGTCGGTGGAACAAAGCTTGGGCCGGGTGCGGCACGAACACTGGGGGCCTAGAACCATTGATATTGATTTGCTGTATATTGACGGTATGAGGCTGAATACACCGGAGCTGGTGCTTCCGCATCCTTATATGCTGGAGCGGGCCTTTGTGCTGGTGCCTTTAGTGGAAATTGCCCCTGATTTGCTGATTGATGGGCTTTCGGTCAAGGAGCATCTGAATAAATTATCGGATGGGGATACGGTAGTGCTGTGGAGGTGAAGAAGAATGATTTGTCCAAAGTGTGGTGCCCAATTGGATGCCGATGGTCTTTGTCCCAACTGTTTGCCGGGAAATCTGCGGGAAATGCGCAAGGAAGAAATATCCGGCTATGACGGAGTGACCATTGATGAAAATGATAATGGACAAAAGTCTTCATCAGAAGGATATGATTTCTGGGGCAGAACCAATAATGGAATGGCACAGGACCGGATGCGCAATCCTGGAAGAATACGGATTGTCACCGGCGGCGGTATAATGAACAAGATACTGATTGCAGCCTTGATTACGATGCTGTTGGCGGCCTTTGTATTTATCGCCCTGCCGTTGGTAGTTATTGTGGCGGTGGTTGCTTTGGCTATGTATTTTATTTACAGTTTTTTGAGTTAAAAACGATTTTTGCCAATAAGTTTACAAAAAAGTGTTGACAGCAAATAATAAATGTATTATTATGAGTGCGTTGATAATTGAATATATCAAATCATTGACTGGGAAATAGTAGCTGATCCAACTTTTGTCAGCGAGCAGGTGCCGGGTTTTGGTTAATCCGGAGGTGAGATGACCTGTGAAAAGTGATAAGTGAATGGTCCCAGGAGAGTCCACCGAAAGGGATGTTGGGTTCTGATTAGGCTGGAACGGTAGCCACCGTTACATGGCTGCGATATCGGATTTGGTCCTGTATCTAAGAGGGTAGTATTACGAGTGGCAGACATTTTATTCTGGTAAGGGATAAAGTGTTTTTTTATTAGGCGGTATACTACTGAATTTGGGTGGCACAGCGGATTTTCGCCCCATGTACAACAGATGATGTTGTATGTGGGGCGTTTTTTAATGAGGAATTGGGGATGAGGAATTAGGAATTAGGAATTTCTCCTCGGCTCCCTTGGGGGAGCTGGCATCTTCGGATGACTGAGGGGGTAGTAATAGAATTGGGAATGATGAATTTGGAAACTGACTTTCAGGTGGAGGGGGTGGACTCATGACAAAAATAAAGGTTTGCGGTATTCGGGATATAGAGGCGGCCAGGGCAGCCAGCCAAGCTGATTTTATCGGCTTTATAATGAATGACCGGTACAGAAGGTTTTGTCCGGCTGATGTGGTCAGGGAGATATGCCGGACCATAGCCGGGCCTCAAAAGGTGGGGGTATTTGTGGACCAGGACCTAAAGCAGGTAAATGAACTGGCTGAATATTGCGGTCTGGATTATGTACAGCTCCACGGCAATGAGGATGAGTCATACGCCAGTCACATAAAAAGGCCTGTAATAAAAGCTTTTCGCTACGGTGATGATTTTGAACTGAACCGGGCAATGGCGTATCCGGCGGATATTATTCTAATCGACAGCTACAGCAGAAATACAGTGGGGGGCAGTGGTGTCAGCTTTGCCTGGCAGGAAGCGGCAACGACCATCTGCCGGCTGAACAAGCCCTATATGATTGCTGGTGGCATATCGGCCCATACTGTACAGAAGGCCATAAAAATATTTAGTCCCTTTGGTATCGATGCCTCCGGGGCTATGGAAATAGATGGAGAAAAATCACCCAAGCTTATCAGTAAGTTTTTGGTGGCGGCAAGAAAAGAAAGGTAAGGCAATATGAGGGATTATTTAGCGGAAATTGTGGAGAAAAAGCGGGATATTGTGGAGGCCGCCAGACAGCAGCTTCCCTTGGCGGAGCTAAAGAAACAGGTAAAAATGGGCAGCTTCGCCATGAGCATGAAATTTCAGGAAAAGCCTTGGAATTTAATTGCAGAGTGCAAACTGCAATCCCCTGCCAAGGGGCGGTTTAAACATAATTACACGGTAGCACAGCTGGCCAGGCTGTATGAGGAGAACGGGGCCAGCATGCTGTCTGTCCACACGGATCCCCATTTTTTAGGAAAGAATGAGGATTTGGTGGAGGTAAGGGAATTGGTGGATATACCGATTCTCCGAAAGGACTTTATCATTGATGAATATCAGATTTATGAGGCCAGAATGTTGGGGGCAGATGCAGTTTTGCTGATAGCCCGTATTTTGGAGCCGGACCAGCTGAAGCAATATTTGTATACAGCCTGGAAGCTGGGGATGGATGCCCTGATAGAGGTACACGATCAACGGGATATGGAAATAGCCCTCAGTACCCCGGCCCGGTTTATTGGCATAAATAACCGTAATTTACAGCTGTTTAAAACTACTATTGATAACACGCTGGCGCTGTTGCCTTACGCGGATCGAAAGCGTACTTTGATTAGCGAAAGTGGCATACATACCATGGAGGAAGTAAGGCTTTTGCATGATGCCGGCTTGGATGGAATTTTGGTAGGAGAAGGGCTTTCCACCGCCGAGGATGTGGAAAGACAGACCAGGGAATTTGCTTTAATGTAAGATGGAATAGGGAGGAATAAAATATGTCAAAGGGAAGATTTGGAAAATATGGTGGACAGTATGTGCCGGAAATCGTTATGCCGGTTTTGACTGAGTTGGAGGCGGCTTATGAGAAATACCGGGATGACCCGGAATTCTTGGCGGAGCTGCGCAAGTATTATGTGGAATACGCTGGCCGGCCAACCCTGTTATATTACGCAGAAAATCTTACCAAGCATTACGGCGGGGCCAAGATATATCTGAAACGGGAGGATTTGCTGCACACCGGTGCCCACAAGATTAACAATGCTTTGGGACAGGTGCTGCTGGCCAAGCGGATGGGTAAAAAGCGGATTATTGCCGAAACCGGGGCTGGTCAGCATGGTGTGGCTACAGCCACGGTGGCCGCACTCTTTGGGATGGAGTGCAAGGTGTTTATGGGAGCTGTGGACATTGAACGGCAGAAGCTGAATGTATTTAAGATGAAGCTGCTGGGGACCGAGGTGGTGCCGGTAACTACCGGGACTTCCACCTTAAAGGATGCCACCAGTGAGGCTATCCGATATTGGGCGGCCCATATCGAGGACACCCATTACATCATCGGTTCAGCCGTGGGTCCACATCCGTATCCAACTATGGTACGGGATTTCCAGTCGGTTATTGGCAAGGAAATCCGGGAGCAGATCAAAGAAGAAACCGGTGGTCGCCTGGACTATCTCATTGCCTGTGTTGGCGGTGGCTCCAATGCCATTGGCACCTTCCATGAGTTTGCCAATGACAGCGATGTTAAAAAGTTTGGTGTAGAAGCAGCGGGCCGTGGCCCGGCTGTGGGGGACAATGCCCAGACCTTGTCCAATCCAGCCAGTCGTCCCGGGGTACTCCACGGAGCATACAGCTATTTGGCCCAGGATGATGATGGTCAGGTTATTGAAGTATATTCCATTTCCGCCGGACTGGATTATCCGGGGGTTGGACCGGAACACGCTATGTTCCATGAACAGGGGATTGTTAAATATGTTGGTATAAATGATATGGAGGCTTTGGAGGCTTTCCAGCTATTGTCCCGGGAGGAGGGCATAATTCCGGCAGTGGAGAGCTCCCATGCTCTGGCATATCTGGAAAAGCTTATGCCGAATACCAAGCCGGATGAGGTGGTTGTAGTAACCCTGTCGGGCCGTGGGGATAAGGATGTTCAGCAGGTGGCAAAGGCATTAGGAGAGGAGCTTTGATTATGAGTCGTTTACAGGATAAATTTAACGAGCTGAAGGCTGCAAATAAAAAGGGCCTGGTAATATATCTTACCGCCGGAATTCCGGATATGGAGGGAACTCTGGCTGCGGTAAAAATGGCTGAACAGGCCGGTGCGGACATTATTGAGCTGGGAATCCCGTTTTCTGACCCTATGGCAGATGGTCCCATCATTCAGTCCGCGTCCTATCAGGCCATAAAAAAGGGAATGACTCTACCAAAGGTATTGGAGCTGGTCAAGGAAATCCGTAAATTTTCCCAAATTCCAATTCTGGGAATGGGGTATATCAACAATATGCTGAATTATGGCTTTGACAAGCTGACCGTTGATGCCAAGGCCGCCGGAATGGATGGCTTTATTATTCCTGATGTGCCCCATGAGGAGTCCGGCGATATGAAGCAGGCCTGCAAGGCGCAGGGACTGCATCTGGTGGAATTTGTCACCCCGGGCACTACTGATGCCCGGATTGGGGAAACCTGCACCACCGCCGACGGATTCATATACTGTGTATCGGTAAATGGAGTAACCGGTGTGCGGAAGATCGACTACGGTCCTATCAACAATGTCATAGAGCATGTGAAGAAGCAGACCAATACACCGTGTGCCGTGGGCTTTGGTATTGGTTCCCCGGAAGCAGCCGTGGAGGCTGCGGCCAAGGCAGATGCCGTTATTGTGGGATCGGCCGTGGTAAAGTTGATTTTGGAGGATAAACAAGCTGAGGCGGCTGAGCTGATTGGCCGTATCCGTCAGGCATTGGATAAGAAGGTGAGCTAAATGAATCTGACACCATCGTTGGAAGAGTTTAAGGAATTAAGCAAAAAGGCCAATCTGGTAGCACTTAGTATGCCGGTTTCCACTGACCTTGATACCCCGGTATCTATCTTTTACAAGCTGGTGGGCAATGAAAAGGGCTTTTTGTTGGAGTCGGCGGATGCTCATCAGAATTTTGGCCGGTTTTCCTTTATTGGAGCGGAGCCGTTTATCACTCTGCAGGTTTATCCAAAACGGCTGATGATTCAGGAAGAGGACAAAATGAAGGCGGTGGATGGCGATCCAGTGACGGCCATCAACAAGTATATGCAAGGCCTGAAAAGTGCCATTGGCAATCAGGAGCTTCCCTTGGCCAATGGTGGTGCGGTGGGGTATTTTAACTATGAGATTTCCGCCGTATTTGACCGGGTCCGGAATGCACCGGTGGATGACGAGGATATGCTGGGCCAGTTTATGATATGCCGGGTCCTGATGGCCTTTGACCAGCAGAAAAATGTTTCCCAGCTGATATATTTGGCCAGTGTCAAGGAGGACCAATCGGCGGAGGAAGTCTACGAAAATGCAGTAAACAAAATGCAGGAACTGGCGGAAAAGCTCTATCAGCCGATAAAGACCAGCGAAGGCAAGACTACTGCCCGAAAGGAAAAGGTGGATTTTCTGAAAAAATACGGCAAGATGCCGGAGTCCTTTGCCAAAATCATTGAAAAGTGCAAGGAGTACATTATTGCCGGAGATATTTTTCAGGTGGTGCCATCCTGCCAGTTTAGGGAAAAGCTCACAAAACCAGCTTTTCATTTCTATCGGCGGCTAAGGCAGGTAAATCCGTCCCCATATATGTTTTATCTGAATTTCGGCAAAAAGAAATTTGTGGCCGCTTCTCCGGAAATGCTGGTCAAGGTGGCCGGCCAATATGTTTATACCTATCCGATTGCCGGTACCCGCCGGCGGGGCGCCACGGAGGCTGAGGACAAGGAGCTGGCGGTGGAATTGAAAGCGGATATAAAGGAGTGCGCCGAACATTCCATGCTGGTGGATTTGGCCCGTAACGATATTGGCCGTATCAGTGAACCGGGCTCAGTGGTGGTGACCAAGCTGCGGGAGGTGGAACGGTTTTCCCATGTGATGCATATGGTATCTGAGGTAATGGGCACATTAAAAACGGGAATTACTCCTATGGAGGTCTTGAAGGGCTGTTTTCCAGCCGGAACGGTAAGTGGGGCTCCCAAGCTTCGGGCCATGGAAATCATCCGGGAGCTGGAGCCGGTGCAACGGGGCGCTTATTCCGGTACTGTTGGTTATATGGATTTTTGCGGCAATATGGATATGTGTATTACACTGAGGACTATGATAATAGACGGTGACAATGCCTTTATCCAGTCCGGAGCCGGCATCGTGTATGATTCCAAGGCGGACTTTGAGTACAATGAAATCCTGCAGAAATCCAAGGCGATGTTCAAGGTGGTAGAGGAGGTGGAGAACGATGTTGTTACTTTTAGATAATTATGACTCCTTTACTTACAATGTGTATCAGCTGCTGTGTGAATTAGGGGCCGAGGTGGAGGTAATCCGCAATGACCAGATAACCGTGGCGGAAGTGGAAGCCAAAGGCTATGAAGGCATCGTGATTTCCCCCGGCCCGGGGGTGCCGGCTGATGCCGGTATTGCTGAGGAGCTTATCCGTTCATTGAAGGGCAAGGTACCCATTCTGGGCATTTGTCTGGGACATCAGGCCATTGGTGAAGTGTTTGGCGGTCAGGTGGTTGGCGCCGGTGAAATAGTTCATGGCAAAACCTCACCCATGAGTCATAATGGTAAGGGAATATATGAAGGCTTACCGCACACCGTAGAGGTGGGGCGGTACCATTCCCTGATTGTAGATCGGGACACCCTGCCGGATTGTTTGGAGGTTACCGCCCAACTGGCGGATGGGATGATTATGGGGCTGCAACACAAGGAATATCCTATTGCCGGTATGCAGTTCCACCCAGAATCCATTCTCACCCCGCTGGGGAAGGAAATGGTGAAAAATTTTCTCCAAAAATACATTTGAAAATTATCAGAATAAAATATTCCCTACGAAAAAATGACCGTTGTTATCTCCCTCAACGGTCATTTATTATGCTTAAATAAAAATACTAATAATATAAAGGATAAAGCGGAATAATATAGAATAAATTAAGTAAAATGGATAATGATGCTGTAAAGTTTTACATTGATATAAAATACATAATTTGATAATAAATAATTTAATAATATGTATTGGAATAATATTTATTTTTTGATATAGTGTTAGAAGGATAGAATGATATGACGCCTAAAGAAATGGAGAGAAAATTAAAGCAGGATGGCTGGTATCTGGATAGTGTGGCAGGATCACACCACCATTATAAGCATCCAACGAAGCAAGGCAAAGTAACGATACCGTTTCATTCAAAGCCCAAAGATTTAAATTCAAGGCTGGTAAAAGCTATTCTTAAGCAAGCAGGTTTAATGTAATGAGAGGAAGATATAGTATGCTTAGTGTTTATCCTGCAATTTTTTATAAAGAACCGTCTGGTGGATATTCTGTTGTATTTCCGGATCTTAATCATTTAGCGACCTGTGGGGACGATATGCAGGAAGCGATGGAGATGGCAGTAGATTGTTTGGCGGGGTATTTGTTTATTGAAAAGATTGATGGCAACGAATTTCCAACGGCTACTCCTATAAGCCAGGTTGATCCATATTGTGAAGATGATACAGAAGAAGAAAGGCAGGTAGAGCGTTTTGTTAATCTGATATCTGTGGATGTGGAAGTTTATGCTAAAAAACATTTTTATAAATCAGTAAAAAGAACTGTTTCAATTCCCCAGTGGCTTAATAATCGTGCTATGGCGAAAAAAATCAATTTTTCAAAGGTTATGAAAAATGCACTACTGAGGGAATTGGAAATAGCCCAATAAAATATTTGTTGATAAAAAGTAACGATATTATAAAAAACGCGACTGCAATGCAGTCGCGTTTTGTTATTCAGCAATTTCCGGCTTATCGGTTTGTTCCTTTAATGCCTGTTCACTGTGGTAGATATCCTCAATTAGGTGTTTTACCACTACAATGCAGGGAACGGCTAAAAACATCCCTGCCGGGCCCAGCACCTCGCCACCGAATACCACGCCTAAAATAACCGTGAGGGGATGCAGATGGAGAGATTTGCCGACAATGCCCGGATAAACCACATTGTGGTTTATCTGGGTCATAATCAGGTAGAAGCAGGCGGTCTGGATGATTAAAAATGGTGCATCAGTGGCTGTCAGCATAATACCGAATATAGAGGCGATGGTTGGTCCCAGTACCGGAACAAATTCGCATATTCCCGATACTACCGCAAAAACGGAGGCATATTTTATGCCCATAATGGAAAAATAGGCATAAACAACAATACCGGTTACACAGCACATCAGCAGCTGACTGCGGACATAAATTTGTAGAGAATTGAGTATGGAATTGAACAAGGTGAATATCCGGATTTTATCCTTCCGGGGAAACAGGGACGCCAAAAAATTCTTTACCGTCAGGCCGTCCTTTAACAGATAAAAGGTTACAAAAATGATGATAACAAAGTCAATGATTTTGTTAAAGGTGGATACAATGATGGATATGGATTTCCTTAAAATATTGGAGCCAATGGAGGCAATTTCTCCCCAGACATCATCCAGTCCCTGGTTAATGGAGGGGAAATCCTGAATAATATGCATCTGCTGCAGATTTGTGGCCAAGGCTGGCAGCTCCCGAATAAAGCTGGAGACGGTTGGTACGAAGGAAACTGAAACTATGGATGCAACACCCAAAAGAAGCAGCAGGAATATGCCCAGTACCAGTCCGGCGGCCAGTCCCCGGGGGAGCTTTTTGGCCAGCTTGTCTACAATGGAGCACAAAAGCAGCTGGATGAGCAGGGAAATGAAAAAGATAAAGGCAAATGCCGGAAAAAACCAAAAGGCCGATAATAGGACAATAAAGGTAACAGCCAATATAATTGAAGTTTGTCGCTGGGCAAACATTGAATACCTCCTAAATAGTGTGAAACGGTTAAATCGCTAATACAACTAATTGTAACATTATTTATCACTCATAGCCATACATTCAGCCATAAAATGAAATAAGGTCCATCCCGAAGGGCATTACTTATTGGTCAGGGAACGGTTGCCTGTTGCCGGGTTTAGTTATATCATATATATTGTTTAGCAAAATAATAACATAATGAAGGAGAATAGTATGGAACAGCTTTTAAATAAATATGCAAAACTGGTGGTTTATACAGGTGTAAATATTCAGCCGGGACAGCTGCTGGTGATAAATGCCCCAATAGAGTGTGCTGACTTTGCCCGTCGGGTAGCCAAGTTTGGCTTTGAAGCCGGCTGCAAGGATGTAAAAATCAATTGGAGCGATGAAAAGTTTGCCAAAATTCGCTATGATGGGGCGGCGGCAGAGATTTTTGATGAGTTTCCCCAGTGGCGCTACGATATGTTTATGGATTTTATGGATAAAGGAGCAGCCATCGTTTCTATTCACGCTTCGGATCCGTCCATTTTCAAGGATGTGGAGAAGGAGAAGCTGCAGCGGGCACAGATGGCCGCAGGTCAAGCATTGCTGGAATATCGCAAGGCCATTATGAATAATGTGCTGCGTTGGTGTGTGGTGTCCGTGCCAACACCGGCCTGGGCCACCAAGGTTTTTAGCGAGGCCGGGGATGAACAGGTGGCCGTGGACAAGCTGTGGCAGGCGATTTTTTCGGCAGTGCGGATTGACAAGGATAATAATCCGGTGAAGGATTGGGAACAGCATATTGCTTTTATGAAGAAGGCTACGGATTTCCTCAATGGAGAACAGCTGGTGTCCTTGCATTATACCAATCGTTTGGGTACCGATTTGACCATAAAATTGCCCAAGGGTCATATTTGGGCCGGGGGAGCGGAAATTGCTGCCGATAAGGTGACCTTCGTAGCCAATATGCCAACGGAAGAGGTTTATACCCTGCCGGAGCGCAGTGGTGTGGATGGGGTAGTGTATGCCTCCAAACCCCTTATATATCAGGGCAATGTGATTGACGGAATACGGCTGGTATTTAAGGAAGGCAAGGTGGTGGAATACAGTGCCTCCAAGGGGGAAGCTGTTTTGAAGCAGCTTTTGGATACCGACGAGGGGGCCAAGTATTTGGGGGAAGTGGCGCTGGTGCCGTATGATTCACCAATTTCCAACAGCAATATCCTGTTCTATAATACCCTGTTTGATGAAAATGCTGCCTGTCATCTGGCCTTTGGCAAGGCTTATCCGACTTGTATAGAAGGGGGCGAGGAGATGGACAGCGTGGAGCTGGTAAAAAATGGTGTAAATGACTCGTTGATTCATGAGGATTTTATGATTGGCACTGAGGATTTGCAGATTACCGGTACCCGGGCTGATGGCAGTACAATACAGATATTTGAGAATGGCAACTTTGTCGAGTTCTGATAAGTAATGAATTTTTTCAATGGGAAGAAGAGAATGGTACAGTAATGTGCTATTCTCTTTATTTTTTTATTACAATGAGGATAAATTTGTAATTTTTTTTGGATAATTGAATATTATGGTATAAATATTCAATTAAATGTGCTAAAATGTATGCAATTCGATGTTTTATGCTAAAAATTTGCTGGGGGTATGCAGCTGATGAGTCAGTATTTTAATAAACAGGTTTTTAAAGCCGCCTGGCCGATATGCTTTGGTTATATACCTTTGGGAGTGGCTTGCGGTATATTGGGGCAGAAGGTAGGTCTGGATGCCTTTTTGATGGCCATGATGTCCATTTTTCTATTTGCCGGCAGTGGTCAGTTTATTGCTTTGGCCATGATCGGGGCGAATACGGCTATTATTCCTATTATAGTGACTGTTGGTATAGTGAACCTTCGCCATATGTTGTATGGCTTAATTTTAAATCAGTATATTTCCAAAGAAAGCTTTCTTTATCGGCTTATTTATGCCCAGGAAATAGTGGATGAAACCTTTGCGGTAAACAGTGTGGAATTTCAAAAAAGTAATTCCCAATGGACGCCGAAAAACGCCTTCGGTCTGAATTTTGTAGCCCATATGGGCTGGGTACTGGCCACTGTGGCTGGCGTGCTGTTAGGCAGTGCCATTTATATTGATACCGGACTGGTGAGCTATGCCCTGATTGCCATGTTTATCGGCCTGTGGTCCTTTCATTTCAAGACCTTCAAGCTGGTGGCTGTAGGGGTATTGGGGGGGATTTTGGCATTGGTGCTTTCCCTGTGGTTGGATAATATGTTGAATGTGGTGGTGGCTACTATTGTGGCGGCTATCGTTGGTGCAATGGTGGATAACGGGGATGAGGTGGACAAGAAATGAGCTATAGTGACATTCTCCTGTGCATTTTTGGACTGTTTTGCACATCTTATATATCGAGAATATTGCCATTGGCGGTATTGGGGCGCCGTCCTTTGCCTACAGTATTGGCTTTGTGGTTAAAATATGTGCCTACCTCGGTTTTTGGCGCTTTGATTTTTGTATCGATTTTTGGGGACGCTTCCAGCGGATTTCGGTTTAGTTGGAGCAATATAGAATTTTTGGCGGCATTGTGCGTTATTCCGGTGGCTGCCAAAACCCACAGTTTAGCTTATAGCATTATTGTGGGCCTCACCGCCTATTGGTTATTACAGACTTATATGGGGTAATTACATCCGGTGGATATACAGGGTATTTTTTCTATGTTATACATAATATGGAAAAATTTTAGCGATTGCGTTATAATATCTTGTATGTTTTTTTGAGAGGATGTAATGATTTGAGTTCAGATAAAAAGTACTTGAAGATGCTGACATATGGCTGTCAGATGAATTTCAGCGATGCCGAGCGGATGGAGGGGGAGCTGGCCAAAATTGGCTATACTTCCACTGAGGATATGGCCCAGGCGGACCTGATTATGATAAACACCTGCTGTGTGCGGGAAACAGCAGAGGACAAGGTTTACGGAAAAATAGGTGAAATAAAGAGCCTGAAGCGGAACAACCCGGACCTTATTTTGGGTATTACCGGCTGTATGGCGCAAAAAGAAGGGGAGAGGCTGATAAAGCGGGCTCCTCATATTGACTTTGTGCTGGGAACCAATAAAATTCACGAGGTTGTGGCCACAGTTCAAAAGCTGGAGCAGTCTCAAATTAAGCATATTGTAGATACGGAAATTAACGAGTCGGAGATGCCGGAAAATATTTCCATTCACCGTAAAACTCCGTTGTCGGCCTGGGTGCCGATTATGTACGGGTGCAATAATTTCTGTACCTATTGCATTGTTCCGTATGTCCGGGGACGGGAACGCAGCCGTCTGCCGGAGGAAATTGTTGCTGAGGTGAAAGAAGCTGTTAAACAGGGCTACAAAGAGGTTACCCTGCTGGGACAGAATGTTAATTCCTATGGCAAGGACCACCAAAAGGCTACCTTTGCCCAGCTGCTGGCCATGGTGGACAAGGTGGAAGGTATTGAACGGGTGCGGTATATGACCTCTCATCCAAAGGATTTAAGTGATGAGGTTATTGAAGTAATAAAAAATAGCCAGCATATCTGCAATCATTTCCATTTACCGGTGCAGTACGGCTCCAACAAAATTTTGAAGGCAATGAACCGGGTATATACGGTGGAGGCCTACAAAGAGCTTATCCACAAAATTAGGGCAGCAATGCCGGATGCCAGCATCACTACTGATTTGATTGTGGGTTTTCCGGGGGAAACTGAGGAAGATTTCCGGCAGCTGTTGGATTTTCTGACGGAAATTCGTTATGATCAGGCCTACACCTTCATTTATTCCAAGCGGTCCGGTACACCAGCGGCAGAAATGGATGAGCAGGTGGATGATGAATTAAAGCATGATCGGTTGAACCGGCTGATGGAATTGCAGAACAAGATCAGCCTGGAGAAAAATCAGGCTTTACAGGACAAGGTGCTGGAGGTAATGGTGGAAGGCCCTAGTGCCAATGATGACAAGGTGTGGTCCGGCCGCACTACTACCAACAAGCTGGTGCTTTGGCCATATCAGGGCCGGGAGCAGCCGGGGGATTTTGTAAATGTAAGGATTTGTCAGCCACAGACCTGGGTCCTGAAGGGCGAGCTGGAATAGGAGTCAATCATGGAATTAACGCCAATGATGCAGCAATATATTGATGTGAAACAGCAGCACCCAGATGAAATACTCTTTTTCCGTCTGGGTGATTTCTATGAGATGTTTTTTGAGGATGCTGTGACTGCTTCCAGGGAATTGGGGCTTACTTTGACCAGCCGTAGCGGGGACACAGAGAAAAATCCTATGTGTGGTATTCCGTATCACGCAGCGGAAAGCTATATCACCAAAATGGTGAACAAGGGGTATAAAATTGCCATTGCGGAGCAAATCGGCGACCCGAAGGCCAAGGGGCTTACCAAACGGGAGGTTATCAAGGTAATTACTCCCGGCACAATCTTGGAAGAAAGTGCCCTGCAGTCGGCCAACAACAACTACATTGCGCTGGTGTATGAGCTGAATGAGGAGGTAGTGCTGGCCGGGGCGGATATTTCTACCGGTGAGTGCTTTTACGGTGTTTATACCGGTGATGAACGGTGTCAGGCCCTGTACGATGAACTGTACCGCATTATGATGCCGGAGCTGATTATCCTGGGTGAGTTGTCCTTTCAGGCGGAGCTGAAGGAATTTATTGACCTTAGGATGGCGGCTTGTGCCTTTACGGTTATTGCGGAACCGGTACAAAATCGGGATGACATTATTATTCAGCATTTTGATATAAATAATCGTCCGGTGGGAGAGGCAGCAGCCAATGCCGTGGCGACTTTGCTGGGGTATCTCCACGATACGGTGCGGACGGACTTATCCCACATTTCCCAGCTGACCAAGCTGGATTTTGCCAATAATCTGGTAATCGATACTTACACTCTGCGCAATTTGGAAATCACCCGCAATCTGCGGGACGGCAGCAAAAAGGATACACTGCTGGATGTATTGGATTTTACTGACACGGCAATGGGAACCCGGCTGTTGAAGAAGTGGCTGGAGTATCCCCTGTTAAATATTGGCAAGATAAATCAGCGGCTGGATGCGGTGGAGGAGCTGGTAAAGGACTTTATTCTCCGGGGTGAGCTGAAGGAAGCGGCTAAAAGCATATATGATTTTGAACGGTTATTGACCCGTATTGAGGTGGGAACAGCCAATGCCAGGGATATGGTGGCGTTGCGCACCTCCTTTAGTGTGCTGCCGAATATCAAGATGCAGCTGGCCAAGGCCAAGGCACCGCTTTTGCAGAAATGCGAAGCGGAAATTCACACCTATGATGAGTTTGTGGATTTGCTGAACCGGGCCATTGTGGACGATCCGGGACTAACCATTCGGGACGGAGGCATTATCAAGGAAGGCTATAATGCGGAGCTGGATGAATATCGAAAGATTTCCCGGGACAGCAAGGAAATGCTTCAGGCCATGGAGGAAAAGGAAAAGGAAGCCACCGGTATCCGGGCCCTGAAAATTGGCTACAACAAGGTATTTGGCTATTATATTGAAGTTCGCCACAGTGGGGCGGAGCTGGTGCCGGATCATTATGTCAGAAAGCAGACCCTGGCTAATGCGGAACGGTATATTACTCAGGAGCTGAAGGAATTTGAAACCAAAATTCTTGGCGCCGAGGAAAAAATCGTAAATATTGAATACAATCTTTTTTCGGAAATTCGGGAAACCATCAAGGCCAAGCTGGCGGACATTCAAGGTACAGCCAAGTACATTGCCTTGCTGGATGTGTTGTGTGGACTGGCGCAGGCGGCCAACAGCTACAATTATGTGCGGCCGCAGCTGATAAACAACGGTCAGATTGACATTAAGGATGGCCGGCATCCATTGGTGGAGCGGATTTTAAATCGGGAGCTGTTCGTGCCGAATGATACCAGAATAAATCACACTGATTGCGAGATTATGCTGATTACCGGGCCTAATATGGCGGGTAAGTCCACCTACATGCGGCAGACTGCCTTGTTGACCTTGATGGCGCAGGTAGGCAGCTTTGTTCCAGCCAGAGAGGCATCTATTTCACCGGTGGATCGGATATTTACCCGTATCGGGGCCAGTGATGACCTGGTAAGTGGACAGAGCACCTTTATGGTGGAGATGAACGAGGTGGCCCAGATTTTAAAATATGCCACCCGGGACAGTCTGGTTATTTTGGACGAAATCGGTCGGGGGACCAGTACCTTTGATGGTATGAGTATTGCCAGGGCAGTTATTGAGCATATAAGGGAGAAAATCCACGCCAAGACTTTGTTTGCTACCCATTATCACGAGCTGACTGACCTGGAGGATGATGTTATAAAGAATTATTGCATTGCCGTAAAGGAAAAGGGAAAGGATATCCAGTTTTTACGCCGGATTATTCCGGGGGCAGCGGATAAATCATATGGTATCCATGTAGCGAGATTGGCCGGGCTGCCAAAGGTGGTAACCAACCGGGCGGAGAAAATCCTCAATGAGCTGGAGGCAGCTGAACCGGAGCCTCGGGCCAAGGTGGCGACGGAGCAGGAAGCCGCCCCAGTGGATGATTTGATGGGGTCGCTTTTTGGCAATACCCTGCGGGATGAGTTGCTTTCTATGGATGTTATGACCATGACCCCTATCGAAGCGATGAATACCCTGTATCGTTTGCAACGACAGGCCAAGGAGGAGGCTGGTAAGGGATGAGTTTTATCCATGTCCTTGATGACAGTACCATCAACAAAATTGCCGCAGGTGAAGTGGTGGAGCGACCAGCTTCCGTAATCAAGGAACTGGTGGAAAATGCCATGGATGCCAAGGCGGACCGCATCGAAGTGGAAATAATGGCTGGTGGTACCAGTTATATGCGGGTCACTGACAATGGCATTGGAATGAGCCTGGAGGATGCCAAGCTGGCTATTCAGCGGCATGCTACCAGTAAAATATACAAGGTGGAGGATTTGCTGTCCATCGATACCCTTGGTTTTCGGGGGGAGGCCCTGCCGAGTATTTCGTCGGTTTCCCGCTTTACACTGCAAACCCGTCAGGCGGGGACGGAACTGGGAACTGAAATAAAGATAAGCGGTGGCAGAGAACCGGAAATCGGTGAAGCCGGCTGCAGCCTGGGTACTACCATCAAGGTGGAGGACTTGTTTTTCAACACCCCGGCCCGGAAAAAATTTTTAAAGACCACCAATACTGAAGGCAGCAAGATAAATGATTATATAATAAAGCTGGCCATTTCTCGGCCGGATATTGCCTTTAAGTTTATCAATAACAATAAAACGGCGGTGGTTACGCCTGGTAACGGCAATCTGCATGATACACTGCGTAGTATCTACGGAAATTCCCTCGGTGATGCCCTGTTGGGGGTGGATTTTTCCGACGGGGAAACCACGGTGAAGGGATATATTTCCAAGCCGTCTACTATTCGCAGCAATCGGAATTGGCAAACCTTTATTGTCAATGGGCGGATTATTTCCAATCGGGCCATTTCCAAGGCAGTGGACAATGCCTATACGGCCCTTATTCCCAAAGCAGGGTTTCCTATGGTGGCCCTGTTTATGGATGTACAGCCTAATACGGTAGATGTAAATGTTCATCCGCAAAAAAGTGAGATTAAATTTGAAGATGAAGGGTATATCTTCAAATTGGTTTATAAATCAGTGCTGGACGCCGTAAGACCCCATGGCAAGGAGCTAGGTACTCTGGCGGCCAATGTGGAACGACCGGAACGGCATTTTACGGCCCCGGCCACGACGGTCAATAAGCCGGTGATGGAACCACTTATTGATGATATGCATTTTGTACCGGCCACCAAGCCATCCATTGGAACCGGCTATACAAATCCGGCACCTTCCGGGTTGCCCAGCTCGGCCTATCAATATCGGGTGGAGCAGCAGGCCAGGACCTTCCATGAAGCCCAGACAGAAATGGAAAGCTTGAAGGAACAGGAAAAGGAAGCCGTATTGGTTGATAATAAAGTTCTGGTGGATATGGAAACCGGTGAGGTGAAGGAAGCGGCGGCAACGGTTACTTCCACAGGACAATCACCGATGGTGCCTATCGGTCAGGTGGATGATACCTATATTATCGCTCAGGATGCCGACAGTCTGTACATTGTGGACCAGCATGCCGCCCATGAGCGGATTTTGTATGACCGGTTTGCGGCTATGACGGATAAGATTCCTTCCCAGCAGCTGCTGGTGCATCTGTTCCTCGATGTCAGTGAGCGGGAGGCCCAGCTTATTGAGCGTAATTCGGAGTTATTTGATAGCTTGGGCTTTAGTATGGAGCAAAGTGGTCCGGCTCAATATCGGCTTATGGAAATACCGGCGGATATTCCCCTGGGGGAGGCCGAAAATATCATTCGGGAGATTTTGGTTTCGTTGGAGGATATGCACAAGCTGTCAGCCGCAGAAATCCGGCACGCCTGTCTGGCCATGACTGCCTGCAAGGCGGCTATTAAGGCGGGGTTTAAGCTGAATTTTAAGCAGATGGAAATAATTTTGGCAGAGCTGAATCAAACGGCTATGCCATATACTTGCCCCCATGGGCGACCGACTATTTTGAAATTTTCCTGTGGGGAGCTGGCCAAGATGTTTAAACGGACCGGCTTTTGACCCTGCGTTAACTTTACTGTTAAGGAGATATATGATAAATACCATTGTCACAACAGACCGGAAAAACCACAGCGACAGTCAGAAGCTGGCCCAAATGGCCGCAGAACGGCTGGGAATAAAGCTGGTCAAACGGAATAGGGAGCCTATGGAAAAATTACGGGAAATGTACGGTGTGGACAATGTACTGGTGGCTAAGCGGGGCTCCTTTACTTTGGATACCCCGGAGGGGGAGCTGTTTTTTCATCCCAATATGTCCCAGCTGCGAATAAAAAATATTCGTATGGGTGAGGGTGACCATATGGCCAATGCTCTGGATTTGCAGGAAGGAATGACGGTGCTGGACTGTACTTTGGGCTTTGGGGCTGACTCTATTGTGGCAAGCTTTGTGGTAGGGGAAGGTGGCCAGGTGATTGGTTTGGAGGCCAGTCCCTTGATTGCCTTTATTACCAGCGAAGGAATGAAGAAGTTTCTGGCGACAAATTATGAGCTGCATAGTGCCATTAAGCGGGTTCAGGTGATAAATGCGGATTACAATGAGTATTTGCAGACATTGCCGGATAATTCCGTGGATGTGGTATACTTTGACCCAATGTTCCGTCATCCTTTGCGGGACAGCCACAATATCAATCCGTTGCGGAGTGTGGCGGACCATCGCCCCTTGGAGCTGCCGGCGGTGAATGAGGCCAAACGGGTGGCCCGTCATCGGGTAGTCATGAAGGAAAACAGCCGAAGCCTGGAGTTTGCCCGATTAGGTTTTAATGAAATTGCCGGTGGCAAACATTCCAAGGTGCATTATGGGGTAATCCGGTTATAGCGAACATAATTTCATTGTATCAGTGTTGTGTAATATGCTATAATCAATAAGTTAGCGTGAACTATTTTTTTATTAACATATTCTGGAGGTAGAGTGTTTTGAAGAAAATGACAGGTAACGAGCTGAGAGAGGCTTATCTTACTTTCTTTGCTGAGAAAAAAGGCCACTTGAGATTACCAAGTGCGTCCCTTATTCCTGAAAATGACCCGACTTTGTTAATGATTGGTGCTGGTATGGCACCGTTTAAAGCATATTTTACCGGCAAGGTTAAGCCACCACGCAACCGGATTACCACCAGCCAGCGTTGTGTCCGGACTGGTGATATTGAGAATGTAGGCCGCACCGCCCGTCATCAGACTTATTTTGAGATGCTGGGCAACTTTTCCTTTGGCGATTATTTCAAGAAGGAAGCTATTCCATGGGCATGGGAGTTCCTCACTGAGGTCTTGGAAATGCCAAAGGACAGGCTTTGGGCTACCATTTATCCAAAAGACGATGAGGCTCGGCGGATTTGGGAGGAACAGCCTGGCTTTGATCCATCCCATATTGTGCCGTTAGAGGATAATTTCTGGGAAATCGGACCTGGTCCATGCGGTCCGGATACGGAGATTTATTTTGATTTGGGTGAAGAACGGGGCTGTGGCAGCCCGGATTGTGCCGTAGGCTGTGACTGCGACCGTTATCTGGAAATCTGGAACAATGTATTCACCCAGTTTGACCGTACTGAGGATGGTCAGTACAATGATTTGGAAAACAAGAATATTGATACTGGTATGGGGCTGGAGCGTATTGCCTCGGTAATTCAGGGTGTACCAAGCAACTTCGAGACTGATTTGCTGTTCCCAATTATCGAGTACGCATCCAAGGTATCCGGCGTGAAGTATGGTGAGGATGCTGACAAGGATGTATCCTTGAAGGTTATTGCTGACCATGCCCGTTCCATGAGCATTATGATTATGGATGGTATCCTGCCGTCCAACGAGGGCCGGGGGTATGTGCTGCGCCGTATTCTGCGGCGGGCTATTCGTCATGGCCGGATGCTGGGCATAAAGGACAAGTTCCTTGAGGGAGCTGTGGACGCTGTATGCAAGATTTACGAGGGTGCCAGTGATTTTGAGGCATTGGCCCAGAAGCAGGATTATATCAAGAAGGTTATTTCCTTGGAAGAAGACCGGTTCTCTGCTACATTGGAGCAGGGGCTGGAGCTGCTGGATGGCTATATGGCTGAGACCAAGGCCGCCGGCAAGAAGGTACTGGATGGGGCGTTGAGCTTCAAGCTTTATGATACCTTTGGTTTCCCTTGGGAGCTGACCGAGGAGATTTTGCAGGAAAATGGTATAGAGTTTGATAAGGAAGCCTTTGACAAGGAAATGCAGGAGCAGCGTGATCGTGCCAGAGCGGCTCGGGCTGAAAACCAGCGGTTCGCTGTACCGGATTTAAAGAATATTGATACTGCCGCCTTAAAGCACGATGAAGCAGCTACTGAGGCTGAAGTGGTGGCTATCTGGAAGGATGGCGTTCTGGTTGATTCCCTTCAGGACGGCGAAGAGGCAGGGATTATCCTGTCAGTTACGCCGTTCTATGCCGAGGGTGGCGGTCAGGTTGGTGACACTGGCCTGTTCATCAGTGAGCTGGGCCGTATAAAGGCTACCAATGCCAAGAAGCTGCCAGACGGTACAATTTATCATGAGTCCTATGTTGAAGAGGGTCAGCTGAAGGTGGGCGATAAGGTTCAGATTAAGCTGGACAAGGTTGAAAAATTGTCCTCAGCCCGTAACCATACAGCAACCCACTTGCTGCAGGCCGCGTTGAAGACCGTAGTAGGTGAGCAGATCAATCAGGCCGGCTCCTCCGTAAATGGTGACCGCCTGCGGTTTGACTTTACCAACTTTGAGCCAGTAAGTGCTCAGCAGCTGGCTGATGTTGAGGAACTGGTGAACAACGAAATCCTTAAGGGCACGGATGTGGTTATTGAGGAAATGGCCAAGGATGCGGCGGTGGAAAAGGGTGCCATGGCTCTCTTTGGCGAGAAGTACGGTGATGTGGTCCGCGTGGTAAGTGTTCCGGGCTTCTCCATGGAGCTGTGCGGTGGTTCCCATGTTGCCAATGTTGGTCAGATTGGTCTCTTTAAAATTGTATCGGAAACCGGTGTGGCAGCTGGTGTACGCCGTATTGAGGCCATCACTGGCCGGGCAGCTTTGGAATATGCCAACAATAAGGCCAAGATGGTAGCTGATGCGGCAACAGCCCTGAAGTGCCGTGAAGATGAGCTGGTAGCTCATGTTGAGAGCCTGGCAGCTCAGGCCAAGGAGCTGCAGAAGCAGCTGGATGCTATCAATGCAGAAAAGGCCAAGGCCGATGCCGCAGCCCTCACTGATCAGGTGAAAACTGTAGGTGAGGTTAGCGTAATTGCTGCTGCAGTACAGGCGGCTGATATGGATGATCTCAGAAGTATTGCTGATATGACTTGTGAGAAGATTAGCAATGGTGTGGTGGTACTTGGTACCGTTAATGGTGACAAGGTTAATCTGGTAGTCAAAGCCTCCAAGGAGGCAGTGGCCAAAGGGGCTCATTCCGGGAAAATCATCAAGGAAGCTGCGGCTGTGGTTGGCGGTGGCGGCGGTGGTCGTCCGGATATGGCTCAGGCCGGTGGCAAACAGCCTGACCATCTGGAAGCAGCCTTGGCGAAGGCCGTTGAGGTTATTACTGCCCAGGTAGGTTAAAATACAACTTTTATTCGGGGCCGCAGGAGCGGCCCCGTTTATTTAGTTTAAATATTAAAAGTAAAAAAGGAGTTTTCTGTTTATTTATAGAATGAATAAAAAATAGGAGAAAATTGTTAGAAATGATTAGCCAAGTTAAGTAATCATGATCAGTAAGATTAAGAGTTACATTGGAAAAGGAAGGTGTAGGTCTATGAATTTAAAGCAAAAGTTTGCCCTGTTGGCAGCCTGTTGCGGATTGCTGATGGCGATTATCTCGGTAATTGGTTTGTTTTCGGCCAATAACACGCTGGAAGAAAGCGTTGAAGCCGAGCTTATGGCATCTGTGCAGGCGGAGAATGGTAAAATCAGCAAGTGGGTAGAGGAAAAGGCCGCCATGGCCAGAGCTGCTGCTGATGTTATTACTGACGCCGGCAGTAACGCGGCAGCCATTACCAATAAGAGCAATCTGGCCATGGGTAAAAATGACTCGGATATTTTGGCAGTAGCTGCGGCCAGCAAGGAAGGCCTGTTCTTTGATTACAAGGATGGCGATATTTCCAAGGATATTGATCCGAGGACCCGGGATTGGTTTATTGATGCCTCGAAAAATAAAAAGCCGTTTGTAACAGAGGCTTACGAGGATGCAGTGACCCACAAGCTGGTTGTTTCCTGTATAGCTCCTTTTAACGGGACTGATGGCCAGTTCTATGGTGCCATCTGTGAAGATGTGGAAATCAGCAAGATTGAAGAGATGATTGCTGATTTTAAATATCGGGGCAGTGGGGCTGGTTATGTTGTTCAGCCGACTGGTGAGATTATTGGTTCCAATGATGGGACTACCCCATTGGAAAAAGTTGAGACTAAGCCTTGGGGCAGCCATTTCCAGGAAATGGTAAAGAATGGCAAGGGCTTTTTCGTTGATGAGGGGAATGTAATTGCTTATTCAACCCTGGCGGACACCGGCTGGTTGGCTGCAGTGGTAGTTAGTCAGGATGTAGTATTTGCCCCGGTGCATAATTTGAGAAATACCTTTATCGCAGTGTGTGTTGTAGGTATTTTGCTGATTATCGGTGCTTGCCTGATTTTTGGTCGTCAGTTGCAGGGAGTAGCAGTTTCCTTAAAGGATGCTGCTGAAGAAATGGCTGGTGGAAATTTGTCAGCTCCGGCAATTGAAATCACTACAGCAGATGAATTGGGGGATATGGCACAGTCCTTTAATAAGATGCATGAACACCTGCGGAATGTTATCAAGCGGATGGCCAATACGGCCAGTCAGGTGGCTGCCGCCTCTGAGGAGCTTACTGCCAATGCATCCCAGTCAGCTGATGTGTCAGTAAGCGTGGCTGAAACAGTGGGTGATATGGCCAATGGCATGGATTCCCAGCTGGCAGATATCGATGTGGCCAAACAGAATGTTGATATGGTTTATGGTGATATTACCATTATGGCTGATAAGGCCAAAAGTGTTGCTGAAGCTACTGCTATGGCTACAGCGGCCGCTTCCAAGGGACAGAGCCTGATGGAGGATGCCATCAGCAAGATGAACAACATTGAGCGCAGTGTTACCCAGTCTTCGGAGGTAGTGGCCAGCTTGGGTGAAAATTCCCAGCAGATTGGTCAGATTGTTGATGCTATATCGGCTATTTCCGAGCAGACCAATCTTTTGGCTTTAAATGCAGCTATTGAGGCGGCCCGGGCCGGTGAGCATGGCCGTGGCTTTGCCGTTGTAGCGGAGGAGGTGCGCAAGCTTGCCTCTGAGTCCCAGTCTTCTGCCGAGGAAATCCGTCAGCGTATCAGCAATATTCAGAGTGAGACAGTAAAGGCTGTTAAGACCATGGAGACAGGTACTACTGATGTTAAGGAAGGTATTGAGTCCATCCGTAATGTCGGCGAGCAGTTCAAGGAGATTATGACTAAGGTCAGCGGTATTGGTGACCAGATGAAGGAAATAAACGGCTCAGTGGAAACGGTTTCTCAGGGAGCCAACAGCATTGTTGAGGCAGTGGATTCTATTGATAAGGTAAGCCGGGCCTCAGCGGACCAGACCCAGATGATTTCTTCTTCTACGGAGGAACAGTCTGCCTCCAATGAAGAGATTGCTGCCGCAGCGCATTCTTTGGCCAAGCTGGCAGAAGAGATGAATGACGAGGTAAGTAAATTCAGGTATTGATATAGTATTTGCCGGAGGAGTCCTGCTCGTGTAGTGGGACTCCTTTTTAGTTGATTGTAACAGATAAATGTAGCCCCTTTTCATTGACAGTATTTTGTAGTTTCTGTTATAGTGTATGGGTAAGGTTAGACTATGAAGTATTTTTACGGAGGAGTTGATTGACTGATGAAGGCGGCTATTATAATGGGTAGCGATTCTGATTGGCCAATTTTGAAGCCGGCACATGAGCTTTTGAAGCAATTCGGCATAGAGTCGGAAGTGTTTGTGGCCTCGGCTCATCGTACACCGACAAAAGTAAAAGAAATTGTTTCCACCGCCCCTGAACGAGGTGTGGGAGCGTTTATATCAGCAGCTGGTGCTGCAGCCCATCTTGGTGGTGTTATTGCGAGTTATACTACCCTGCCGGTTATAGGAGTTCCTATAAATGCGACTTCTTTGAACGGTATGGATGCACTGCTTAGTACAGTACAGATGCCTTCGGGTATTCCTGTAGCTACTATGGCAATTAACGGAGCAAAAAACGCCGCCATTTTTGTTGCAGAAATTTTTGCTCTTTCTGATGATGAAATCAAGGAAAAACTCATCAAATACCGGGAAAAAATGGTAGAGGATGTGGAGGTAAAGGCTAATCGGGTTGCCCAGCAGCTGAATAAGTGATAGGTCTTTACTTTAACATAAATTGTTTTATTTAATGGAGGTATTTTTTCACGATGGAAAAGAAGAACGCAATCTATGAAGGCAAGGCTAAGATTTTGTATGCAACTGAGAATCCTGATGAGCTTATCTGCTACTACAAGGATGATGCTACCGCTGGTAATGGTGCCAAAAAAGGGACCATTCTTGAAAAGGGTATCATGAACAACAAAATCACCATGTTCTTCTTTGATTTGTTGGCAAAGTCCGGCATTGAGAACCATGTTATCAAGGTTATTGATGATAGAAATGTCCTCATCAAAAAGTTGGAGATTGTTCCATTGGAGGTTATCATCCGTAATGTGGCAGCCGGCAGTCTGGCAAAGCGTTTGGGCCTTGAGGAGGGTACTCCTATGTCCATTCCGGTTATTGAGTTCTGCTATAAGAACGATGACTTGGGGGACCCAATGGTCAACAATTATCATATTTTGGCCTGCAATCTGGCTACCAAGGAAGAATTGGCTGAGATTGAGGCACAGAGCCTGAAGATTAACTCCATTATGGTAGATTATCTTAAGACCAAGAACATTGACCTTATTGATTTCAAGCTGGAGTTTGGCCGGGACAAGGATGGCAAGATTATTCTGGCAGATGAGATTTCGCCGGATAACTGTCGTTTCTGGGATTCCGTTACAAAGGAAAAGCTGGACAAGGACCGTTTCCGTCGGGATCTGGGTAATGTAGAGGATGCTTACAAGGAAATTTTGAAGCGTCTTACCGGCGAAGTTCGCTAAATTATAATCTGATGCAGGCCTGGCGGGGCGTCTTCCTCATGGGAGATGTTTTCCCGTACAGACCTTCATCTGATTTGCACAGAAACTTTTCTTGTAAGGGATGGAATGTAAGTAAGATGATAGATTACGAAGCAGATAAGCTGAAGGAAGAATGCGGAGTTTTTGGTGTATACTCCCATGACCTGAATGTATCTGAGCTGACTTATTATGGCCTGTTTGCCCTACAGCATCGTGGACAGGAAAGTACTGGTATTGCAGTAACTGACGGTGCCTGGATGGATGTAACCAGGGGCATGGGGTTGGTGCGGGAGGTTTTCCGGCATCAGGTGCCACAGATGGAGAATCAGTATATTGCCATTGGCCATGTACGATATTCCACTACAGGATCCAGTTTGCTGGCCAACACCCAGCCGTTAATGGTTAATTATTCTGGTGGTAAAATCGCTCTGGCTCATAACGGAAATCTGACCAATGCGGGGGAAATCCGCAAGGAGTTAGAAGAAAGCGGTACTATTTTTCAGACTACCATAGATTCTGAAGTGGTTGTTAATCTTATCGCCCGGTCACGGAAGGTGACGGTAGAGGAAAAAATCATTGATAGCCTGAAGAAAATCAAAGGGGCGTACTGTCTCACTATTATGACTGAGGACAAGCTTATTGGTGCGCGGGACCCACAGGGCTTCAGACCACTTTGCCTTGGCAGGCTGGAGGACGGCGGCTATGTCCTTAGCTCGGAGAGTTGTGGCTTGGATGTGGTAGGTGCTGAATTTATTCGGGATATTGAACCAGGTGAGATGGTGGTAATCGATGAAAATGGGGTTGAGTTCCATAGATTTGCCGATGCCAAGCCATCTATGTGTGTCTTTGAATTTATATACTTTGCCCGTCCGGATTCGGTAATCGATGGTCAAAGTGTGCATGAGGCCCGGTTTGAAATGGGCCGAATTTTGGCGCAGGAGGCTCATTGCAAGGCTGATATTGTTATTTCAGTGCCGGATTCCGGCAATACGGCAGCGGAGGGGTATGCCTTTGAGGCAGGCCTGCCATATGTCAGCGGCTTAGTAAAGAACCGCTACATTGGCCGTACCTTTATTCAGCCAAGTCAGAAGCAGCGGGATACCGCAGTGAAACTAAAGCTTAATGCTATCAAATCCGTGGTTGAGGGGAAATCAGTAATTATGGTGGATGATTCCATTGTACGGGGAACCACCAGCGGAAAAATAGTAAAAATGCTGCGAAATGCCGGAGCCAAAGAGGTACATATGGTGATAAGCTCACCGCCGATTGGTTATCCATGCTTTTACGGTATTGATACCTCGGCCCGGAAGGAGCTTATTGCGGCTACCAAGAGCGTGGAGGAAATCCGGGAGTATATTGATGCAGATTCACTGCATTTTCTTTCTCTGGATGGCCTCAAGAAATGTATGCTGAAGCTGAATCCGGAGCATATGTGTTATGCCTGCTTTAATGGCGGATATCCGATTGAACAGAAATCCCAGTCACCAGCTGAGGTGGATAAATACATTTTTGAAACGCGGAAAAAGAAGAAATAATATCCTCGCAGTCATTAAAAGTGACAGAAGGGGTAATTTAGACATATATCTATGGAGGAAATAAATGGAAGAAAAGCTGACTTATCGTGATGCCGGTGTAGACATCGACGCCGGCAATTACTCTGTAAAGCTTATAAAGGATAGTGTGAAAGCCACCTATCGCCCGGAGGTGCTGGGTGATTTGGGCGGCTTTGGCGGCCTGTTTGCCTTAAATACCGGCAAGTACAAGGAACCTGTGCTGGTTTCGGGTACGGACGGAGTTGGGACCAAGCTAAGACTGGCCTTTATGCTGGATAAGCATGATACCATTGGTCAGGATGCAGTGGCCATGTGTGTAAATGATATTCTGGTTCAGGGAGCTGAACCACTGTATTTCCTGGATTATCTGGCAGTAGGCAAATTGGATCCGGAGCAGGTAGCCGCTGTTGTAAAAGGGGTGGCCAACGCCTGCAAGGAATCCGGCTGTGCTCTTATTGGCGGTGAGACTGCTGAAATGAGCGGCTTTTATCCAGTGGGCGAGTACGATATTGCCGGCTTTGCCGTTGGAGTTGTGGATAAATCAAAAATCATTACCGCAGAAAAGGTGCAATCAGATGATGTACTGTTGGCTCTGCCGTCTTCGGGGGTTCATTCCAATGGTTATTCCCTGGTACGGAAAATCTGCTTTGACAAGATGGGCTTTAAGGGCGATGAATATATTGATGAGCTGGGAAAGACCATTGGTGAGGAGCTTTTGACACCGACCAGGCTTTATCCAAAATCCTGTCTGCCATTGATTGAAAAGTATGATATTCACGGTATGGTACATATCACGGGTGGTGGCTTCTATGAAAATATTCCAAGAGCCCTCCCGGAATCCCTAGGGGCGGAAATTGATGCCAATAGCTGGCAGGTTCCACCTATCTTTACGCTCCTGCAAAAATGGGGCAATGTGGATTGGAAGGAAATGTACCGCACCTTTAATATGGGAATTGGTATGGTGCTTATTGTGTCAGCTGCTGACGCGGAAGCCATCAAGCAAGATTTGGCGGCAAAAAATGAAGCGGTATTTGAAATCGGTCGGGTGACTACCGGCAATCACGAGGTTGTAATAAAAGGCGGCGTGTTTGATGAGTAAGCATATTTTGGGTATTCTCTGTTCAGGCCGTGGCTCCAATATGCAGTCTATTTTGGCGGCCATTGACCGGGGCCAGATAAAGGCTGAGGTGGGAATTGTGCTCACTGACAAGCCTCAGGCCAGAGCTTTGGAGTATGCCAAAAGCGTAGGAATAAAAAGTGTGTGTGTAAATCGCAAGGAATGTCAGACTCAGCAGGAATTCGAAGAAAAGCTGATAGCTGAACTGAAAGCAGCTGGAGTCACTTTGGTTATTTTGGCTGGCTTTATGCGGATTTTGAGTCCATATTTTGTGGGGGAATATCGGCATCGGATTCTAAACATTCATCCATCCTTGTTGCCATCCTTTGGCGGAGCTCATGCTCATCGAGATGTGCTGGCGTATGGTACAAAGGTGTCTGGCTGCACCATTCATTTTGTGGATGAGTGCATGGACCATGGACCAATTATTTTGCAGGACACGGTACCGGTGCTGGATGATGATACGGAGGAAACATTGGCGGCCAGAGTGCTGGAAAAGGAGCATATTTTATATCCACGGGCCATTGAATTGTTCGTAGATGACAAGCTGGAACTGCTGGATGACCGCCATGTGCGCATAAAACAATAAATATAAAGGAGACTTTACTATGAAAATCAAACGGGCATTGATTAGCGTATCTGATAAGACTGGTGTGGTTGAGTTGGCCAAACGGCTGCATGCAGCAGGGGTGGAAATCGTTTCCACCGGTGGTACTATGAAGGCCATCAAAGAGGCAGGTATTCCGGTTATTTATGTCAGCGATGTTACAGGCTTTCCGGAGATTATGGACGGCCGGGTAAAGACCTTAAATCCACTTATTCACGGTGGTATTTTAGCAGTCCGGGATAATCCAACCCATGTGCAGGCTATGAAAGAGCACAAGATTACTGGCATCGATATGGTGGTAGTAAATCTGTATCCATTTAAAGAGACTATTTCCAAGCCGGATGTTACTTTGGCTGAAGCCATCGAAAATATTGATATCGGTGGACCGGCAATGATTCGGGCTGCAGCCAAGAATTTTAAATATGTAACTGTAGTGACTAATCCAGCCCGCTATTCCGAGGTGGCTGAACAGGTTGAAAAGAATGGCTGTGTTTCCGGGATGCTTCGCATGGAGCTGGCCCAGGAGGCTTTCAAGCATACCTCTGAATATGATGATTGCATTCAGAAGTATCTTTTAGAGCAGGTGAATAAATAATGAATATTTTAGTTATAGGCAGCGGTGCCAGAGAGCATACGCTGGTGTGGAAGTTGAGTCAGAGCAAGTATGCTGACAAGATTTTTGCTATCCCTGGCAACCCTGGTATGGCTTCCCTGGCGGAATGCATCAATGATGTGTCCATTACTGACAATGAGACAATGGTAAAGGTTGCCAAGGAAAAGGGCGTGGGGCTGGTGGTCGTAGGACCAGAGGTGCCACTGACCAATGGAGCGGTAGATGCCTTCAATAAGGCTGGGATAAAGGCCTTTGGCCCAGTGCAGGCCGCAGCAGAAATCGAAGGCTCCAAGGCTTTTTCCAAGAATTTAATGAAGAAATACAATATTCCTACGGCCAAGTATGAGGTGTTTACTGACGCCATAGCAGCCAAGGAATACATTAAGGCAGAAGGTGCCCCAATCGTTATTAAGGCCGATGGTCTGGCCGCCGGCAAGGGCGTTATTGTGGCCATGACCTTGGCTGAGGCATTGGGTGCCATTGACGAAATTATGGGGGATGGAGCCTTTGGCAGTGCCGGAAGCCGGGTTGTAGTAGAAGAATTTATGGCTGGTGAAGAAGTTTCGGTACTGTGCTTCACAGACGGCAAGACCATTATTCCAATGGTGCCATCCCAGGACCACAAACGGGTCAACGATAACGATGAAGGGCCAAATACCGGTGGTATGGGGGCGTATGCTCCTGCACCGGTAGGTACGCCGGAGCTTTTGGCCAGAACCCAGAAGGAAATTCTTGATCCGGTTATCAAGGCCATGGAGCAGGAAGGCCGCCTGTATAAGGGGTGTTTGTATGCCGGACTTATGGTGACTGACCAGGGCCCACGGGTAGTGGAATTCAATGCCCGGTTTGGTGACCCGGAAACTCAGGTGGTTTTGCCACTGTTGGAGAGCGATTTGGTGGAGGTTATGTTGGCCTGCATTGATGGCAAGCTGGCCGATACCGAAGTGAAATGGAGCAAGGGCGCAGCGGTTTGTATCGTTATGGCTGCTGGCGGTTATCCAAAGAGCTATAACAAGGGGGATGAAATCACTGGCTTGAAAGAGGCCGAAGCTGGTGGCAATATCGTGTTCCATGCCGGTACCAGTGAAAAGGACGGCCATATATATACCAATGGTGGCCGAGTGCTGGGGGTTGTTGCCAAAGCTGATGGCATTAAAGCGGCGGTGGATTCAGCCTATGCTTCTGTGGACAAAATCCATTTCAAGGATGCTCATTTCCGTCACGATATTGCGCATTGGGCGTTGGAACGCTTGAAGAAGTAATTCATCTGCGGTATACTTTAATCATAATCAAGGAAACGGAGTGAGTTTGTATGGAGGCAAAAGAAAAGATATCAATGTCATATACCAGTGATGCCAAGGAAAAGGCCCGTAGCATGGCGGAAATTACTGCCCGCTATCATCTTGCCTGCAAGAAATACAAGGAGCTTCGGGTATGCAAGCAGGAATTTCGTGAGCAGAAGGTTATGCTGTATGCCGAGTTAAAGGCGTTGGGCTGGGTGCTGGGCAAATCTGACCAGACCATTACCCGGGATGCAAATTAAATACTTTTAGAATCAAATATTAAGATGGCAGCAAATATTTTGTAATGTTTGCTGCCTTTTTTGTCAAACATTGTATAGGACTTTATACTCATTTTTACTATAAATCAAAATCACTTTTGGCTTTTTTTCATCACTTTTTTGTCAGGGGTGGTATTTTACAGCAAATTGTGGTATGAAATGAAGTAGAAAAACGACATATAAACAGGATAGGAGGTGGACTATGAATATTGCGATTGCGGACGACCATCCTGATGATAGGAAGATGGCTGAAGAGCAGCTGCGGCGGTATTTAACTCAAGCACATCCTGAGATTATGAAGGACCTGGTGTTGGAGACTTATTCCTCTGCCGAGGACTTGCTGGCTTCCTTCAGTCCCGGTCAATATGATTTGCTTTTGTTGGATATTTATATGGAGGATATGACCGGTATGGAGGCTGCCGAAGCCATTCGCCTACGGGATGAACGGGTACCAATTATGTTTTTGACCAGCAGCAAGGAGCATATGTTGGATGGCTATCGGGTGTTTGCGGCTGGTTATCTGTTAAAGCCTCTGATCGCGCATTTAAATGAGTTTGCCAAGGCTATGGACCATGTGTTTCCGGAGATAATGGCTAGCCAACGGACTGTGCTTATACCGTTTAATGGTAAGGATGTTGATGTACCGGTGCGGAATATTATGTATGTTGACATTAACGCCCAACATAAGTTGAGTATTCATTTGCCTGATATGGTGGCCGATACGATACTTTCCTATAATCAGTGTCAGGAAATGTTGACAAAGGATAATAGATTTATTGAATGCCATCACCGGATAATACTGAATATGGATTATATTTGGCGAATGGGACAGGACGACTTTATACTGAAGGACGGCAGCAAGGTGCCGATTAGTCAGCGCCGAAAAAAGGAAGTCAAGGCGACCTATATGCACTATATGGCCCATCGATAAAAAAATGCACCTTTTAATTAAGGTGCATTTTTGTGTTATCCTTTGTGCATAGACTGGATTACTTCTTCCTGATTTTTGATGTGCTCCAGAGCGGCAGCTGTATCACCGTCTTTTAGCAAGGCGTAGAGCAGTCGGTAATGATGCCGCAAATCATGACGCAGTACTCTGGTAGCAGTTATGCTTTCCTGAATAAGGCTGGTTTCCTGCTTTAGGGAATTAAGACGCAGCTTCAGCAAATTATTGGCATGTTCCTGCCGGGTATTGGCCTTGACTTCCCAATCGAATATCAGATAAGCAATTATCATTTGACTTAGTGTCAGAACAATGGCGAAAATCAGCATGGCGGTTTATCCTCCCAATACATACTTAGCCGAACCCAGCCAGTTTCCTGACTAAAGTCGGCATATCCGTCGTATTTTTCCAAAAAGTTTTTTAATGATAACATTCCCAGTCCATGACCGCTGCGGCTGGTTTTTGGCAATCCATCATCCGCAAGCTGCAGGGTGGTGTGGCAAGTATTGGCCATTTCCAATACACATTGTGATCCATTATGCTGAAGTATTAGTGTAATTTGCTTTACACCTGTTTCTTTGGCGCTGGCCAGCAGGGCGTTTTCCAACAGGTTGGCCAGCAGTACGGCCAAATCATTTTCATCGGTACCCATGTTGCGGGGAAGGTTGGTCTTATGGATAATGGTTATGCCCAAGGCAACAGCCCGGTGCAGATAAATGGAAATAGCTGCATTGATAATGGCATAATCGGTGTAGGAATCGATAGCTGCTGCTGACAGGACCTGTTCCTGTTGAGTGATATAGGCTTGGGCTCCGGCTATATCACCCTGCTGCAGTAAAATTTTTAGTTCGGCATAAGTTTTCAGCAGATTTTCCTGCTGTTTTTTTATTTTCTCCCGGTTATCGGCGGCCAGTAAGCGGCTTTCCTCCAAATAGGTGATTTCCTGCTTCATAATATCCGCATTGTGCTGAAGCTGTTCCTGCTCATAAATACGGTTGGAGGCATTGAGGATATAATGATAGGCCAGAAAGAAACCGATAGGCAGGAGCAAGCGGGCAATTCGTTCTTCCCAGGTATGCCAAAGCTGATCATCGTTAATCAGCACCAAATATCCGGTCACCATTACAATAGGAAGAAACGAGGTATATATTTGAACGGCAGGCCTGGTGAAATGACTATAAGCCGGTAGCAGAGAAGTAAAGCAATGACGGGCCAATGGCAGGAATAACAGGTACCATACAATGAACATTCCACTATAAAACAGCAGTACCGTAGCTTCTTCGGCGCCGACCATAAAAAGTGCAGTGGTGATGGTATTTATGCTGTGAATGGTAAAGGTCCACAGCACCGACATACCAAAGATAAAAATGTGATGCAGGATACGATTGGGCAGAGAAAGCATAAATACTGCCTGAAAGGGTATCCAGCCCCAGAAAAGGGTGCTCTTGTAGGTAGTTACTACAATGCCGGTGCGGGAAAAAATCCAAGTATATAAAGGTATAAATAGCAGAGCCAATATTATGAGAAACTGCCACAAACGGCGGGTGTCTGCCGCCGGCAAATCATCTCTGAAGGCGAGATAACGCAGATAAATACCGGATAAATGCACCAATGAAAGGGATAATGCCACAAGTACAAATTCAAGTATCATAATCTCACCTCCAAAAAATATTCTTAAAAATCATTATACTCCAGTTGAAAAAATTTTTCTTATATGTAATGAAAAAATATATATTAGGCATTTTATCCTGTTTTTATTTATTGGCAGGAATCATTTGTTTTTTGACGAATGAAGTCAAATATGATTTACCCGGCGCTAACGGGTGCTAAGGCTCCCACCTATTAGGTGGGAGTAAAGCAACCATAAAGCTAAGGATTTATTCGACTACATTCAGATGGAGGTTAAAGCTCCATCTGAATAAGTCTCATTTTATAGAATGAAGGGAGCCATATCAGCGTGGATAATAATCATCCGTTGGCGGTGTACTGCAAGAGCTGTGGCGCACCAGCAAATTATGACATCATTCGGCAACAATATTTGTGCCAGTATTGCGGTGGGGTGACCGATATAAAGGACCCAATCATGCGCTTGGAGCAGTGGCGGGACGCCCGGCGGAAAAGCATTTTACAGGGCCAAAACGCAGCCGAGGAGGTACATTCCTGCCAGAACTGCGGGGCGCAGGTTATTATCCCGAAGGGAGAAGCTATGGGAAAATGTGGCTTCTGTGGTGGTAAATTTGCCCGTCGGGCGTTTGGTAAGTCGGATGAACTGCCGGAGGTGCTTATTCCCTTTGTGCTAACCGAGGATGAGGCCAGAGGAAAGCTGGCAGAATGGGTGAAGAAGAATTCCGGAAAAGAGGAAGCTCAGACCGTTTTAGCCAATATTCAGGCGCTCAGGGGTTATTATTTGCCTTACGAGCTTATCCGCGGCCCGGTGACGGCCCAGGTGCAACGGATGGAGACATATTCTGACCGAAAATACAATATGGGAGGCTTTTTGAACGGTATTGCCGTAAATACCTCCAAACAACTGGATAATTTGGTGTTGGATGCTATGGAGCCTTTTGAGTGGACAGCTGCACGCCCTTTTGAATTTGCCTTTATTGCCGGTCAACGGGTGAAGCTCTCTGATGTGGACGGTATGACGCTGGAGAATCGGGTACTGGAGGAAGTGGAGGACAGCTTTAGACCGGAGGCGGAACAGGCTTTGCAGACTACCGGCGTGGTGCTTAAGATGGAGGCGGGACATCTGTTGCGCTTGCCAGCCTTGCTGCCGGTGTATGTTTTGAGCATTGGTCCTGTACTGGCAGTGGTGAATGGTCAGACTGGTCGGGTAGCCGTCACCAAGACCCAGCTCATTAAGAATTATTCCTGGCTTATTGAACCTACGATACTGACCGTGCTGACCACTGGGGCTATGTGCTTGTTTGATGTCTTGATAGGTCTTATATGGGGAGCTATTTTTGGGATTATTTTCTTCGTGGCCTTTGCTGATGGCCGAGGTGATGAATGGCGCCGCAAGGTCTTTAAGATGGATTCTCCACGACCGAAGCGAATGCAGGCTCAGCTTACTGTGAATCAGGGGCAGGAACCAGTGGCGGATACCACTGTAAAGGCGTTGTTCTTTGAACCGGTAAATGGCCATATGGCACCAGTAAAGGTAGCTTTTTACACGCCCCTTAGAATGCTTAAAATATTTTTCGGGGTGCTGGTGTTCAATACTTTGCCAGCTATACTGGCCTTTTTGCTGGATTTTGAGGGGACAGCCAATTACAAATATCTGGGGGCATGGTTGGTGCTGACCGTACCTATTACTTTGATTTTGTGGGTAGCCGTTGGCCGTATAAGAATTTATAATTTCCCATTGTTTAGGCTGATTTTGCCAGATGGCAGCACCCGCCAGATAAAGTCCGACAACGACAATAATATTTCCTATGGAGAAGTGCTGAATTTTATCAAGGAAATAGCAGGTTACAAGGAAGGCTTAATATTCATCGGTTTCATTATATTTATGTTATTGGGCACAGTGGGAGCAATACTGATGCCGGATTGAGAAATTACAGGCTGACTGCCGGGACAGGTAGTCAGCTTTTTATTGTCCAACATTAAAACCACATTAAAAAATTAAACTTCAGTTAGAATTGGGCCCTATGTCTAAACAAGTGAGCTGTTTTAGGGTAAAATATAAATGCAAAGGGTGTTGAAAATTTTCAGTCATAGGAGGTGCCATATGGATAAGTTCAAACATAAACGCGAACAGGAGCTGAAAACTGTGACTGATATGATAAGCATATATTGCCGAGATGTGCATAAAACGGATGGTGGTACACTCTGTCCGGAGTGCGAAGAGTTGTTGGATTATGTGGAAAAACGGGTCAATAATTGTCCGCGGATAGGAGAGCAAACATTATGCAGTGAATGCAGTACCCATTGTTTTGCGCCAAACCGGCGGCAAAAGATGCAACAAATTATGCGCTACAGCGGACCGAAAATGATGCTTCGTTCTCCAGTGATGGCCCTTAGACACAAGCTGATACAGTGGTTCAACACAATCCAGAATAAGGCATGTAATATTTTTTAAATTATTGATGATATTGTAAAATATCTGTTTACAAAAGCTATTTACCGTGATATACTTTATTAGAAATATGATGAAATTTTGTGAAGAGTGGGTGCAAACCCGCTCTTTTGTCTTATTTTATGAATTGATGATGTAACTTTTGCTTGTGGTCTGATAAGGTTAGGAGGCGAATATATGAGTAAAGTTATTGAGGAAGCTGTAGAGGAAATAGTGGAAAATTTGCTAACCGACACTGACCTTGAGTTGGTTGCCGTGGATTATGTCCGGGAAAAGGACTGGTATCTCCGGGTGTTCATTGATAAGGAAGGCGGCATCGAAATTGATGATTGCCAGGCACTAAGCGGACGCTTGGAAGAAATCCTTGATGAAAGGGATATTATCAAGGGCAGCTATATTTTGGAAGTATCATCGCCGGGATTGGACCGGGAGCTGAAAAAACCAAAGGATTTTCAGCGGGAGAAAGGCAAAACTGTTGATGTGAGCCTGTTTGCCCCGGTGGATGGCAACAAATTGATTGTGGGTGTTTTAAAGGACTATGATGGTGAGAATATAACCATTGATGAGCAGACAATATCCATGGCGGATGTAGCTCAGGTTCGTTTGCATATAGATTTTTAGGAGGTTAATTTAGTGGCTACCAGAGTAAAGAAGAAGTCTGCTGCTGTGGCAGAAAGCAGTTTTATGGAGGCAATCGAGGTATTAGGCAAGGAAAAGGGTATTGCTTCTGAGGTATTATTTGATGCGATTGACAAGGCATTGGGAGCGGCTTACAAGCGTAATTATAACAACGAGGCCAATTGCCGGGTGAGTCTTGACCGTCAAACCGGTGAATATCATGTATATTCCATCAAGGAAGTGGTGGATGAAGTGACCAATCCGGTTACCCAGATTTCCTTGGCAATGGCCCAAAAGATTTCCAAGGATTACGCCTTGGGTGATACCTTGGAGGAGGAGGTTACTCCAGCTAATTTTGGCCGTATTGCGGCACAGAATGCCAAGCAGGTGGTGGTACAGGCCATCCGTGAGGCGGAGCGGGGCATTATCTTTAACGAGTATGTAAATCGGGCCAACGATATTATTACCGGCGTGGTTCAGCGGGTAGAGAACAAGAATGTATATGTAAATCTTGGCAAAACCGAGGCTATCCTTGGTCCAAGTGAGCAGATTGCCCATGAGACCTATGCACCAAACGACCGTATCAAGGCGTTGATTGTTGAGGTAAAGAATACCAACAAGGGACCGCAGGTAATGGTTTCCCGCACTCATCCAGGTCTGTTAAAGCGCCTGTTTGAGCTGGAAGTACCGGAAATCCAAAGCGGTGATGTGGAGATAAAGTCAGTAGCCAGAGAGCCGGGAATGCGGTCCAAGATTGCGGTTTACGCTGAGGATGAAAATATTGATGCAGTAGGCTCCTGTGTAGGGCCACGGGGCGCTCGGGTACAGAATATTGTAGATGAGCTTAGAAATGAAAAAATTGATATTGTAAAATGGAGCGCTGACCCAGTGCAGTTTATTGCTAATGCCCTTAGCCCAGCCAGAGTTGTTTCGGTAGCAATCAATGAGTCCGAGAAGCTCTCCCGGGTGGTTGTGCCGGATTATCAGCTGTCGCTGGCAATAGGCAAGGAAGGGCAGAATGCCCGCTTGGCGGCCAAATTGACCGGATGGAAGATTGACATTAAGAGCGAATCTCAGGCCGAGGAATTCGGTTTCGATGATGAGACGGAGGAGCCCATCGATTTGGACGAGTTTGCCTCTGATGAATTTTACAGCGACAGCGAAGAATAAGAAACTGGGTGATTTGGTATGGCAACAGTAAAGAAAATTCCAACCAGACTTTGTATTGGCTGTCAGGAGCAGCACCTGAAAAAGGAGCTTATCCGGATTGTGAAGAGCCCTGAGGGTGAGTTTTTTGTAGATCTGACAGGGAAAAAATCCGGCCGGGGGGCATATATTTGCCGGAACCGGGAATGCTTTGACAAGGCAGTGAAGGAGCATCGATTTGCCAAATCCTTTAAATGCCCTATTGATAAAACCATTTTTGATGAGCTGGAAAAGCAGCTTTTTGAATAAATATGAACGAAAATAAAATTTATAATCTGCTGAGTATGGCACAGCGTGCCAATAAAGTGGTTTCCGGTGATTTTGCCGTCGAGAAGGCAGTGCAGGGACGAAAGGCCAGACTGATTTTGGTAGCCGGTGATGCTGCGGAGGAAACGAAAAAGAAATATCAGCACCTGGCTGAAGAAACAACAATTAAACTATATTATCTATTTGACAGAGAGGAATTAGGTCACTGTATCGGCAAGGAATATCGGGCAGTGGCTGCCGTACTGGACAAGGGATTTGCGGATGCCTTGGTCAAACTCTTTGAAGACAGATAGTCATTCGGGGGTGGATTGATGAGAATAAATGAATTTGCAAAAGAAATAAATACAGAAAACAAGAAGATTATTGAGATATTAGAAAAGAACAATATTACCGGAAAGAAGCATTCCAGTTCCATCAGTGACAGTGAAAAGGAATTGGTGCGCAAGGCACTGGCGGGCAGTAAGGCTCCAGCCAAGACGGAGAAGGTACCGGAAAAGGTTTCGACCAAACCTGTGACAAAGGATGAAAAGAGCGTTAAGCCGGCCAAGCCGGTTGAACAGCCAAAGACCGAGCCAAAACCAGCGGCCAAACCAGTAGACCACAAGGCGCCTGAAGTAAAGCAGGCACCAGTGAACAAGGCTCCGGAAAATGTTCATCGGAATGACCGTCCAGCCAATGGCAACCGCCCGGCTGATCAGACCAAGAAGTCCAACAGTGGGTTTAGTACGCCACGGCTGGTAAATAACAATGGCAGTCATAACAGCAATCGGAATTTTGACCGTAACCGCAATAATCAGACTGGTTTTAACAACCAGCGCAGTAACGAACGGGGTAACGATCAACGAAACAATCAGCCGAATAACGGTAGAAATGCTAATTTTGCCAATCGTCCGATGCAAAATCAAAATGGCAATAAGCCAAGAAATGTTGGCGGCAATCGTATGGGCAGTCAGCCAGCAGCGAACACTGGCGGCTTCAAGGGCCGTGACAGAAATGATCGTAACGAAAGAAGTAATCGGGAGCGTAATGACCGCATGGAGCGTAACGAACGCATGGAGCGTAATGAACGCATGGAGCGTGGGGACCGGAACCGCAATGGCGGTAAGGACCGTAACAAGAATAATCGGAATAATTTCAATGGCGGCTTTAACAACAAGAACAACCGTAACAATAAGAACAACCGGAACAACAAAAATCAGCAGCCGGCTCCTAAAATGGAAATTGCCCGTCCTAAGCTGATTAAGGTGGGTGAAACCATCGTTGTAAAGGATTTGGCCAGCAAAATCAGCTGCACTGCAGCTGACATCATCAAGAAGCTGATGCTGATGGGTGTTATGGCTACCATAAATCAGGACATTGATTTTGATACAGCGGCTCTGGTTGCCGGTGAGTTCGGTGTAAATGTTGAAGAATTACCACCAGAGGTTGACCTAACTGAAATTCCGGAGATAGAGGACGATCCAAAGACATTGGTGCTCCGTCCACCGGTTGTTACAGTAATGGGCCATGTTGACCATGGTAAAACTTCCCTGTTGGATTGTATCCGCAGCTCGGCCGTTACTACGACTGAGGCCGGCGGTATTACCCAGCACATCGGTGCATATCAGGTAATGTGCCAAGGCAAGAAGATTGTTTTCCTGGATACCCCTGGTCATGAGGCCTTTACGGCTATGCGGGCCCGTGGTGCACAGGTAACTGATATTGCCATTCTGGTAGTTGCGGCTGATGATGGCGTTATGCCACAGACTATTGAAGCAATTAACCATGCCAAGTCTGCTGAAGTGCCAATTATCGTGGCTATCAACAAGATTGATAAGCCAGGGGCTGACCCTATGCGGGTTAAGAACGAGCTTATGGAGCATGGTCTTGTATCGGAGGACTACGGTGGAGACACCATTATGGTAGAGGTTTCTGCCAAGAAGCGCATGAATATCGATGAGCTTTTGGAAATGGTTCTTTTGGTAGCTGAAGTACAGGAGCTGAAGGCTAATCCGAAGCGGGATGCCCGTGGTATCATTATCGAGGCCCAGCTGGACAAGGGCCGTGGTCCGGTGGCAACTGTATTGGTTCAGAACGGTACCTTGCACATCGGTGATTCTATTATTGCCGGTACCTGCTATGGTAAGGTTCGGGCTATGATTAACGATCGTGGTGAAAATGTTAAGAAAGCAGGCCCAGCCGTTCCGGTTGAGGTGCTTGGCCTTAACGATGTTCCGTCGGCCGGTGATGAGCTGGCTGTTTTGGAAGAGAAGCTTTGCCGTACTATTGCGGAAAAGCGTATCGAAAAGCAGCGTAACGAGCTTATCCGTTCCAAGAAGGTTTCCTTGGACGATCTGTTCCATCAGATACAGGAAGGCCAGCTGAAGGATCTCAATATTTTGGTAAAGGCGGATGTTCAGGGCTCCGTTGAGGCATTGAACAGTTCCTTGCTGAGTCTCAACAAGAACGATGAGGTTCGGGTAAATATTATCCATTCCGGCGTAGGTGCTGTTAACGAGTCTGATGTTATGCTGGCTACTGCTTCCAACGCACTGATTATTGCCTTCAATGTCCGTCCGGATGCCAATGCCCGTCGCATTGCGGAGACTGAGGACATTGATATTCGCACTTATCGGGTTATTTATGATGCCATCAATGATGTTAAGGACGCTATGTCCGGTATGTTGGCGCCTAAATACAAGGAAGTTATTCAGGGCCGGGTAGAAATCCGCCAGGTAATGATTTTCAACAAGACCTTGATGGTAGCCGGTTCCTATGTACTTGAGGGCAAGATTACCAACAAGTCCAAGATTCGCATTGTTCGAGATAATATTGAAGTATTTGATGGTGAGCTGGAAGATTTGCGCCGGTTCAAGGATGCCGTTAAGGAAGTTGCGGCCGGTTACGAGTGCGGTATTACCATTAAGGATTATCGTGACTTCAAGGAAGGCGATATCATCGAAGCCTATACCATGGAAGAAATCCAGACTGATATCAATGATGTAAACAAGGATTGATTGAGGAGGGCTAGTGTAAGATGAGCCAGCTTCGTATTGAAAAAATTCAGGAGCTTATGAAGCAGGAGATCAGCCAGATTATTCTGCAGGAGCTGAAGGACCCGCGTATTGGGTTTGTTACCGTAACCCAGGTGGAAGTTACCAGAGATTTGAGTTTGGCCAAGGTGTTTGTCAGCATTATGGGGAATGATAAGCAGATTGAGGACACCTGGAAGGGGTTAAACAGTTCTCTGGGCTTTATCCGCCGTGAAGTGGGGCACCGGATAAGGCTGCGGGTTACGCCTGAATTGAGATTTGTTTTGGATAAGTCATTGGATTATAGTGACCATATCCAGAAATTGCTGTTGCAGATTGAAAGAGAGCAGGAGCAGGGGGAATAATGATTATTTCACTTAGAGAAACAGCAGACAGACTTATGGCGGCCAATAGCCTGATATTGACTGCTCATGTCAATCCGGATGGGGATGCCATAGGTTCCTGCTTGGGGCTGAAATATATTTTGGAAACTTTGGGAAAGAAGGTACAGGTCATTATTGATGATGACCTGCCGAAATTTCTCAGCATTATGCCGGGAATTGACCAGATACAAAAACCGGAGGCTGATAACTACGAGGCGGACTATCTGGTTATTCTTGATGCTTGTTTGGATAGGGTGGGAACCTTGCCATTAAAGTGTAAGGCACCGATACTAAATATTGACCACCATGGTACCAACGACAATTTGGCCAATTACCTGTACCTTGATGCGGACAGTGCGGCTACGGCAGAAATCATTTATCGATTGGCCAAGGCTATCGGTGTGAAGTTTGATCGTGATTCAGCTACCGCGGTTTATATTGGTTTGGCTACTGATTCCGGGTATTTTAAGTATTCCAATACCACGCCACAAACTATGCGAGCGGCGGCAGAGCTGTTGGAAACCGGCATAAAGCCGGAAACTATCTCTGAAGCAATTGAAACCAAGGATTATACTGTTGTCAAGGGAATGGGTACAGCATTGCAGACGCTGGAATTGTTTGCTGACGGTAAAATTGCCGGTATTTTCCTGGATTATGAATTGACCAGCACTCTGGAGACTACTGAGGGCTTTATCGATTTGATACGGGTTATTGATGGTGTTGATGTGTCTGTAGTACTTAAAGTGGTAGAACCGGAGGTTTGCCGGGTAAGTATGCGTTCGAAGCAAACGGATGTCAGCAAATTGGCTCTGCGATTGGGCGGTGGTGGCCATAAGCGGGCGGCCGGCTGTACCATCAAAAAGCCATTTGCAGAAGCAAAGCAGTATTTGATTGATGAAATTATAAAATCCCTTGGGGTGTGAGTCGCAATATGGAAGGTTTTATCAATTTTCTCAAACCGCCGGGGATGACCTCCCACGATGCAGTGGGGTTGGTCCGCCGGGTGTTGCAGGAAAAACATGTGGGCCATGCCGGAAC
>CADACU010000003.1 GCA_902786545.1 uncultured Anaerovibrio sp.
ACAGCGGCTAAATTCTCAGCTGCATCACCAAGCTCATCAACATCGACTGCTACAGTTTCCTCGGCGGCCAACTCGGTTTTTTCTTCAGCACCGCCAGACTCTTTGCCAACTGTGTCTGCCTTGGCCTCCTTGGTCGGCAGTGTCTCGGCTGCAGCCGCCTTGGCTTCCTGCTGCATAACAGCAGCCTTGTCATCCGCTGAAGCATTTTTCAGCTCTGAGGAAAAATCCTTTCCCTGCTGGCTGGTAGCTGTACTCCGGCTATCAACTGACGAAACCGCTTTAACAGAATTCACACCATTAGCTGCCACCGCTGGGGCTGAAGCAAAAAGATTTGCACTGATGTTTGTTCCCATATATTCACCTCCTTAAAAATAATAAATAATTTATGATAACCACCATATGGCGGCAATCAGCTATAGAATAATTATACCTGTCAATTATTAAACTACCATTAAGTATAAATTAATTATTATTAGCATTTGGATTTTGTTCCTGCTCAGTGATTGGTGGGTTCTGCATCGGCCGTTTTGGCAGGCCATTGTACATAATCTTGGTGATATTGGCCGCCCGGTCGGTATCAAACTTGGTAAGCACCTGCGATACCTGAGACTCATCCATCTTTTGCAGAATGGATATAACAATATCATCCTCCATACCCTCCAAAATCTTGGCGGCATCCTCCGGCTTCATCTCGTTATAGAGACGGGCCAGCTTGGAAACACGCTTCTTTTCCGCTGCCAATCTTTCCTTGGTCTGCTTTTCAATTTCTTCCTTGCTCAAAACCACCGGCTTGGATTTTTTCTGTACCTTTTTATCATCTTTTTTTTGCTCGTTTTTCTTCACGGCTTCATCCACTGATGATTGCTCAGGAGCTGGCTTGACGAAATATTCACCGATAATTGGCATATCGTACAAGGCATATTTTTCATTCATCTCATTGGAATCAATGAGGCGGAAATAAATCCCGATAAAGAAGCCTGCAATTATCAAAATCAATAAAACAATCAAAATGATGATAATCTTCAATATTCTTTTGAATTTCCCCGGCTTTTTGCCATTTTCTTCATTTTCTTCCAAATCTGCCATTAAATTCACCCTATATTACTATTATCGATAAATATCCAATACCTTATTAACATAATTCTGGGTTTCCTGATAAGGCGGAACCCCGTCATAATCCTTAACAGCCTGAGGACCGGCATTGTACGCCGCTACAGCCTTCTTCACATCACCGTTAAAGGTGTCCAGCATCTGTCTGATGTATTTGGTTCCCCCATCAATATTTTGCTGCTTATTGTACGGGTCAACCCCCAAAGCAGCGGCCGTATCTGGCATAAGTTGCATTATTCCCACGGCTCCGGCAGAGGAAACCGCTGCCTGATTGCCACCGGATTCTGTCTGGGCAATAGCAGCTACCAGCTTCGGATCCACATTATATTTCTGAGCCGCAGCACTGATTATGCTGCCAGTATCCCCAGCGAAGCTAGTCGGAGTAACGGTTTTTCCACTGAAATCCATGGAAGGATTCAGCCGCCCCTCAGCCGCCTTTAGCTCAGCAGCAAAAGAATTGGCCTTTCCCACAGCATTTTTGTTGTACGCCTGTTTATTTAGACCAAATCGGTTATTCAGTTCCTCAATCCGCTGGACTACACTTTCCAGCCCTTCAATCCGCATCATATACACTCACCGCCAAATCACAATAGATTAGCTTTTATGCCATATTCCGGAAGTACAGCTGCCCACCGATTTCGTCCAAAAGCTTTTGTTCCTCAAAAAGAACCTCGGCCATATATTGATGAAACCGTTTTTCCTTCAACTGCTCAATGCTTTTCAGCTTGTTCATTATTTTTACCAGCTCAGTCATCCGTTGCTGACGCTCAGCCTGACACTCCATAATGTGTCGCTGCTGCTGTTCGATCTGCTCACGCTTCCAGTTAAAAAAGCTGTTGTAGGTCATAAGTGTGCCTATGGTAATGGAACCTTTGCTGGTAAGGGCATCATAGTCCCTGTGTCCTTGGGCCATCTGTTCCAACAGCTCATCCAAATGGTGTCTGGCCTCCTCCAGCTTTTTAGTAGCGGTGGCCAACTCAACCTGAGCCTGGTCCTTATTCATTTTGGTAACCTTCAAGAGGGTTTCCAGCTGAAATCTAAATTTCTTCACAGCACACTCCCCTCCCAACAATAATTAAATTTCCTCCAGACGCCTGATGGTATCCTCGAAGCTTTCCACTTCAAATACCCCCTGGCACAGGAAATCATTTATTTTGTCAATCTTCTCCACTGCTTCATCAATCTTGGCACTGGAGCCCTTTACATAGGCTCCGATATGGATAAGATCCTCTGCATCCTTATACACGGCCATCAAGGCCCGAAGTTTACGGTTGGCATCCATATGCTCATCAGGCACTACCGCTGACATAACACGGCTGACGCTACTGAGCACATCTATAGCCGGAAAATGGTTTTGCGCGGCAATGTTTCGTGACAGTACAATATGACCATCCAAAATACTTCGCACCGCATCAGCAATTGGCTCATTCATATCATCGCCATCCACCAATACGGTATAAATACCGGTAATAGACCCCTTTTCACTAGTGCCGGCCCTTTCGAGCAGTCTTGGCAACAACGCAAACACAGAAGGTGTATAACCTCTGGTCGCTGGTGGTTCACCAACAGTCAAACCAACCTCACGCTGCGCCATAGCGAATCGGGTAACCGAATCCATCATCAGGATAACCTTGCGGCCCCGGTCCCGGAAATATTCCGCAATAGCCGTCGCAGTCATTGCCCCCTTGATACGCACCAAAGCTGGTTTATCAGAGGTAGCCACCACTACTACAGACCGTTTCAGACCTTCCTCACCCAAATCGCGCTCGATAAATTCCTTTACCTCACGGCCACGCTCTCCCACCAGAGAGATAACACTTATGTCAGCCTCGGTATTTCTGGCTATCATACTTAACAATGTGGATTTCCCCACGCCACTGCCGGCCATAATGCCGATACGCTGTCCCTGGCCCATGGTGATAAGGCCATCAATGGCCCGCACTCCTACATAGAGGGAATCGGTAATAACCGGTCGATCCAATGGTGCGGGAGGGTCAGCCTGCAACGGATATTCCTCCTGACAAAGAATCGGGCCCTTGCCATCTATTGGATTACCAAGACCATCTATTACCCGTCCCAACAGCTCCGGTCCAACCCGAACCTGTAGGACCTTCTGGGCAGATACAACCTCACAGCCTGGTCCTATCCCCTTGGAATCACCCAATGGCATCAAGAGGACAAAGCCATCCCGAAAGCCTACCACTTCAGATGGCACCGGCTCCACATCAGGAAAGTGCGACTTAACATAGCACAACTCACCCATGCTGACATTTGGTCCCTGGCATTCAATAACCAGGCCGACCATCTGCACAACCTTGCCCACCATCTTCATGGACTTGCAATTTTCTATTGCATCAGTAAACTTTTTCAGGTTGATTTCCATTATTTCATAACATCCCTAATAGACTGTTTAACTGCTTCCAGCTGTGTTGACAGCTTGGCATCTATGGTACCGTTGGGCGATTCCAACACGCAATCGCCCACGGTTAGGGTTTCATCAGATACAATTTCCAGCTCCGCCTTGCCTTCCATCTTGGCCAGAAACTCGGTCCGGGCCATCAGTACCAGCTCATAAACCTCCGGAGCTACCCGTATTTTTACACTCGGCTGATCCTTAACCTTTTCAATGGCATTCTGTACCAAAGGAAGTACCAGCTGAGGCACATCAATAAAATGCTGGGGTATAACCTTATCGGCTACATCCATAACAATTTCGGCAATAGTATTTTCCGCCTTGGTAACATAGTCAAGGGCTTCTTCCTGAGCCTGTTTAATGGTATTTTCAGCTTTGGCGTTAGCATCCAAAATAATATGGTGCTGTTCTTCCTTAATCTGTTCCATACCTTCCTGACGGCCAAGCTCAATGCCTTCCTGACGCCCAGCTTCCTTGGCTTCATTCTGTATTTGGTCAGCCTGCTGCCTAGCTTCTTCAACAAGCTTGTCAGCTTCAGTTCTGGCTTCCTGTTTTATGATTTCACTGGCAATCTTGGCATCCTTGAGCATCTGGTCCGCTCTTTCTTCCTTTTGGCGGATGTTACGCATTATATTTTCCCGCGTTTCATCATCCATATCAACGGCTTCCTCAACCGCAGGACGCTCGAATTTGGGTGTATCCACAATATGAGGATCTTCCTGCCAGACAACACCCTTTAGAACCCTAGACAATCATCTCGTCTCCCTTTCCACGAGAAATAACAATTTCGCCCTTGTCTTCCAGCTTCCGGATAACATTTACAATACGCTGCTGAGCTTCCTCAACATCACGAATCTTAACAGGACCCATGAACTCGATTTCTTCACGCAGCATATCGCCGGCACGCTTGGACATATTCTTGAATACCTTGGCCTGAACATCCGGATTGGTTGCCTTGAGGGCCAAGGAAAGATCCTTGGTGTCCACCTCGCGGAGTACCATCTGGAGAGAACGGTCGTCGATCATTACAATGTCCTCGAATACGAACATGAGCTTCTTGATTTCTTCGGTAAGCTCCGGATCGTCAACCTCCAAGGCCTCAACAATGGCTTTTTCGGTAGTACGGTCAACCCTATTGAGTACCTCAACGATGGACTTGACACCACCAGCATCGGTGAAGTCCTGAGTAACCAGCGATGAAAGCTTCCGCTCCAATACCCGCTCAACCTCACGCAATACCTCTGGCGAGGTACGGTCCATTACAGCTATTCTTTTAGCAACCTCAGCCTGCCGTTCATTTGGCAGAGACGACAATATGGTTGCCGCCTGATCAGGCTCCAGATAAGCCATAATCAAGGCTATAGTCTGAGGATGCTCATTTTGTATAAAGTTTAACAACTGGGCCGGGTCTGTTTTATGCAGGAAGTCGAACGGCTTAACCTGCAGGCTGGTAGTGAGCCGGCTGATAATAAGGGAAGCCTTCTCGGAACCCAGAGCCTTTTCCAGTACATTTTGTGCATATTCCAGACCACCAGTGGAGAGATAATTTCTCGCCATAAGCATCTGGTAAAATTCGCTGATAACCGCCTTTTTCTGTTCGGCAGAAACCTGCTTCTGATTGGCGATTTCCAAGGTCAGCTTTTCAATTTCCTCATCGTTCATATGCTTGAACAGCATAGCAGAATACTCTGGACCGAGCGTTATGAACAGAACTGCCGCCTTTTGCGTGTTAGTCAGTTCAGGCTCTTTTTCAGAATACATATCCATTGTCATCAATCCTCCGACAACCAGGTCTTAATAAGCAAAGCAACCTCGGCAGGCTTGTTGCGGATGAGATCCTCGATGAACTGGCGCTCGTTGATATGTTGCTGTTCCTCTGGGGTAAGCTCTTCCGGCTCAACCTCGCCGGACTCAATAGCAGCAGCACGCTCTTCCATCTGACGCTGTCTCTCTTCCTCTTCCAGTCTTGCCTGCTCTTCGGCGGCTTCTCTTGCCAAGCGTTCCTGCTTGCGCTTTCTCATAATGTAGAAGCCCACAATCAAAGCGATAATCAGTACTATCAAAGCTATGGTAATGTACATATTTCTTGCCTGACGATCTTTTTCAGCCTGCTCCTCCGCAGCCCGTCTGTCAGCAAGCTCTGTACTGAATGGCAATGGTTCAACGGATACGGTATCGCCCCGGTCCTGATTGATTCCCACAGCCGAAGAAACGGAACGCATAATGCTTTCCTGCTGAGCCGGAGTGATATCCTCATTGACCAAAACAGCGATATTTACCCGCCGGATAGACCCTGGAGAAGCAACTGTCTTCTCCTTTTCCTCATTTATCTCATAGTTCTTGGTAGATTCCTTCTTGGAATAATTGGCATTTGTATTATTTTCAACAGCCACATAACCAGGTACATTGGACTGGGTACCGGCTGGTCCTCCAGGATTATTGGATGTGCCGTTGTAAGATTCATTTACAATCTGTTCACTACGAATAATACCGGATTCATCCACTACAGGAGTGAATGTCTGTTTATCAGTCTGACGCTGGTCAAAATCCAGTTCTACATTAACCCGGACATAGGAGCGGCCTTCACCCAAAGCCTGATCCAACAAGGTCTGAACATCCTTTTGCATACGCTCCTGAACCTTGCGGGTCATTTCCAGCTGGGTCATGGTCTGCATGCTTACATTATGTTCTTCATCATCATCCGGATCGTTTAATATCTTGCCGGTTTCATCAACAACGGTAATGTTCTCCGGCATCAGCCCTTGAATACTGCGGGATGCCAGATTAACAATACCCTTGATTTCTTTCTTATTTAACTGGGTATTCGGCTTCAGCTTCAACATAATGGATGCTGTAGCCGGTTTTTCATTTTTCTTGTATAAGCTGTCCTCCGGCAGAACAATGTGAACCCGGGCCTTCTCTACTGCCTCAATCTGCTCGATGGTTCTGGTGAGTTCGCCCTGCAGTGCCTGAAGATAATTTACTTTGTTTTGAAATTCCGTAACGCCCAGCTTGCTATCATCAAATATCTCAAACCCCTTGTTACCATGAGGTAATCCCTCGGTAGCAAGGTTCAATCTAGCTTCATGGACATCAGCAGAAGGTACAAGTATAGTGGTACCCTGCTTGGTTTCCTGAACTTCATATGTAACTTTACTTTCCTTCAGCTTTGCGGCGACTTCACCGGCATCCTTGGTTTCCATATTAGTAAACAAGGGAACCATATCCGGTTTGCCACCAAACATAAAGCTGCCCGCCAAAACAGCCACCAAAAGCAACACTACGCCGCCAATGGCCATATAGCGCTGCCGCTTGGTGAGTTTTTCCCAGAGCTGAAGGTATTTTTCTTTCCATTCGCCCATTTTCTCAATCCCTTCACTATGCTTTGCTTAATGAAGACAGAAAATCAAACCTGCATACGCATAATTTCCTGATAAGCCTCTACGGCTCTATTTCTGACCTGAAGGGTGAGCTGGACTGCGATATCTGCTTTTTCAGCAGCAACAACAACCTGCGATATATCCTCAACCTGACCTGCCGCTAATGCCGCCTTCAGTCGCTCTGACTCTTTTTCCAGGGCATTAACATTGCCAAGAGCATCACCAAGATATTCACCAAAGCTCTTGACTACAGGTGGTTCCTGAGTTTCTCCCAAATGACTCTCCGCATGCATGGAAACCGGGGTCATCTGTAATGGCTCTATCTGCATCATGTCACCTCATTTATTTGCTTATATTCAAGGCCTGAGAGGCCATACTCTTCGCTGCATTGATAGTGGTTACATTAGCTTCGTATGCTCTGGAAGCCGTAATCATATCCACCATTTCGTTTACTATGTTTACATTCGGCAATTCTACATAACCATCAGCATTGGCATCCGGATGGCCAGGATCATATACCAGCTTGCCCTGGGTGTTGTCTTCCTGTATGGCAACCGCCCGTACACCATCGCCGCTCTTTTTGCCAAACTCGCTTTTTGCAATCTCACCTGACAGCACTCTGGCAAAATTTTTATTGTGCAGCTCCCTTGGCTCAAAAACAACAAACTTGCGTTTAAAAGGGCCGCCCTTTTCCGTTCTGGTTGTATTGACATTAGCTATATTATTGGATATAACATCCATTCTGAGACGCTCTGCTGTAAGCCCTGAAGCTGCTGCGTCTATGCCACCGAACATACTCATAAGCCATTCTCCATTCTGTATTTATGAAAGATAATAAATAATTACTTGCTGGTTATGATGGTCTTGACCTTCTGGAAGTGAGACCCCATCTCCTTGGCCAAGGCGTTAAAATAAATCTGGTTCTTGGCCAGATTAGCCATTTCCTTGTCAATATCTACATTATTCTTGTCAGTACGCATTGTAGTGCTGGTATCCATTATTACCTCCGGCATAGCCCGTCCTTTCATCGGTATAGGCATATGTCTGTCATGGGTTCTTACCACCTCAAGCTTGCCCTGCTCATCAAACAAGCCCAATTCCTTGGCCAACAGGCTTTCAAACACCACATCACTCTTTTTGAACTTAGGAGTGTTGACATTGGCTATATTATTGCTTATTACTTCGTGTCGTAAATTGGCAGCAGACATACCTCGGGACATATAATCAATCACTGGTGCATTAACCAACTGGTCTAACATCTGCTCTCACTCTCCTCATACGAAATGCCCTGTCGCAAAACTATTTTATTGCACAAGTATACACAATACTACTATTCTACACTTAACAATAAAACTCCTTGTATATTCTACCATTTTTCCTTGTTTTTAAGAAGAAATATCTTGCTATTTTGTGTAAAAAGTTGATTTTTGTGACTTTTGGCTTATTTTTGGGGCTAATTATTTTTCAAACACTCGATATAATGGCCTACTTATTTTTAAACGCAAAAGCAGGGTGCCTTGTATTCAAGCTCCCTGCTTTCACAAACTACAAGTATTCATAGCGGCAATCCTGTGCCGCCAGTAAACAGTACCATTGTCTGCCAATATTTTAGAATTTAATTCCCTTTTCCCGTGCCAGTTCCCGTATCCCGTCCAAGAGGTACTCATTCTTGATCTGGATATGGGTTCCTTTCATGCCTTGGGACTTAGGTATGACGATACCAGCCACCTTCAGCTTTTTAAGCACACTTACTATTACAGAACGGGAAACCAAATCATTGTCATCTGATATCTGCGATGCATTTATCGTGCCTTCATTGTCGCCCAACGCCCGGAATATGGCAATTATCGCTTCTTCCTCTGAAACGGACAATTCCTTGAGGGTAGTCTTGACAGCCTTGTATTTCAAGGACTCCTCCTGAATTTTTCCGGACCGCTCATGCAGCATACCGATGCCGACGACCGCTGCACCATATTCGGCCAACAGCAAATCATCATTGGTAAAATCTTCATTATATCTGGCTACCACCAGAGTCCCAATCCGCTCATCGACCCCATATATTGGCACGATTGTCGTGTTTTTCCCGTGAAACTTACACTTGGTTTCAGAATCATCCACAAAAGCACAAAGCCCCGACTTGGAACGGAGATTGGCAGAAGTCTCATTTATTTTATTCAGCCAGTTCACATAATGGCGTGGAAACTGCCCCTCCGAAACCACATTATCCATCATCAGATCACATTCAAAATCATCCTGAAGGGCATATCCGCGAATTTTTCCATCAACATCCACTATATATGTATTAGCATTGATAACATTGCTCAACACTATTGCCACTTCATTGTATTCGACCGTATGAAACCGCTGAAGCACTTTGTTTATTTTTCTTGTTCTTTCTAACAGTGTCGCCATCCTTCATCCTCCCAAAAATTAAAAATATTTTACCATTTTTGTGAAATATATTCTATCACAAAAAACAAAAATAATCACAATAATTTTGTGATTATTTTTGCAATATTATAAATCTTTTAAATATTCACTTTTTATGCATCAAAGAATAAACTGACTGACATCCTGATTAACTACGATTTCTGATAAAGCTTTATCCACATAGGCCTCGTCGATAACCACCTGGCTCTCCTCCAGATCCGGTGCATCAAAGGACAGCTCCTCCAATAATTTTTCCAAAATGGTGTGCAACCGGCGGGCACCGATGTTTTCATTTTGATTGTTGACCTCACAGGCCAGCTTGGCCAAGCGGTCAATAGCACCATCAGTGAATTCCAGTTCAATCCCTTCTGTTCCCATCAAAGCTTTGTATTGCTTTATCAAAGCATTCTGTGGCTCGGTGAGGATACGCTTGAAATCCTCCTCCGTAAGGGAAGTCAATTCCACCCGAATCGGGAAGCGCCCCTGCAGCTCCGGAATAAGATCCGATGGCTTAGCCATATGGAAAGCTCCGGCTGCAATAAAGAGAATGTGATCAGTTTTCACTGGTCCATATTTGGTCATAACAGTAGATCCCTCCACGATTGGCAGAATATCTCGCTGTACACCTTCTCTGGACACATCGTGTCCACCGCTGTTGCCGCTGACAGCCACCTTATCAATCTCATCCATGAATACAATACCACTGTTTTCAGCCAGCTTCACCGCTTCCTCGGTAACCTCTTCCATGTCGACCAGCTTCATGGCTTCCTCCTGCTGGAACAGCTTGCGGGCGGCTTCAACCGTCACCTTGCGCTTCCGGTGTTTTTTCGGCATCATTGAACCCAACATATCCTGCAGGTTATCGCCCATCCCTTCCAAGGAGGAACCGGCGAACATCCCGACAATAGGTTTGTTGTTATCTTCCACATCAATTTCAATCAGCTGATCCTCATACTCGCCAGCCAACAGCTTTTTACGGCACCATTCCCGGCCAGCCTGATATTGTTTAGGCTCAGCTTCGCCTGATTCCTGCTCTTCATTTTCCGACACGCCAAATAGCTGCCCGAAGGGATTGACCACGGATTTCTTTGGCTCCGGCACCATTACATCCAAAATCCGTTCCTCAGCCAACTCTGCCGCTTTTTCCTGAACTCCCTCCAAACGGGCGGAACGAACCATACGAACCGAGGTTTCAGCCAAATCACGGATAATGGACTCCACATCACGGCCCACATAACCCACCTCAGTAAACTTGGTAGCTTCAACCTTAATAAAAGGCGCCTGTACCAGCTTGGCCAGACGGCGGGCAATTTCTGTTTTCCCCACACCAGTTGAGCCAATCATCAAAATGTTCTTTGGTACAATGTCATCCTTCATGCTCTCGCTGTCCAGCTGACGGCTGCGCCACCGGTTTCTAAGGGCAATGGCCACAGACCGTTTGGCATCCTTTTGCCCTACAATGTATTTATCTAAAGCCTCAACAATTTGTCTTGGTGTTTGTTCATTCATGAATATGTTCCCCCAAAATCACTCTATTTCTTCAACCTTAATATTGTGGTTGGTATATACACAAATATCTGCGGCAATGGTCAGGGCCTCTTTGGCAATTTCTGCCGCTGACAAATCAGTATGCTTTACCAGAGCCCTAGCTGCTGACAGGGCATAAAATCCACCGGAGCCAATAGCCCCCACCCCGCCATCCGGTTCAATTACCTCACCATTACCGGAAATCATCAGGAGATTATCCTTGTCAGCCACCAGCAACAAGGCCTCCAATTTGCGAAGCACCTTATCGGTACGCCACTGCTTGGCCAGCTCCACTGAAGCCCTTGGCAGATTTCCATTGTAGGTCTCCAATGTGGCCTCAAATTTTTCAAAAAGGGTAAAGGCATCTGCCACCGAACCGGCAAACCCAGCCAGAACCTTGTCATGGTATAGTCGGCGCACCTTACGGGCATTGGCCTTCATTACAGTATTCTGGCCAAAGGTAACCTGGCCGTCACCGGCAATGGCCGTTTTTCCATTATGCTTAACGGCAACAATAGTAGTTGCATGAAATTGATTATCCATAAAAGTCTCCTTCGCCATTACAGCTGCTGTTTAAATTCATCCAAAGTAGCCAGGGCCCGTTCGGCTATGCGCTGCTTTTTCAGCTTTTTATCCCGTATTTTCTCCTTTATCGGAGACATAATGCCAAAATTAACATTCATTGGCTGAAAATGTTTGGCTGGTGCTGTGGTAATGTAATGACATAAGGAGCCATGGGCCGTTTCCTGGGGAAATACCACCGGTTCCTTGTCCTGACACAGCCTTGCCGCATTGATACCGGCTACCAGTCCAGATGATGCCGACTCGACATAGCCCTCTACACCAGTCATCTGTCCGGCAAAAAACAGTTTGTCATTATCCTTGAACTGCATGGTGGGCCGCATAGTCTCCGGCGAATTGATAAAGGTGTTCCGATGCATTACTCCGTACCGGACAAATTCAGCATGTTCCAGTCCGGGAATCATACCGAATACCCGCCGCTGCTCCGGCCATTTTAAATGGGTCTGAAACCCTACAATATTGTAGAGCGTTCCTTCTGCATTATCCTGCCGCAGCTGCACCACGGCATAGGGCAGCTTACCATCGGCTGGGTTTTCCAGCCCCACCGGCTTCAATGGCCCAAACAGGAGAGTATCCTCCCCCCGGGAAGCCATCTCCTCCACAGGCATACAGCCTTCAAAGAATTTTTCTTTTTCAAAATTATGGGTTGGGGCTTTTTCCGAATTGACCAATTCAGTCCAAAAATTATGATATTCTTCCTTATTCATCGGGCAGTTGATATAGGCTGCCTCCCCCTTGCCATAGCGGGATGCTTTCCAGGCTTTGGTCATATCCACAGAGTCCAGGGTAACAATTGGCGCCGCTGCGTCATAAAAATACAAATATTCCTGCCCCATAAGAGTACCAATGGCCTCAGCCAGCTTTCCTTCCGTCAGCGGGCCACTGGCCACAATGGTAACTGCATTTTCTTCCTGAGGAATAGCCTCCACCTGCTGGTAAATCACCTTTATCAGCGGATGGTTGGAAACCCTGTCCGTAATATACTGACTAAAGCCTACCCGATCTACGGCCAAAGCTCCACCAGCCGGCACCTTGGTAGCATCCGCCGCCTCCATTATAATGGAACCAAGACGGCGCATCTCTTCCTTTAATACGCCTACGGCATTTTCCAGTCCAGCTCCCCGCAGGGAATTACTGCAGACCAACTCCGCAAACAGCCCTGTTTTATGCGCTGGTGTATTGGTCTGAGGGCGCATTTCATAGAGGTCAACCTGTATACCTCGCTGGGCCGCCTGCCAGGCTGCTTCACTCCCTGCCAGGCCAGCACCTACCACGATAATTTTATCCATTCTTTCCCTCTTTTGCTTTTTCTGCTTTCTTTTGTTGTTTTTCCAATTCTTTATTGATTGGATTATCTATTCTTGTTTCACACTGGTCGTTATAGCAATACAAAATCCCCCGACCATTGCGATAATAATGCTTTAACTGCAAAGAGCCGCACTTAGGGCATTTTTCGGCCTGAGGAACATCCCAGGTGGCAAAATCGCACTCAGGATAATTTTTGCAACCATAAAAACTCTTACCTCGTCGGGTTTTTCTTTCTACTATGCTGCCTCCACATTTAGGACAGTGCAGTCCAGTATCCCGCAGCAACGGCTTGGTACAACGGCAATCCGGGAAGCCTGGGCAAGCCAAAAATTTGCCAAAACGCCCCTGTTTTACCACCATCATCCGACCGCAAACATCGCACGGCACATCTGATACTTCTACCGGCAGCTCCACATGACCAATTGCCTCATCAGCTTTCTCCAATGTCTCTGAGAATGGGCCATAAAAATTTCTTAACAGGGCAGTTTTGTCCAGTGTCCCTTCCGCAATGCTGTCCAGCTCATTTTCCAGCTCAGCACTGAACTTTACATCCACGATATCACGGAAATACTCCTTCAGCATTTCAACCACTACCCGGCCTAATTCTGTTGGCTGGAATGACTTGCTGACGCGCTGAACATACCCACGGGTCAGAATAGTTTCTATGATAGGTGCATAGGTGCTTGGCCGACCAATGCCTTCCTCTTCCAGTACCTTTACCAATGAGGCATCGTTATATCTGGCTGGCGGTTCAGTGAAATGCTGTACCGGCTCCACCTTGGTCAGCTTGATTTCATCTCCGGCAGACAACTCCGGCAATACCACATCTTTTTCATTGGCCTCAACGCCGGCATAAACTGCCATAAAGCCAGGGAATTTTAGCTTCGAACCAGAGGATTTCAATGTAAATTCACCGGCCTTCACCTTTTTCCCCTGAGCCTGATTTGTGGTAGCAACTGCAATCATATCATATACTGCCGGCACCATCTGACAGGCAATAAACCGTTGCCAAATCAACTGATACAGCTTGAACTGATCCTTGCTGAGATATTTTTCAATGGACGCAGGTGCCAGCATAACACTGGTCGGCCGAATAGCCTCATGGGCATCCTGCGCTTTTTTCCCTGCCTGATAAACATTTACCTTGGCCGGATAATATTTGTCACCAAAATTGGTGAGAATATACTCCTTGGCCTCCTGTACTGCCTGCTCCGAAATTCGGGTGGAATCAGTACGCATGTATGTAATAAGACCGACCGGCCCCTTCCGTCCCAGTTCTATACCTTCATAGAGCTGCTGAGCCACCATCATGGTGCGTTTGGAAGTAAAGCCTAATTTTCTGGCAGCATCCTGCTGCATGCTGCTGGTGGTGAACGGAGCAGCCGCCTTGCGCTTGCGCTCTGTCTTCTTGACATCCTTCACCAGCCATTTGCAGGCTTCCATTTTCTCCTGTATTTTTTTGGCGTCACCACCGTTATTTATATCCAGCTTCTTGCCGTCAATGTGGGTCAGCTCCCCGGCAAACTGATGTGACTTACCATGTTTCATCTTGGTGCCAATGGTCCAATATTCCTCTGACACGAAATTGATGATTTCATCTTCCCGCTCACATATAAGCTTTACAGTAACCGACTGAACCCGTCCGGCACTAAGCCCCTTGCGAACCTTGCGCCAAAGCAGTGGACTGAGCTTATAGCCCACAATCCGATCCAGCATTCGTCTGGCCTGCTGAGCATCCACCCGGTCAATATTGATTGGGTGTGGCGTCTTTATCGCATCCTGAATAGCACTTTTGGTAATTTCGTTAAACACAATGCGGCAATCCGAGGATGCATCTATATCAAATATATGGGCCAAATGCCAGGCAATAGCCTCTCCCTCCCGGTCCGGGTCGGAAGCCAAATATACTTTGTCCGCCTTGCTGGCTTCTTTTTTCAATTCTTTAATAAGGGCACCCTTGCCGCGGATATTTATATATTTGGGCTCAAAGTCATGATCCACATCAATGGCAAACTGACTTTTTGGCAAATCCCGCAAGTGCCCCATGGAGGCCTTTACCACATACCCCTTCCCCAAATAGCGTTCAATGGTTTTGGCCTTGGTTGGTGATTCCACCAGCACCAGAGTATTTTTTACTGGTTTATCAGCCTTGGTGCGTTTCTTTGCGGTAGTTTTTTTTGCTGTAGTCTTTGTTTTTGTAGCACTTTTCCCCTTAGAACTACTCTTAACTGCTTTCTTTATATTTTTTTCATTTTGGGTGGTAGCCACAAAATGACCCCCTTTTTATTTTCTCACATACCGATGAGCCCCATCACTCTGCACCAGCCCCCGCAGCTCCATCTGCAGCAGATGGTAAGACACGCGGGCCGGTGTAGCTTCAGTCAGCTGATAAAGTATATCATCAACCGACATTGGCTCATCAGGTGTCAACAAGGAAAAAATTTTCTCCTCATCCTTTGATAATACAAAATCTTTTTCCATCTTACCATTTTTTTTTGATAAAGTCTTTAATTTTATTTTATCCCTATACTCTGATATTATATCCTCACTGTCAAGTACCAATTTAGCTCCCTGCTGAATAAGCTTGTTGGAACCCCGGCTGCCACAAGCGAAAATACTGGCCGGAACCGCAAAAACATCCCGCCCGGCCTCCAGGGCACACACAGCTGTTATAAGCGATCCACTCCGTTCAGCGGCCTCCACCACTAATGTCCCCAACGACATACCACTAATAATCCGGTTCCGGGCCGGGAAATTGTGTTTTAGTGGCGGTGTTCCCGGTAAATACTCCGAAATAACAGCTCCCGTTTCAGAAATTTCTGCCAATAAATTTGCATTAGTGGGTGGATAGGCAATATCAACCCCACATCCCATAACTGCCTCGGTAATACCAACAGATAAAGCCCCCTTATGACTTTCTGTATCCACACCATAGGCACCGCCGCTGACTACCGAAAACCCCCGGCTGGCCAAAGCAACACTAAATCGCTCGGCTGCCGCCCGACCATAAGGAGATATTTTTCTTGACCCAACCATTGCAATGCGCGGCAAGTCATTACCTAACCGGCCACGATAAAACAGCACATAGGGCGGAGTATCGATTTCCCGCAAAAGTGCCGGATACTCATCATCATCAATACTGCATAGGGAAATATGTTTCTTTTGGCAAATGGTGGCCACTTGGTAGGGGAGGTCTTTGTTGCTGCTCCGGTAAGCCAGAAATCTTTCCAGTTGATTTCCCTGCAGAACATGTGCGAATGCCAACTCCTTTTCCCTGGCCATCCATATACTTTCTCCACTGCCAAAAACATCCAGCAATTTTTTTAATGGCTCGCCGGCAATATCCATAATATTTTGTAACACGCTTAAATAATACTTTTCCATTTTTCACCTCTATTTAATATTTTAATAATATTTAGTATTTTATTTAATAATATTAAATTTTGTGCATTTTGAAAAGCATTATCTTAAGAATGACAAAACTGGGAGCGGATAATATATCCACTCCCAGCCCATACTATTCAGTAAACAATTCGTCCCAAAAAGCGTACAGTACCATGGCAAACACCATCGCCCATATCACTATATCCCCCATAATTACACTTCCTCAAGACGCGGATTGTCACTATAGGCCCGGCCAGCCTTGGCACATGGCTTGCCATCAACCAAAACAATATCAGCCGTAAAATCCGCATTGGTTGCAAAAATATTACTGCCCACTGCATACACATCTACTGGCACATTATTGGTTTCAAACAACCGGATACGCTCTGGGTTAAAGCCACCGGATACCATAATCTTTACATGGTTGAATCCTTCTGCATCCAGCGCTTCCCGAACATTGCGTACCAGCTGTTCATTAACCCCGGTTGGCTTGAAATGTCCCATCTGACCGATAAGTGATTTATCCACCATTTTTTCCGAAGTATCCAGACGCACACCATACAGCTTATCACCCAACTCACGGGCCACCTTCAGACTGGTCCCGACACAATCATTGTTAAAATCCACCAATGCCACCCGATTGATTTTCGGGTCAATGTATTCATCAAACATCTGGGTTGCCTTCAGGGTATCCCCGCCACACGCAGCAATCAGTGCGTGAGGAATAGTACCAGCCGCCTCAATGCCCCAGGTCAGGGCGTTAGCCGGCGTAGATACATTGGCCATACCGCCGATTTTGGCCGCATAGCCATCCCCCTTTTGCACGGCGTAATGATCAAACCGGGATGGGAAGAACAATACCGGTTTACCATTGGCCGCTTCAACTGCCCGGGCACAGTTGGTAGCCACCTTGGTCTGGCGGGCAATTATCCCCAGATAGACCGTTTCCAAATGGCTGAAATCCGCCAAATCCCCCTCAATGGTCATAACAGTCTCCCAAGGCTCGATTTTATCACCATCATGGAGGGCACGAATCTTTATTTTCTCCGGATGATAAGCGCACCGCTTAATAAGGGCAATGGCCTCATCAATACCGCAAAGGGTTGCATAATCCCGCTGGAAAATCTGCATCGTTACCCGCGGATGATAATTGGCATGGTTTAAAATCTCCTGAGTCCGCAGGAAATAAATATCACTATACAAACCGCTCTTAATCTCGTCTACCGGGAAATCAAAGCTTTCTGGATTAAGTCGCTTTTTTGCCATAATAAAGATGCCTCCTATATTATAATTAGGAATTAGGGATTAAATGTTGGAAGGCAAGTACATCTCCCAATTCATAATCCATAATTACTGTGTGTTACCTGACACTTTATTATGATACAATGAAAGCAAAGTCAAGGCAATAGTAAAATGAGACTTATTCAGTAACAGTTTTGCGCTGCCACTGATTTTAGTCCAATCAATCCACTGCTTAACGGGTGCTCATCGGCGTATACAGAAACAGGCCCTCGCCCCCATCAGCATTGGACATAAGGAGAATTTTTAATGGAAAGCACTATAAGTATTTTAAATCCAGCCACTGTATCCGATATTGAGCAGGAGCTTCGCTCCATCGGTGTATCCCATCGCGGTACAGATATAATGAAGGAAAAGCTTATTTTCTATGTTATAAAGCTTGAAAAAGTGGATACCAGGGCTGCCAATATTTTAAAACAGACCATGTTGAGCAAGGGAGCTGAAGCGGCGGTTTCTGCCGGAACAGTAAATCTCAGTGCCAGCCATACCGATGTGATAATTGGAGCAACAAGACATCAGCTGCGCCAAGCCATAATCCGATTAAAGGAACAGCCATGGGGGCTGCGGGAAATTGCCGAACAGCTGGAAAGCTTTTTCGATATAAAGTGATTTCTTGCAGGAAAATAATTACTATTGGCGAAATATAATATTTACACGAGAATATTGCAACGAAGGGGGAGCTGATTTTAGTGGCAAAAATCAAGATTGTAAATATGATGTTCTACGGTTTTCATGGTATGTATGAATATGAACGGGAGCAGGGCCAAAAGTTTTATTTTGATGTTGAGGTTACTACCAGAAACGATAAAGTGGTCGAATCAGATGATGTAGCAGACACCATCGATTCCAGTACTATTTATGCTGCAACCAAGGAAGCGGTAGAAAATAAGCGTTTTCATCTGTTACAGGCTTTGGGTGGACACATCGGTGACAAGCTGATAGCTCAGCACCCAGTCGTTGATGAAGTTAAGGTAACTATCCGCAAACAGTATGTACCTATTCCCGGACCACTGGATTATGTGCAGATTGAGGTTGTCCGGAAGGCCGAATAAAGGCTTATCGAAAAAGGATTGTCCTAGATGGACAATCCTTTTTTACTGCAAAAAATTATAGGGATGGACCTCATCCGTCGGACATAGTCCGCCACCTTTCCCAAAGGTGAAGGCAAAAAAATTGGCGAAGCATACGCTTCGCCCAAATTTTTAAAGAATTCTTCGTGCACCGATGTAGCAAGAACCCCAGTAACCACTGTACAGGGAATCAATTGCAACGCCACGGCTGGAAGATGCATTGATGAAGGATCCATCGCCGAGATAGATACCAACATGGGATGCACCATAATCGTATGTGGAGAAGAATACCAGATCACCTGGAATCAACTCACCACGGGATACCGGCATACCAATTTCATACTGGGCATCTGCCGTGCGTGGAAGATAGATTCCTGCGCTGGCAAACACATAACGCACATAGCCGGAGCAGTCAAAACCGCTAGGGCTCGTGCCACCAAATACATAAGGCACACCGATGTAATTCATGGAATTGGCAATGATACGACGGGACACAGAATTAAAGCTACGACTAACCTGTGGCATCTCTCTGCCCATCAAAGCTGAATAAGTGGTAGGTCCAACCAAACCATCAGCCTCCATGCCCTGAGTACTCTGGAAATTCTTTACAGCCTCAACAGTAGCCGGACCGAAGTCACCATCTGCTACTACATCATAGCCAAGATTGGCCAGCTGGCCTTGAATTTCCGCTACCTCACTGCCCTGGTCTCCCATACGGAATGCATTAGCATTGCATACGGCAAAACAGCACACAAAAACCATGGATAGCGCCAATACGCGCATAATTTTACCCAAAAAGACACTCCTCTCTCTATACGCCTACGAGGTTAGCTGACGGGTTAGGGCAGAGAAGACTACCCTTTAAGACCATTCCTGCCAAAATAGGCCAGGCCGGTTTTCATTCACCCCAAAAATTGGTTCCCCCGCTCCGTGGGCTGGATTAGGCTTTCTTATAGATGTATAGCCCATCATTATTATTTATATTATGAGTGATCAATAAGCCGAGTTCTGTTCCGCTTGCGCGGCGACAATCATTTATCTGGATTGCCAGTTACCTGACAACTCTAGCGACACACCCGGAAGGTCAGCGGGCCACTTCATATCCTTCCCTATTCGGTCTTGCTCCATGTGGGGTTTATCAAGCCAGCCAGTCACCTGACTGCTGGTGCGCTCTTACCGCACCTTTCCACCCTTACCTGGTCAAGAAACTGTCATGCAATGACAACTCTTTAGCAGGCGGTTTCCTTTTCTATGACACTTTCCCTAGGGTCACCCCCGCTGGACGTTATCCAGCACACTGCCCTATGGAGCCCGGACTTTCCTCAAACGGCTAACACCGTCAGCGATTGTCTTTCACGCTCATAACAAGGACATTATACCACTGAGCCAAAACAGTGTCAAATCCTAGGACCTTAATCTGATTATATATTGATAATATTTTGATTATCTTTTGAGACTGTTGATTAGGTTTTGGATTTTATGTTCGATATCGTCAGCCTGTGTAATATCGGTAACTACAGCGAAATTTCGTGCACCATGTTCCCAAACCCGGAAAATATTTTCATCTTTTATTCCACCGATTGCGACAAAAGGCACAGCAGAATTGCCAGCCGCATATTCAACATAGGAAAAACCAACAGGCTGAGCTGTTGCTTTAGTCTTAGTCGCGAACACCGGCCCCACACCAATGTAATCAATTATGTTCTGCTTTTGGTTGGCAGCCTGCAGCTGCTGAGGAGAATGGGTTGATAACCCAATGACCATATCCTCCCCCACCAGCTCCCGCACCACTTCCGGTGGCAAATCATCCTGTCCGATATGCACACCATCAGCTTTTACTGCCAGTGCCAAATCCACAAAATCATCAATGATAAAGGCTGCACCATATTTTGCCGTGAGTTCCCGCAGCTGTACACATTCCTCATAACGGGCCAGCCCGCTTTTGGTCTTTTCCCGATACTGGATAAATTTCATTCCAGCTTTGAGCATAGCCGTTACAACCTCATAGTTGCTCCGCCCCTGTGAATCCTTCTCGGCGGTTATCCCATAAATTGGAAAAGCGTTAAAAAGGCTCATTGTTTCCTGTCGTGTCATATCAATTCTCCCTGTTTATCACCTGGAAAAAGTCCTGGGAAATATCATCCTCGATAACTTCGAGTTGCTCTCCCGTTTTAGCCAATTCATCCCGCAAATAGGCCGCAAGGGCCTTCACCATAGGGAATTCCGTGGCAAAATGTCCGGCATCAATGATATTTATCCCTTGCTTGAAGGCCTGTTGTGCCTCGTGATACTTTAAATCACCGGTAATAAATAAATCAGCCCCCCGAAAAACAGCTTTACTGATTAAATCTGCCCCAGCACCGCTGCACAAGGCCACCTTGCCAACTGTAGCCTTGCCCCCTCTTACCAGCCTGACATAACTGGTATTCAACTTTTGGCATAGGCTATTGGCAAATTGCTCCAGGGGAATCGACTCCCGGACATAGCCTATCCGCCCCATACTTTCCTCAGCATCTCCCTCGGTGGGGGCAAAGCCCTCAACCCGCTCCAATCCACAGAGAGCCGCCAATATATCGTTGCAGCCCCCCTTGGCAATGTCCAGATTAGTATGCGCCGAATACACAGCAATATTATGGCTAAGCAAGGTCTGTAACATTTTTCCATCGTAACTGTCGGTACGAATGGGCAACAATCCTTTAAAAAGCATCATAGGGTGGTGGCTGATAATCATATCCGCCTGTTCCCTTATAGCCAGCTCCACCACCGGCTGACTTACATCCAGACACACCAGTAGCTTGGACACCTTCTGCTCCGGGTTGCCCACCTGCAGACCAGGATTATCCCAGTGTTCTGCCAGGCGTTTCGGCGCCAGTTTTTCCAAAATCCCCATTACTCTTTGACACTTCATGGTAAATAATCCTCCAGCAATGATATTTTCCGTTGAATTTCAGCTAATTTGCCGGCTGTTTTGTCCCCACCCTTTGACAGACCATCTGCTATATTTTGTAAAACTGCCACATTGCCTTCAATATGCTCCAGTAAAAGTGGCACTTTATTGCTCAACAACACCGGTCCCAAGACCAGCTCCGCTTCCGACGGCATGGCTTTTGCCCCTGGAACTGCCTTGATTATCTGATAGATACGTCCATCAACCTTGGCCAGTTGTTCATCAGCAATGTGCCATTTATGATCATATAACCACTTCCGCAGATAATCCTGACCATTCTGGGGTTGTAATATGATACAACGCAAGCTTTCTACTATCTGAGGATGCGCGGTCAAAATATCCGCCTCCAGCTTGCCACCCATTCCAGCTATACACACTGCTTCCACCTCGCCGGGCTTTAAGGCAGCCAAGCCGTCTCCCTGCCGGACCTCTATTTCATCAATCCCCGCCTCTCGTATGGTACGGCGGGCCGCTTCACAGGGACCTTGGTTCAGATCCGCCGCGATAATCTTCCGATTGCTATTGGCTTTGTACAGAGCAATGGCCAAATAGGCATGGTCCGTACCAATATCGGCCACGCCGGCATCTTGCGGCACAAAATCAGCCACGGCCTGCAAACGGGCGTCTAACATATAATCACCTCATTGGGCTAAATCATAAAAGGGGACGGCGCAAGCAGTCCCCCTTAAATACATAACACTTTAAATTAAACTCTTAATCCAAGAAATCCTTCAGCTTCTTGCTACGGGTCGGATGACGCAGCTTACGCAATGCCTTGGCCTCAATCTGCCTGATGCGTTCCCGGGTAACCCCAAAGCTCTGCCCCACCTCTTCCAAGGTACGGGCCCGACCGTCCTCAATGCCAAACCTGAGCACCAAAACCCGGCGTTCACGGTCAGTCAGGGTATCGAGCACCTCAGTGAGCTGTTCCTTCAGCATCATAAAGGAAGCCTGCTCCGCCGGTGCTGGAGCATCATGGTCTTCAATAAAGTCACCAAGATGGGAATCCTCTTCTTCACCGATTGGTGTTTCCAAAGACACCGGTTCCTGGGCAATTTTCATAATTTCCCGAACCCGGTCCACACTGATATCCATCTTTTTGGCAATTTCGTTTGGCTTTGGATCTCGGCCCAAATCCTGTACCAATTGTCTGGTAACCCGAATAAGCTTGTTAATGGTCTCCACCATATGAACCGGTATACGGATGGTTCTGGCCTGATCAGCAATGGCTCTTGTAATGGCCTGTCTAATCCACCAAGTAGCATAAGTACTGAACTTATACCCCTTAGTATGGTCAAACTTTTCCACCGCCTTGATGAGTCCCAGATTACCTTCCTGGATTAAATCAAGGAACAGCATTCCACGGCCCACATAGCGCTTGGCAATACTCACTACCAAGCGGAGATTGGCTTCTGCCAACCGTTTCTGAGCATCCTCACCATTGGCCTTGGCCGTATACAGCTCCTGAATTTCACTGTCCGATAATGGGGCAATCTCAATTTCCACATTGCCCAAATCCTCATCGTACTTGGCAAAAACCTCGCTGTCGAAGTCCTCATCCTCCATAATGGTATCCTTGTACTGCCCCACAATGGATGTAATAATATCATTCTTCAGATGAAGATATTTACGGGCAACATTATTATTGTCCAAATTCAACAGCCTTGTCCATTCAGAAATCGGTCTTACACTGTCCCGACCGGACTTGCCATCTTTTTTCACAATGGAGTCCGCTGCTATACACAGTTCTGCCGAAACCCCGCTTTCCATCCGACGGGCCAGTTCTTTTTCCTCGGAACCGGTCAAAAGAGGTACCCGTCCAATTTCTTTCAGGTACATACGAACCGGATCATCTATGTTTACACCATCAGGTATATTTATGCCTACTTCAACATCAACATCATCGTCTTCATCAGGTTTATCAACATCATCGTCAGAAACATTGTCGTCAAAGGACACCTCAACGCCGTTCTTGCTGAATTTATCAACGATGATTTCATCCAACTCCTCCGGAGAAATATCCTGCTTTTGCAAGGCTTCCAATATCTCACCGGCAGTTATTTTATTGCCATTTATTCGTGCCTGTTCAACCAGTCCCGCTAAATTCTTAGCATCCTTTTCTTCAGCTGGCTCGGCCGGTTCGATGTTGGCCGCATCTTGGCTAGATTTAGCGTCTTTGGTCTTTACAGTTTTACCTTTTGAAGTGGACTTTCCCTTTGTCTTATCAACAGACTTGGTATCGCTCTCCTCAGCATCACCTTTTTGGACAGCAGGCTTGGCTGCTTTATCAGCCTTAGGTGCCTTGGCTGTCTTAGTACTCTTAGTAGCCTTTTTTTCGTCATCAGACTTTTCCGTTTTGGTGGCCTTAGCTACCTTAGTTGTCTTAGTAGCTTTAGCTGTCTTGGTCGCCTTGGTTGCTTCACTGTTTTTTTCTGCTTTTTGTTCAGCTGGCTTAGTTGCCTTGTCAGTTTTGGTTGACTTGGTCGCTTTAGCCGTACTGCTGGTCTTCTTAGCTTTAGCAACATCACCGGTCTTAGTGGCCTTGGCTTCCTTGGCTGGTTCACTTTCCTTGGACTTTTTGGCTGTTGCGGCGGTCTTTTTGGCAGGCGTTGCTTTCTTGGAAGCAGTGGCTCCCTTGACCTTCTTTACTTTTTCCTGCACTTCTGCCGCAACCTGCTCCACCACTTCAGGCTCTGCAGTCGTTTTCTTCTTAACAGCCATTGATAAACCTCCTTTCTATATATAATGTGCATTCACTATCAATCAACACTTTGTAATTCATCCATTTCTTGCTTTATTTTCTGACTGGCCGCCAGCTCATCCATATATCTTGCATCGCCCTGCTGATGTAATCTCTCAGCATTCATCGAATGCACCTCATACTGGCTTGCCAGAAAACTTCTTCTTAATTGGCGGACACAGGCCTCATATAGCAAGGAAATATCCTCCTCACCCAAATCCTCCACCAAAGAACGGGATAACTCAGCCGTAGCCTCATCGCCCAAATCAGACAGGCTCATTATGTCTTTTACCGGTTCGCCGGCCCGAAATTTTTCATTAAGGCCAGACAAGATTTGCCTGTGCACCGGATCAGGTACAGACTCCAACGGTACCATACTGATAAAATGGTCCAGTACAGCTGGTTCTTCCCACACCATACGAATAACGACCCGACCAGCCCGGCGTCCTGCATCATCCACTTGACGCACCACATTCTTCACATTCCGGCTGTCAGTCTGTCTGGTGCCATACCCATGACCCTTTTTAGTCAGTTCCACTAGTATATCATTTTCTGACACACTTAGCAACTTGGCCACTTTAGACACATAAGCACTGCGCTCGGCGGAATTTTTTATGTCACCCAAAACCGGCAACATCTCCGTCAAGGCCCTAAGGCGACCTTCCAGGCCACTCACATCACTGTGGGCCATAATATGTTTCAGACGAAAATCCACTACTGAAATGGCTTTGCTTACCACCTGGCGGAACTCCTCTGCCCCATGCTTTTGAATGAACTCATCCGGGTCCTTGCCATCCGGCAGCTGTACCACCTTAATCTGGGCATTAGTTTCTCCGGCTATCCCCAAGGCTCTGGCTATAGCTTCCTGGCCGGCATTATCACTGTCATAGCAAAAATAAATCGCCGGAGCATAACGCAAAAGCTTCTTGCATTGATCCACCGTAAAGGCCGTTCCCAGAGATGCCACCACATTTTTGATACCGGCAGCAAATACGGAAATAACATCCATATAGCCTTCCACTACCAGAGCAAAACCAGCCTGGGAAATATGCCGATGGGCCTTATCAAGACCAAAAAGCAATTTCCGCTTGTTGAACAGCATAGTTTCCGGTGAATTCAAATACTTTGGATTGCCTTCGGCAATAATCCGGCCACCAAAGCCACATATTCGGCTCCGCTCATCCATGATGGGTATCATAACCCGATTGCGAAACCGATCATATTCACCACCGCCCTGCTGTCGCTTCACCACAAGGCCGCTTTCCAGCAGCAGATCCTGGTTAACACCTCGTTTGGCAAAGGCATCAGTAAGCTTGTTCCAGGCATCCGGGGCAAAACCAAGTTGAAACTCTTCTATTATATCATCGCCTATGCCCCGTTTGTGAAAATATGCCAAGCCAGCCTTTCCATAATTAGTCATGGTCAGACAGTTATGGAAAAATTTACCGGCCATCTCATGCAATTCCCGCAGCTCATCCCGTTTTTTGTCCCGAGCTATCTCCGCCGGAGTTTTCTCCCGTTCCGGTAGAGGGATATTCAACCGCTCAGCCTGAAACAAAATGGCCTCATAGTAGGAAATATTTTCAATCAGGGATATAAACTTGAATATATTGCCACCTGTGTGACATCCAAAGCAATAGAAAAACCCCTCATCCGGTTTTACGGAAAACGACGGCGTATCCTCCTGATGGAATGGACAACAGCCCCAATACCGGTTTCCCTTGCGCTTCAGCTGCACATAAGTTGACACCACCGAAACCAGATCGGATTCACTGCGAACCCGCTCAACAAACTCATCTGGCAAAAACATTGCCATTCATACTCATCCTTTACTCAACACGAAAACAGTGCAAAGGCATAAAACCCTTTTGCACTGTTTATATTCAATAAAAAACTTAAATATCCTTTTTTTCTAATAATTTATCTTAAAATCGTAAAATAATTCTTGACAAATCTAATCATTTTACCATTACGCCGATGGGCGGCATATAAATATCATTAAACAATTGAACTGCGTAGCTGTCTGTTATGCCAGCCACATAATCCACCACAGTCTGTTCCAATCCCCACTGGCTCTGGCGTTGCTGGAATTCCACCGGCATCCGGTCAGGATTTTTGGAAAAATACTCAAAAAGCTGCTGCAAAACAAATACAGCCTGCTTCCGTTCTTTTGCTAACCGCTCCGAATGGTATATATTTTCAAACATAAACTGACGGAAAACGCTCATGGCTTCGTTCATTTCCTCAGAAAAGGTTATATCCCCAGCCTGTTCCGAGGTAACAATCATATCCGACACCATTGCCGTAATCATTTTTGATGTATCTACGCCAATTTTTTCCATAACCAGCTTTGGCAGGCTGGCCGGTTTTAAAAACTCCGCCCGCATACTGTCGTCAAAATCATGGCAAAGATAGGCTATCCGATCTGCCCAATGAACTATTTTCCCCTCCATGGTAAAAGGTAATACATTGCCGCTATGGTGCAATATACCATCCATGGTTTCTTTGGTAAGATTCAGTCCCTGTCCGCCCTTTTCCAAATATTTCACCACCCGAAGGCTCTGTTCGTTGTGGGCAAAATGGCCGGTAAGTTTGTCCAGAGCGGCTTCACCGGCGTGACCAAAGGCCGTGTGTCCCACATCATGTCCAAGAGCAATGGCCTCTGTCAGGTCCTCATTGAGCTGCAGACTGCGAGCGATAGTCCGACCTATCTGGGCGACCTCCAAACTGTGGGTCATCCGGGTACGATAATGGTCACCGGATATAATATACACCTGGGTCTTGTGCTTCAACCGGCGAAAAGCCTTGGAATGAATTATCCTGTCCCGGTCCCGCTGGAATCGGCTACGATAGTCACAATCCGCTTCCGGCCGCTCCCGCTGGGCATCCCGACTCTTGGCCGCCAATGGAGATAACAGCTTATACTCATTTTCCTCAGTGCGTTCCCGTACCTTCATCTATTGCACCACCCTTGTGAAAATACTATATACATCCGACTACATATCAAAGCTACCATTTTGCCCCATCTATGTCAAGGGCATTGTGGGTTAACTGTGAAAAACAGTATACACTAAGTCAGGTAATATGCTATAATGTATTAAATATGTTTTAGAGGGGAGAGTCGTAAATGACTAAGGAAGCTATTGAAGCTATTCTCAAGGAAAAAATTGCTGCAGAGCGCAGTAACCTGCCAACTCATGAATATATCGACCTCAATGCTGTTGCTAACGGTCGCGGTGTAGCAGATGCCGGTCTGCTTTATCTCAAAGCAGTAGATACTGCATTGGATATTATGAGCAAGGCTGTAGCCGGTACTTTGGCTGAGGTTGTAAAGGATTAAAGGTATAACAAAAAATGCTGTTCCAGCCGGAACAGCATTTTTTATTTTGTTTTTATGCCAAAACTATTTTACTGAAATCAGCTACTGTACAAATCAGCTGATCAACAGCCTTCAACAGCCCAAGGCGATTATTCTTAATTTTTTCATCCTTGTCCATAACCATTACTGCATCAAAGAAGCCATCAATCGGTGCAGCCAGCTTGGTCAGCTCAGCAACAGCACCGGCATAATCCTGCTTGGCAGCAAGAGCATCTACCTGGGACTTAACGGTCTGATAAGCCTCACAGAGCTTACCTTCGGCCGCATCCACAAAGAGTGCTTCATCACATACCGCCTGAACCGTCTCATCCTTACGGGAAATGTTGCCAGCCCGATTGAAGGCCTGAATATCGGTATCCATGCCCTTTTTAACGGCCTCATCCACTGCCTTTGCTCTAAGGGTAGCCCCATAAATATCGTCAATATTAACGAATACCGCGTCTACCACATCATAACGGATATCAGCTTCGGATAAAACATTTTTCAGGCGCAGCTTCATAAATTCTTCCACATCAGCCTGCATCTTGGCCTGAGCCTTTGTATCGGAAATATTAAGCAATTCCATGGCCTTGCTCACCAAACCGGACAGGGAAATATGATACTGGGCTTCCGTAAGCATATTCACCACGCCAAGAGCCTGACGGCGCAACGCAAATGGATCCTGTGATCCGGTTGGAATCAAGCCACGGCTGAAGGTAGCCACCATGTTATCAATCTTGTCGGCCAAAGAAACAATGCGGCCAGCCACCGAGGCAGGCTGCCCATCGCTGGCACTTCTTGGCATATAATGCTCATCAATAGCCTGAGCAACTGCTGCAGTTTCCCCATCGAGAAGTGCATACTCCCGGCCCATAACACCCTGAAGCTCAGTAAACTCTGTTACCATACCAGTTACCAGGTCAGCCTTGCAGAGCTTGGCAGCCCGGACAGCATCCTGTTTATCCTGAGCTGAAACCTTCAGTTCATCGGCAATATAAGCAGACAGCACCTCTAAACGCCCCGCCTTGTCATAAATGGAACCAAGACCTTCCTGGAATACGACAGTCTTCAATTTATCACAGTGTTCAGCCAAAGACTTTTTCCGATCTTCATCAAAGAAGAACTGGGCATCCTCCAAACGGGCCCGCAGAACCCGCTCATTGCCATGCTGAACCACTTCCAGATGTTCCTTGCCACCATTACGAATGGTAATAAAGAGTGGCATCAGCTTGCCATCCTTCAGTACCGGGAAGTACCGCTGATGATCCCGCATCGGGGTAATAACTGCCTCGGCCGGCAGCTTCAAATACTTATCATCAATAGTACCACACAGGGCTGTCGGATACTCCACCAAATAAAGCACTTCTTCCAGCAGGCCATCCTCAATCTGTGCCTTACCACCCTTGGACTGGGCCAGCTCCACAATCTGCTGACGAATCATTTCACGGCGACGATTATGGTCAACAATTATAAACTGCTCTTCGCAGGCCTTTTCATAGTTGTCAGCACTTTTGATTTCAAAATCCCCTTCCGAGAGGAACCGATGACCGCGAGAAATACGACCGGACTTAACATTAGCTGTCTCAAATTCAATAACATCCTCGCCGTAAAGACCTACTAACCAACGGAGTGGCCGGATAAATTTATAATCCAAATCAGCCCAATGCATGTTGTTCGGGAAATTAAGACCATCAACCAGCCCCTTCAGGGTAGCACTGAGCAAATCAATGGTTTTGCCACCCACCTCATGCACCATGGCATATACATAGCCATCCTTGGTGACCAAATCCTTGGCTTCAATTCCCTGTCCCCGGGCAAAGCCTTCTGCCGCCTTGGTCGGATTACCATCGGCATCAAAGGCAATATTTACAGCCGGGCCACGATTTTCCTTGGACAGATCCGCCTGATTTTCAGCCAGTCCATACACCAAAAGTGCCAACCGGCGTGGAGTTCCCATGGTTTTAACGCTGTCAAAGGACAGGCGCAAATCCTCAAAGGTCTTTTCTGCATTTTCCTTTAACTGAGCAATAATGCCCGGCATAGCGTAAGCCGGTATTTCCTCAGTACCAATTTCCAATAATAAAGTCTTGCTCATTATGCCTTCTTCCCCTTTCCCAGCATTGGATAACCCAATTCTTCACGCTGCTTGAGATAGCATACCGCACACATACGGGCTAATTTACGAACGCGACCTATAAAAGCAGCCCGCTCCGATACGGAGATAGCGCCACGGGCGTCCAACAAATTGAAGGCATGGGAGCACTTCAAAACATAATCATATGCGGGATGAACATAACCCTTTTCGATAACCCGAACAGCTTCCTTCTCATACTTGTCAAAGAGATCAAAGAGGAGGTCAGCATCAGACAAATCAAAGGAATAGGTGGACTGTTCAAATTCATTCTGATGGAATACATCACCATATGTATAATCAGCTGTCCACTGGATATCATAAACATTTTCCACGCCCTGAATGTACATGGCGAGGCGCTCCAATCCATAGGTGATTTCTACAGCAGTAGGCTTAATATCCTGGCTGCCAACCTGCTGGAAGTAAGTAAACTGGGTAATCTCCATACCATCCAGCCAAACCTCCCAGCCAAGGCCCCAAGCGCCCAGCGTAGGTGACTCCCAGTTGTCCTCAACAAAGCGTATGTCATGTTCTTTTGGATTGATACCAAGCCGCTCCAAGGATGCCAAATAAAGCTCCTGAATGTTGTCAGGGGATGGCTTCATAATAACCTGAAACTGATGATGCTGATACAAACGGTTTGGATTGTCACCATAACGGCCATCAGCCGGACGGCGGGATGGCTCTACATAAGCCACATTCCATGGCTCAGGTCCCAAAACCCGCAAAAAGGTAAATGGGTTCATGGTACCGGCACCCTTTTCTACATCGTAAGGTTCGCCCAAAATACAGCCCTGCTCAGACCAGAACTGCTGAAGGGCCAGGATAATTTCCTGAAACTTCATATAAAAATGCCTCCTTAATTTGTTACAGAAATAAAAAATCCCTGTAACATCATAAAATAATGTTACAGGGACGAGATAACCCGCGGTTCCACCCTGTTTGAATACTGAATTTCAGTATTCCACCTTAATGGATATGCTTGTATTGCTCCAAAGCGCCATTCATCCCGGCAGCAGGCTTCCACCATCCCTGCATCGCTGAATAGGAACTTGTTTCGTGGCAGTTCTTTATGGGACTACTCCTCTTCTTCATCACAGTGTGAATTTTAGCAAAAATACAGGTAAGTGTCAACTTATTATAGCACTGAGTGCCACCGGAAATTTAGTATTTCCCGGTATCCGTATAGATTCTCCCCATAACTTTTTATCAGCAGAAAATTCGTACAGCTGCGTTATGTTATAATAAAACAAATGATACAAGTTGGAGGGTTATTTATGAAAATCGTAGTGGCCATCGATTCGTTCAAAGGAAGCCTTACTTCACTGGAAGCCGGTCAGGCCGTCCGTTCCGGTATTCTTAATGCTTGTCCTGACGCTCAGGTAACGGTAATGCCATTAGCTGACGGAGGTGAAGGAACTGTAGAAGCCCTTACTCTGGGTATGGGAGGAACGCTGCAGACAGTTACAGTAACCGGTCCCTTGGGTAAAGCGGTAACCGCCCAATATGGTATTTTACAGGATAAAAAAACCGCCATTATAGAGATGGCAGCAGCCGCCGGTATCACTCTGATACCAGAAGAAATGCGCAGTCCGCTGCACACTACTACCTATGGCGTAGGCGAACTAATATTGGACGCCATTCATAAGGGATGCCGTCGGTTCATTGTGGGAATTGGTGGCAGTGCCACCAACGATGGTGGGATTGGTATGCTGCAGGCACTGGGCTATCGGATGCTGGATGCTAACGGAGAGCCGGTTCCCTTCGGTGCCATCGGGTTAAAGGCATTATCCAGCATTGATGGTAGCCATATCCTGCCGGAACTGCAGGAATGTACTTTTCGAATTGCCTGCGATGTCACCAATCCCCTGTGCGGTGCAACAGGCTGCAGTGCCGTTTTCGGACCGCAAAAAGGGGCAACGCCTGATGATGTTCCCCTAATGGATAGCTGGATGAACCATTATGCTGAATTATCCGGCAAAAATAATCCTCAGGCCAATCCCACCACCCCCGGGGCCGGTGCAGCCGGTGGGCTTGGCTTTGCTTTTCTCACTTATACCAACGCTACGCTGGAGTCCGGCATCAGCATCGTATTGGCTGAAACCAGACTGGAAGACCATATAGCCGATGCCAAGCTGGTCATCACCGGCGAAGGCCGGCTGGACAGCCAAACGGTTATGGGCAAGGCGCCGATTGGCGTGGCCCAAATAGCCAAGCGCCACCAAAAGCCCGTAATAGCCCTTTCCGGTTGTGTGGCACCTGATGCCAGACTATGTAACCAGCACGGTATAGATGCCTATTTCCCGGTGCTGCAAAGGATATCATCACTGGCTGAGGCAATGGATGCCCCTAACGCCCGCCAAAATGTCATAGATACCGCGGAACAGGTCATGCGGTTGATACTCACTGCCCGCAACCATTTTGATTAAAGCTCCCCCTGTAGTCGGTCATAATCCAAAGTCATACTTTGTGGTTCCACATGACAGCCTAAAAATATTATCCGCACACCGGATGCTTTGGCCTGTTCCCAAGCCTCCCCAAAGGCCGGATGGGTTTCAATATTGGGGCGCACCTCTTTTACTTTGGGCATCTGAATAACAAAGGCAATGCCGGCTATATAGCCCTCCTGCTGAGCCTGTATCAGTTCACGGATATGCTTTATTCCCCGCTGGGTGGGTGCATCCGGAAAAAATCCGATGCCATCCCGTTCCAAAGTACAGCCCTTTACCTCCAACAGAAACTTCGTCCCCTGTCGCTCCATATAAAAATCGATACGGGAAGTGCCATAGGTATATTCCGGCTTGATATAATCAAAATTCTTGGCCGCCAGCCACTCTGCCGCAATTTTATTGGGAGCCTGGCTGTCAATGTTGATTAGCCCCAGACCAGCTTTCTCTACGGCAATCAAATCATATTTTGTCTTGCGGTCAGGATTAGTGGCTTCTTCCAGTACAACCTCCACCCCGGGCAACAGCAATTCCTTGCAGCGACCGGTATTTTTAACATGAACCGTTTCCACCACACCATCAATATCCACCTGGGCTATAAATCTGTTAGGGCGGGCTACAAACCTCCCCCATTTTATTTTTCCGTATTTCATAACGCCTCCACGCCAGTTCAACACAAATTCAGTTCATTATACATTATCATCAATATTGCCGTCCACCTTAACCAACACTCTGTCAGTAATATAACCATCACAATCAAATGGTTTTCTTCCGCTGTCAGGCAGGAAAGACCTGCCTTATGACGAATAAACAGTATGGGAGAAACTTTATGATATACGGAGGAGAAATATATGGAATTTACATGGCAAAATGTATTGATTGTGTATTTGCTGATGATTAACCTGATTGCATTAGTGGTATACGGCTGGGACAAAATCTGTGCCATGCAGGATTGGTGGCGGGTACAGGAGTTTTCCCTGTTCATTGTGGCTTTGCTGGGTGGCGGCATTGGGGCCCTCCTGGCCATGAAGCTATTTCGTCACAAAACCCTTCATGCCAAATTTAAAATTGGCATACCACTGATATTGCTGTTACAAATTGTTGGTGCCATTTATTTATATTATCAGCTAAATTTCAACAGTTAGACAACACACCCAAAAGGCCTGCCGCAGTATAATACTGCGACAGGCCTTTAAAATGCATAAATGGTGCGCTCGGCGGGAGTCGAACCCACGCTTTCAGCTCCGGAGGCTAACGTCCTATCCACTGGACTACGAGCGCTTATTAAATTATCACGAGGGATATTATACCATTATATTCTATATTGCGCAAGGCAAAAATCATATAAGTATGGTGTCCACCGCCCATATCATCTCACAAACTTTGCCTTGAATACCATACTGATGAAAAACAGCATCGCCGAAATAAACACAATAGTCGCTCCGGCTGCCATATTAAACTGATAAGCCAACACCAGTCCCGTTATCCCAGCTATCATGGCACTGCCCACTGACAAGGCGTGGTACTGTTTTACACTGTTGGCCATATTGCGGGCAGTAGCTCCCGGCAACACCAGCAGTGAGTTAATAATCAGCAATCCCACCCACTGAATACTTATGGCCACTACCACTGCCACCATCACGGCAAAAACGCTTTCCAACAGCATTACATTCAGACCACGGCTACGGGCAAAGGGCTGGTTTACACTTAACAGCAGCAGCTTATTAAAAAGTCTCCCCCAGAGGACAACTACCAGCACCAACACGCCCAACAGGGCACCTATCTCCGCCGGAGTAATGCTCAGCACATCACCGATAAGATAGCCGGAAAACTTGTTGAAGCCCCCACCATAGGACATTATCATCAACCCCACCGCAATTCCGGTGGAGGAAAAAACGCCAATAATAGTATCGGTAGAAGCAGAGCTATAATTTTTTATCCAGGTAATCAGCAAGGCAAATACTATAGAAAATGCCACCAACGAGCTCATCGGCGACAGCAAGCCGGCAATCGCCCCGATAGCCAAGCCGGTAAACGCCCCATGTCCCAATGAGTCCGAAAAAAAAGCCATGCGGTTGGATACCACCATGGTGCTTAACAGACCAAACAATGGTGTAATCAGCAAAATAGCCAAAAAGGCATTCTTCATAAAATCAAAGCTCAGCCATTCAAAGGGCAATAGCGTATCCATAAGGCTGTAAATAATCTCCATTATGGCTCACCCTCCTTTGGATTGCAATCCGGGCAACTGCATTTGGCTGGATGTGATGATTTATGCTCGACCCAGACAAAGCCGGTACCGCCATAATTTCGATTAGTATCAGTCAGCATACCGAATATCTTGTGGGTTCGCTTGTCGGAAAACACCTCCTGTGGTGTACCGCTGCAAATAACCCCCTTATCCATCAATACCACCTGGTCGGCGTGCCGGGCTACCATATTCAAATCATGCGAAACCAGAATAATGGCCATATCTTCACTGTTTTGCAGCTCTTCAAGGATATCATAGAAAATTTCCAAACCATTCTGATCTACCCCGGACACCGGTTCATCCAATAGCAAAATATCCGGCATAGGATTAAGCGCCAGGGCCAACAACACCCGCTGAAGCTCCCCGCCAGACAATGCCCCCAGCCGTCGGTCAATCAACTCTGTCGCCCGAACCCGTTTCAGACTATCCAGGACCTGTTGGCGCTTGTTGGATGGAAACAGCCACACCGGTCGGTCAGACAGACAGGCTGAAAATAAATCCAGCACAGTAATGGGGGCACTGACATCCAGCTTCAAAAACTGGGGTACATAGCCAATTATCGGCTTGCCTGTATGCTTCCCTTTGGCATCAACATAATTAAGGTGGCCCGTATGACTCACCTCACCGATAATTGCCCGAAGCAAAGTGCTTTTCCCTGCTCCATTGGGACCGATAACGGCCGTAAGCTGACCACAGTGCACATGAAGATTCACATCCTCAAAAATCGTGAGATTGCCCACCTTAACGGTAAAATGTTCTATTTTGGTACAGCACAGTCTGGTGCAGTCATCCCCCTCACCCTTGCTGTGCCTGAACAATCGCTGTAACATACGCCTTCCCTTATTTCAACTGATTATTGTATGCTTTCATCCCTAATATGAACCCTATTATAGCATAAAGTACCAGCACTGCAACAGATTCCCAGGCCACCGGGCTTTGCGTAGCTATCCCCCGCAGTAAATAACTGGTATGGGTCAACGGCAATATATCGATAAACACCCGAATAATATCCGGCAAAGCTGCTGTAGTAAAAAAAGTGCCACACAAAAAGGACATTGGCAGAAGAATATAGGTATTCACCTGAGACAGCTCTTCAAAGCTGTCCGTGGACAGCGCAGCAAAAAAACCGACCTCGGCAAAAATCACACAATTCAAAATAAGCACCACGATATAAAAAACGGTGATATTAAGGGTCGCACCAAAAGCGAAGGCTAAACCCATAATAATTGCAGACGAAATGAGCCCCCGTAGCACAGCGGCCAATACCTTGCCAACAAGAAACGCCGACGGAGTCATAGGGGCAATTATATACTCCCCAATGCTGCGGTGATAAACCCGTTCCGTACAAAGAGGTGTCAAACTGTTATAGCTGATATTCATCGAATTTAAGGCCATGATACCCGGTACAAGAAAATCAATATAGGAACCACTGCCCACCTGAATATTCCGCCCCAATCCCCAGCCGAAGGCTACCAAATACAGCATAGGCGCTACCATTCGGCTTAAAATAAATTTAGGGAGGCGCCGTTTCAGCACCACCCAATCACGCCAAAAGACCGTGCATATGTCATAAAACATTATACGCCCTCCTTTCGGCCAGTTAACTCTATAAATGCATCTTCCAAATTAGTTTTGCGGATATGCGCTCCATGCTCCAAGTCCGCTGCATATGCCGCCGCTTCCTTCCGGCTGTCAAAAAATTTATATTGCCGCCCCTCCGGCGAATCCCATTCCACAGCCATTCTCCCCATCCGGTTGCAAAATGACTCAGGTGTATCAATATCAATCAACTTCCCGGTGTTGATAATTGCCACCCTGTTGCACAAAGCCTCCGCTTCCTCAATGTAATGAGTGGTAAGCACCACCGTTGTGCCGTTGGCCGCCAAGGCCCTGATAAGATCCCAGATACGCCGGCGTACTTGTGGATCAAGGGCTACCGTCGGTTCATCCATAAAGAGGATTTGGGGTGAATGAACCAACGCCCTGGCAATCAGTAATCGGCGTTTCATACCACCGGACAACGCCTTCGGCATCAAATTAACCGTATGAGTCAGCTCCACAAATTCCAGCATCTCAGCAATTTTCCGTTTTCGCTCTGTCACCGGCATATGGTGCAGTTTGGCGTGCAGCTCCATATTTTCGCCTACAGTTAGGTCATTATCAAAATTGATATTCTGAGGTACTACCCCAATCATCTTTTTTATGGAAAGGGGGTCTTTAAAAATAGAGCAGCCATTGTACACCACATTGCCTGCCGTCGGCTCCATCTCCATGGTCAGCATACGGATGGTGGTAGTTTTCCCTGCCCCGTTGGGTCCCAACAGGCCAAAAATCTCTCCGTCCTGCACCTCCAACGAAAGGTTATCCACTGCCAGATGCTTTACCCTTTTTTTATGTTCATCCCTAATGGTAAATTCCTTCACCAGATTATCAATTTTAATCATATATACTCCGGAAATTATCTGAGTTTAAATGTAATCCTTACTCTTTTTCTGAAAGAAACTGCCTCACCGTATTCGTTGTACGCGGTGGTGTATCGGTATCCCCAGGCAGCCTCCATGGCAGCCTGATCCATTTCACTATAGCCAGAGGAAGACTCCACTTCGGCACTTTCCACTTGTCCGTCGGTCCCTACCGTTATCCTCACAGTTACTTTGCCATTGATATTCTTTTGCCGCAGATTTTCTGGATAAATAGGCTCCGGAGCCGCAATGAGTTCCGGTGGAATAGCTGGACGCTTGCCCTGGCCGCTACCGGAGCCACTCCCGGTACCATCACCAGTTCCAGTGCCAGTTCCATTGCCTTTTCCATCGCCACCAAGTCCGGTACCACTTCCATTACCCGAACCAGTACCATAAAGGCTGCTGCCGCTGCCATCACCGGTACCGCCAACCGCAAAAATTGGGTTAGAAACAGGCGCCACCGGAGCGTGGTGTTCCTGTTTAAACTGCTCCTGCTTTTCCGGTTCCTTGGTGAATTTTTCCTCGATTTGCGGTAATTTTTCCTTTTTGTTGTCAATCACCACATCATCAAAGGATGGCGCTGGCGGTGGTGGCGCAGCCTCCATGGGAGCCGCTGCACCAGCCGCTCCCGCTGATCCACCTGCATCCATATCGTACAGCGTGACATCTACCGGCCGTTCTGCCTTGGGAGTTACTATCACAAATAAACCGGAAAGGGATATAAGGGCAAAAATCACCAAATGAACTACCAGCGAGCCAGTCCAAGCCCGGTATTCCCGTTTCTTATCTGACATCATATCAGTTTCCCCCGGAATCAGCCGCCAAGCCAAACTTGGTAACACCTGCTGCCTTAAATTTATCCAAAAGGCCAATGACCATACCATAATCCAGCATCTGGTCAGCCCGCACTACTACAGCAAAGCGTGGATTCTTGGCATTCTCGGCCTTAGCCCGCATCAAGAGCTCTTTTTCACTGATCAGCTTGTCCTCCAACCATAAGGAACCATCGCTTTTCATCGTCACCAGATAGGTAACACTCATCTGGGTTTCTGCACTCTGGGCCTTTGGCATATTGACCGGTATGGTTTTCAGATTAACCATGTACAAAGTGCTAAGCATAAAAAATACCAGCAGGAAAAACATTATATCAATCATGGGGATTATCATTACTTCCGGCTTATCGAAGCCGTGACGGTCTCTAATCCGCATATTACTCACTCTCCTCTGCCATACCCTCCGCTAAGGAGAAGCACTGTTCCATATCGGAAACAATACTGTCAATGCGCTGGGTAAAATAAGCGTGTACTGCCAGAGCAATAATAGCCGTGCACAGGCCCATAGCAGTCGCAATAAGGGCCTCACCCACACCACCGGTAATGGCCGTGGCCTGCCCGGATTCGATATTGAAAACGCTAAAGGCGGAAATCATACCACTGATGGTTCCCAATAACCCCAGTAAAGGTGCCATAGTAACAATTACATTCAAATAGTACAGCCGCTTTCTAAACCTGGTCAAGGCAATACCGGACTGCACCTCAAAAAAGGTTTTCTGAGAAACTGTCTCATTGCCGGTGAAAGACATCCCCTTGGCCAAAAGCGACGGTAACGCCCCCTTAGTCTTTTTAGCCAGAGCCACAGCTTCATCGGTTTCTCCTCGACTCATGCAATCAGCAAAGCTTTGCGCAAATGCTCTCCCAGGGTCAGCACTGCCAAAATACATCCACCGTTCAATGGCAATGGCCACCACAAACATAGAGCAAAGCAGCAGTACATACATTACCGGGCCGCCCTTCTGGAAAAAATCAATACCTGTCATTATCAAATCCATAATTATCCTCCTAAAATAAATGGCCCTTCTGCAAAAAGCAGAAAGGCCATAATATGACATCTTTCACAGCTATCACAGGTCAGACAATAAAAATATAGTTTAAAAAACGAAATTATGCAATACCTGTAATCATATAGAAAATAACACAAAGGAACGGAACAAGGAATTTCATTCCCATCAGCACGATAATATCTGCGTAGGATTCCTTGTGACTGAGACCACAAATGGCCAACAGAGTTACCAAAGCTCCGGCATGTGGTACCGGGTCAATACCGATAGAGGCAACCGCTACAATTCGGTGCAGAACCTCCAATGGAATCCCAGCCGCAGTAGCCAACTGTGCCCACTGCTCACCCAACATGGACAAGGCAATGGTCAGACCGGAGGATGCCGAACCGGTAATACCACACATAACATTGGTAGTAAGCACCGCCGAAAATAAAGGGCCACCACCGAAATCAAGATTTAAAAGCAACTCCTTAACTACGGCAAAACCACCCAGACTTACTACAACGCAACCAAAAGCATAGCCGGAAGCTACATTTAAAACAGCACTACAGGAGGAAACCGCCGAATTGTTAATAGTAGGCAGCATACCTTCCTGGAGGCGCAGATGACGACGGGAAATAATCGCAGCTACAATACTGCTGAGAATCAGGGAAATACTGATGGACCAACCAGCGGAAATCTTGGCTACAGAATGAGCCAGCAGAGACAACTTTAAGCCACCCAGCGATTCCAGGGAATTTTCATCCCAGTGGAAGCCCCACTCCCAGCCAAAAGGATTGGACAAAATTACATTCAACACAATAACCATCAAAAGTGGCACACAGGAAATCTTCCAATCAGGATTTGGCAACTTATGACGACGCTGACCAAACTCAATATGGCGGCCATAGCCTTCGCCCTGAGCCTTCAAACGATTAGCCCGAAATGAAATCCATCCCCAGCCCATAATGAGGAAAATTGCGCTGGCAAACAAGCCGATTCCAATACCGGACCAAGTAGAGGTTCCAAAATATGATGAAGGGATAATGTTCTGAATCTGTGGTGTGCCTGGCAAAGCAACCATGGCAAAGGAAAAAATGCCCATCCACAAGGCTGCCGGCAACAAACGCTTTGGAATATCCGCTTTTTTGAATACAACTGCACCAAAGGGATACATAACGAAAGCTACCACGAACACAGAGAGGCCACCATAGGTCAGTGCACCGCAGCCGAGAAGCACAGCCAAAACTGCCCGTTTTTCACCTAAAATCTCAATGATTTTACCGGCTACCGAAGCTGCCATACCGCCCTTTTCCATTAGACGGGCAAACACTGCACCAAATAAAAAGATTGGATAGTAGTTCTTCACATACTCGGCTGCCTTTGTCATATACAGCTCACTGAAGATTGGCAAAACAGCGTGCTCACTTCCCAGTGCAGCAACTACGGCGAACAGTGGCGCTACCAAAATTACGGAAGCCCCACGGTAAGCCATGTACATCAGACCAATAAGCGCAATAAAAATTATTGCTGTGTCCATTACAAAATCTCCCCCTAAAAAATCCTAAAAATAGTTTGAACTATGCTACAAAACGCAACCTCTATATTAAAGCAATCTACAAAACAAATGTCAAGGCATAAATTAGCAGTAGGTAACAATAATATAAAACACTTTCCTTATGTTATTATTTTCTATAATTATAACTTCTAGTTATTATTATATTCTTAAAAGGCAATTCACCTCACTGAAAAAGAAAGATAGCTTCCGAGCAGCTCCACCTGCCCGAAAGCTAGCGTTGCACAGGGCAACCAATGAATGAAATGTATGAGCAATGCTTTCCTTGCAGCGCTGAAACCACAAGAAAAAACCTTCTGACAACTCATAATCTGCAAGCTGACAAAAGGTTATATGTCATAGGTATTCATAAAAAAATCCTGACTAACCAAGTCAGGATTTGTACACTAATAAATGCCTAAATCCCCTTCCCCATCACTCGCAGGTCAAACGGTGATTGTTAAACAGGCAGTTCTCCTGACTCCAGATCATCGCTCCATCACGCCTTCCCAGAATACTCCAGTGACATATTGTGATATCGCTCCCTGACACAGTGGCGGGACCGTGCTGGCATTTAACCAGCTTATCTTGTTAGGCCATACCCAAGAACCTTCATGAAATAAATTCTGCATCCAGTACATCTGAATATCCAAGAACTTACTTCGTGACAGCTCCTACCGGTAATAGGCACCTGTTCCAATCAATATTAAATTGGTGAAGATTTTCTTCACAGAAATGATAATAGCACTTAAACAAATACCTGTCAACACACAGTTGAAAAAATTCAGGTTATTTACAGCCGATCTATCCGGATTTTAAGCTGATACTGCGGATAGGCCTGATGGATATCTTCCTCAATCATACACACCACTCGTTCATCACCCAGCTTACAGCTGTAAGGAACTGCCACATCAAACACAATACAGCCCGAGGCAGTCAGATGAAAATCGTGAAAGGTAAACAGCGGGTCAATGGACGCCAATACATGGTACAGCTTATTTTTTATTTCATTTTGTACAGGGTCATTTTCCACCATAGGGTCAATATGAACGGTCATTGATACCTTGAACTCGTCCCCAATGGCCTGCTCCAGTTTATCAATAATACCATGGGCATCCAACAGAGTCATATTGGCCGGTACTTCGGCGTGCAGTGACACAAATATCCGCCCCGGACCATAGTTATGAACAATCACATCGTGAACACCGATAATTTCCGGTTCCTCCAACACCCGTCGGGTTATGCTGCGGACAAATTCCGGATCAGGAGCCTGCCCCAGCAATGGCTGCAGGGTATCCTTCGCGGCCCCCCACCCACTGTGCATAATGAACAGGGCTACTACTATACCGGCATAACCGTCGTAGTCCAAGCCCATAACCAGATTCACAATCAGGCAAAGAATAACCACGAAGGTCGCTACACAATCACTCAGGCTGTCCGTCGCTGCGGCCAGCATGGCCGGTGAATCAATTTTTTCGCCCAACCCCCGGTTAAACAACCCCAACAAGAGCTGTAAAGCCAGGGAAATTGTCAGAATGATTACCACCTCCAGCGAAGCCTCCATGGGCTCAGCCGTCAACAATTTCTCCACTGAGGAGCGCATCAGCTCTACACCGATAATCAAAATAGCGGCCGCAATTATCAGACCGGCCACATATTCGATGCGCCCATGGCCAAAGGGATGCTCCGGGTCCGCCGGCTTGGCCGACAGCTGATAACCAAAAATAGTTATCACCGAGGCCCCGGCATCGGCCAGATTATGCACCGCATCGCCAATAATGGCAATGGAGCCTGAGATATACCCAATAAACATCTTTACACAGCACAGCAAAACATTGACAGCAATCCCCACGCCACCGCTAAGATAGCCATACTGGGTACGGACCTTTACATCATTGATATTTTCACTGTCTTTTATAAATTGTCTGGCAATAAAATCAATCATTACTGTTCATCTCTTCCGATTTTGCCCCATACCATCCATCAAAGTCGTTTATAAATTTTCCCAGGGACTCCTCCGATATTTTGGCTGTACTCTCATTGGCAGCAATCTGCTCCTTGATTTCCCGGAACTTGGCAAACCACTCAGTCCGTTGTTTCTTGGTGGTTTTGTCCTGTAATATCAGCAGAGCATACTTTTCGGCCTCAGTCATACGCTGGAGCTGTTCCAGCTGCGGTTTGCCTTCATTCAATGCCTTGGTCGGCAAATTTTTCAGCAAACGGCTTATTGCCCTTGCCCTGGTCTTATTGTTCTCCGTCAGCTTATCCAACATAGCCAACTTTGGTATAGTGTTCTTGGACTCAACCAGCTTCCACAGTCCAAAATACATACTGCGAAGCTCCGGAGCATCCCGACGGCCAATATGGGCCCAGTTGTTTTCCAGCCGCTGGGAGTGATTGGCAAAAATCTTCATATCATCGGCCAACTGACCATACTGATCCTGAATCGCCTGGTCCCAAGCTACTTTCTCATCATAATCAGCTGGATTCAAGGCAAAATCTGCCCCGGTGGCGATAGCAATTTTTGACAGCTCCGGCTTCTCCATTGGATTGATGAAAAAAGCAAAAATATCCTTATTGGTGAGCTTTTTATCCAGCTTGTCCACCGGCCCCAAAGCCAGTTTTTCCTTCATGTAGTCCGAAACGGGATAATTCCACCAAATTCCCATTTTTTTCCCATAAAGCTGGTTCACAGCCCGAACCGTGTCCAGCTTCAGCCCATCCGGACACACCTCAGATCCGGTATAAAGCACCATAATATCATCCTGCAGGCTGTTGGCCATTGTCTTGGTATACTCTGTCACCTGACCATTAGGTGCCATCTGATGCAAGTGATACTCCGTCGGTACCAAAATCAATGGGGCAATATCCGGCCGGGTTTTGACAAAGTTATCATTTACCCAATTCACAAACTCAGCCTGGCCTTTGGCATTCAGCGTCGGGATATCATCGAAAAACAGGGCAAAATGCCGTATACCAATATCATACATAGCCATCAGCTTATTTACCATGGCTGCCCGGTCGTCATAGCAGCCCGGCGGGTTAAAATCAATATCGTTGCCAGGTGAAACGGCAAAAATAATATCAATGTTCAGCTTCTTCGCTTTCTGGGTCAGCTCCGCCAACTCCTGATATTTGTCGGCGGGATATGGCTGACGCCAGAATTTACGGTGAAACTCATCATCCTTGGGAGCGTATATATAAGCATTCAATTTTTGACTGGCCATAAACGACAACATATCCAAGCGTTGAGCGTGATTCCATGGCGTACCATAAAACCCTTCCACCACACCTCTCAGTTTAATTTCCGGGCCATTGTCGGCCTGAGCACTTAACGGCAGTTGAAAAATCAACGCCAAGGAAGCCATTGCCAACAAAAGCAATTTCATTTTCATATACTTCCCTCCCTCGAAGCGAAAAATCAGTTACTGGTCAAATTTCCTGCAAAAAGGCCTTGTATCCCTTCATTGTTTCGTATACATCCACCTTGCTTACAGCTTCCCATGGGGCATGCATACTGAGCACGGCTACACCGCTATCAATCACATTCATACCGTACAGGGCCATTATATAGGCAATGGTTCCGCCACCACCCAAATCAACCCGTCCCAGCTCGGCGGTCTGGAAAGTAACCTTGTGTTTCTTCATCACACTGCGGATTTTACCAAGATATTCAGCACTGGCATCATTGGAGCCTGACTTGCCGCCCCGGCCGGTGAATTTGTTAAATACCATTCCTTTACCGATATAGGCCACATTCTTTTTATCAAAGGCCGAAGCATACAATGAATCATAGGCTGAACTTACATCTGAGGACAGCATCCAAGAGTTAGCCAGACACCGGCGCAAAGAAATACCGTTGTATCCCCCCAGGGCATGCAAAACTTCTGCCACAGTATTCTCAAAGAATTTGGACTGCATACCGGTGGCTCCCACACTGCCGATTTCTTCCTTGTCCACTAAGAGGCAGCAAGCCGTACGCTTTACTTTTTTAGTGTCCAGCATAGCCATCAGGGATGTGTACGCACAAACCCGATCATCATGGCCATAGGCCAGTACCATACTGCCATCCAGGCCCAAGTCCCGGGCCTTGCCGGCTGGTACCAGTGTAAGCTCGGCTGAAATAAAGTCATCCTCTTCTATATCATATTTATCCTTCAACAGCTTTAAAATGCCCGCCTTAACCCGGTCCTTTTCGGCCTCCTTCAGCGGATAGCTGCCAATCAGTACATCCAGCTTTTCCCCTTCAATAACCTTGGTGGCCTTTTTCTCCATCTGCTCCTGAGACAGATGAATAAGCAAATCTGTTACACAGAACACCGGGTCACGGTCATCCTCGCCAATGACAATTTCCTGCACAGTACCATCCAGCTTAACTACCACGCCGTGCAGAGCCAATGGCAAAGTAACCCACTGATATTTTTTGATACCACCATAATAATGCGTGTCAAAATACGCCATGCCACCCGCTTCATACAGCGGATTCTGTTTTAAATCCAACCGGCAGGTATCAATATGCGCACCCAGAATGGCCATTCCCTGTTCCAGAGACTCGCTGCCGATATTAAACAGCACCATAGCCTTGCCCATACAGGTGGCGTACACCTTATCCCCGGCGGACAATTTTTTCCCCTTGGCTATTATCTCATCAAGATTTTTATAGCCTGCCTTTTCCGTCTGCTTTACCGCTTCAGCTACACTTTCCCGCTCAGTTTTGCACTGGCTCAAAAAAGCCTTGTAGCCTTCATTCAGCTTGTGCAGGGCTTTTTTCTCTGCCTCGCTGTATTTTACCCATGCGGATAATTCCTTTTCGTCCTGTTTCTTGTCCTTTGCCATATTCAATCCCTCTATTTCATCTTTTCAAGTATTCTTAGAAAATCATCTCGGGTCTCAGCCTTGTTGAACTGCACCCTAAGCTCGGCATTGCCCTTTATTCCTCTGGTATACCAGGTGGCGTGTTTCCGCATTTCCCGCGGTCCCACATAATCGCCCTTGAATTTCAGCAGCATATCCAAATGGCGGATAATGACCTCCTTGCGTTCCTCCATAGTCGGCCCCGGCAATATTTCCCCGTTTTTTAAATATTGGGTGAGCTGCCGGAATATCCAAGGATTGCCCTGAGCTGCCCGGCCCACCATTACGGCCTCACAACCGGACACCTCCCGGATTTTTATGAGGTCCTGCACACTTCTTATATCACCATTGGCAATAACCGGGATATGTAAGCTTTCCTTTACCTGGCGAATTATTTTCCAGTCCGCCTGATCACGATAAAACTGCTCTCTGGTCCGGCCATGGACTGCCACTGCCTGCACACCGGCTTCCTCAGCCAGCTTAGCCATCTCTAAAACATTGATATGGTTTTCATCCCAGCCAATGCGCATTTTCACTGTTACCGGCATACTGACCGCCCCTACCAGAGCCTTCAGGACCTTGTAGGACCGCTCCGGGTCCAACATCATGGCCGATCCCTCGTGGTTTTTTACTACCTTTGGTGCCGGACATCCCATATTAAAATCAAGAATATCTGCACAATGCAAGGACTCAATATACGCTGCCGCTCGCGCCACACTGTCCGGCTCTGCCCCAAACAGCTGCATAGCCATCGGACGCTCCAACTCCTCGGTATGAAGCATTTTCAAGGTGTGCTCGTTGCGATAATTTATCCCTTTGTCGCTGACCATTTCCGAATACACCAGCGGACAGCCCATTTCCCGGGCCAATATACGGTACGGAGTATCGGTTACCCCGGCCATAGGGGCCAGAAACACCGGAATGGGGAAATCAAAATTTCCAATCCTCATTTATTGGTTCCTTTCATACAGTACCCGCAGACCGGTCAAAGTCAAGAAGTGGTCAATCTCGTCAATAGTCTGGGATTCCTTGGCAATCATCTTGGCATAACCGCCAGTGGCAATAACCTTCATTTCCTTGCCATATTCCTTCTTTATCCGGCGGACAATTTCATCAATCTGGCCAACAAAGCCAAAAATTATCCCCGCCTGCATACCGGTGATAGTATTGCGGCAAATAATGTTCTTTGGGGTCACCAACTCAATTCTAGGCAATTTAGCAGCCTTCTGGAACAGCCCCTCGGCTGATGTCCCCAGGCCGGTGGAAATAACGCCGCCCAAAAAATCACCGTTTTCATCCACCACATCAAAGGTAGTGGCTGTACCAATATCAATGACAATCAATGGACCACCGTACTGCTCGTAAGCACCCACTACATTAACAATACGGTCAGCACCGATTTCCCGTGGATTTTCATACTTCAGGCGAATGCCGGTCTTGATGCCGGGGCCGACAATAATCGGCTTTAAATGGAAATACCGCTCACACATTTTTTCCATTGGTACCACCAGCGGTGGAACTACCGAGGATATAATTACTGCCTTGATTTCCTCCATTTTGATGCCATGATATAAAAACATATTGTTTATTTCCATACCATATTCATCGCTGGTCTTGTGCCGCTCGGTGGACACACGCCAATGACGATACAGCTTCTTACCATCATAGGTTCCCAATACCACATTACTGTTTCCAATATCTATAACTAAAAGCATATTTCCTCCCTAGTGTTGCCTTGGTCTAATAGACACATCCCCGGCATAAACCTTGCGTACTTCGTTTCCGGTGTCAATCAGCAGAGCACCATCCTCGGCGATATCCACCGCCCGGCCGGCAAAAGTTTCCTTTATACCGATTACATTGACTTCCTCCCCCAAAGTCACAGACAGCTGCCGCCACTGGTCCAGCACCAGGTCAAAGCCCTGTCCCCGCACTTCTAAATACAGCTTTTCCAAATTACGGATAACCTGCTGAAAAAACGCAATACGGTCAAAATCACCAATGAACATGGACATGGAGCCGGCCTTATCCCGAATATCCTCCGGAAAAGCCTCCGGTTGAACCAGGGCATTTATTCCAATCCCTATTACCACATAATTCACCCGATCAATTTCCGCATTCATCTCCGTAGAAATCCCCACCAGCTTTTTCCCCTGGTACAGGATATCGTTCGGCCATTTTATACCAGCCGGAAGACCGAATTGGTGCATAGCCTCCGTTACAGCCACTGCCGCCATCAGTGTGCTTTTGGGAGCTTCCCGGGGCAGGAATGATGGCCGTAATATTACGGAAAACCAAATACCACCCTGAGGCGAGAAAAAGCTCCGGTCCAACCGCCCCTGGCCACTGTGCTGCGTCTCACTGACCACAATGGTACCATCAGCCGCACCTTGGGCCGCCAGCTTCTTGGCTTCTACATTGGTAGACCCCACATCGTCAAAATATTCTATATGACTGCCGATAATGTTCGTATCCAGGCCGTGAGCGACAATCTCCGGCAGTAAGCGGTCCGGTGTCTCCACCAGCCGGTAGCCGCTACGGGGCAGGCTTTCAATTTTATAGCCGGAATTTTTCAGCTCCCTGATATGTTTCCATACCGCAGTTCTGGACACATCCAGCTTTAATGCAATATCCTCCCCGGAAATGTATTTATCTCTCGACGCCCGCAAAAGCTCCAAAATAGCCTTTCGCATAAATCTGCGCTCCCTTTGCTTCCATAAACCATCAAAAGGGGCTGCTGCATAATCCATGCTTCAGCCCCCATATATCATTTTTCAGTTGTGCTATTTAGTTTTGGTTCCGGTTCAGTAAAAGGAACCTCCACTTCAGCATCCTCATTCTCAACTGCATTCTGACTTTGAACCTGAACTGCTTCCGCTGGTTCGGCCGGAATCAGCTTTGGCTCATCATCATCATGGTCATCCTCGGATTTCCCATCATCAGCTTTAGCTTCTTCCTTTTCCGTAACATTGCCAAATCCAACCAATTCCTTCAACTCAGCCGCTTCCAAAGTTTCCTTTTCAATAAGGGCTTCCGCAATGATATGGAGCTTGTCAACATTATCAGTCAAAAGGGTACGGCATTCCTCGTAGGCCTCTTCAATATAGCGCCGGACTTCCTTATCAATCTCGCTGGCCACTTCTTCCGAGTAATCCCGCTGATTGTTCAAATCACGCCCCAGAAATACCTGATGATCCTTGCCGGAGCCATAAGCCACCGGTCCCAGGACACTGCTCATACCGTACTGGGTAATCATATTTCGTACCAGCTGAGAGGCCCGCTGAATATCGTTCTGGGCCCCAGTACTGATTTCCTTGAGAACAACTTCTTCCGCTACCCGGCCGGCCAACAGGGTCTTCAACTGATCCAGCAGCTCCCCACGGGTCGCATAAGACCGGTCTTCCTTCGGCAGCATAAGAGTATAACCACCTGCCCGGCCTCGTGGAATAATCGTAACCTTGTGCACCGGATCAGCGTTTGGCAACAGCATACCTACTAATGTATGTCCACCTTCGTGATAAGCCGTCAGCTTCTTTTCCTTGTCACTCATCACCTTGGACTTGCGTTCAGGCCCGGCCATTACCCGCTCAATGGATTCTTCCATCTCCAGCATGGCAATGGTTTTTTTATTGCGGCGAGCCGACAACAGAGCCGCCTCGTTGACCAGATTGCTCAAATCAGCTCCGGTAAAGCCTGGTGTCCGGCGGGCCAATACATTCAAATCCACATCCTTATCAACTGGCTTACCCTTGGTGTGGACCTTCAAAATGGCTTCCCGCCCCTTAACATCCGGCTTGTCTACCACAATCTGCCGGTCAAAGCGCCCTGGACGAAGCAGGGCTGGGTCAAGAATATCCGGACGGTTAGTAGCAGCAATAATAATAATGCCTTCGTTGGCGGCAAACCCGTCCATTTCCACCAGCATCTGGTTCAAGGTCTGCTCCCGTTCATCGTGGCCACCGCCCAAACCGGCTCCACGCTGACGACCAACCGCATCAATTTCATCGATAAATACAATACATGGAGAATTCTTCTTGGCCTGGTCAAACAAATCACGCACCCGTGATGCACCTACGCCCACAAACATCTCCACAAAGTCAGAACCACTGATAGAGAAGAACGGTACACCGGCCTCACCGGCTACAGCCTTGGCTAACAGTGTCTTACCAGTACCCGGAGGGCCAAAAAGCAGAACACCCTTTGGAATTTTCGCTCCCAGCTCATTAAACTTGGCTGGATGTTTGAGGAATTCCACCACTTCTTCCAGTTCCTGCTTGGCTTCGTCCGCACCGGCCACATCCTCAAAGGATACCTTCACCTTGTCACCGCCGCTCATTTTAGCCCGGCTCTTGCCAAAGGACATAACCTTGCCACCGCCACCTTGGGTTTGCTGCATAAAAAAGACCCAAACGCCAACCAGCAACAAAATAGGCAACAAGGAAGACAACAATGTGGTCCACCATGGTGGCTCCGGCGGATTTTCCGCCTTGATCTCCACATTTTTAGCCTGTAATGTCTTTATTAAATTCCCATCCTGCCCCGGATAGGTAGGCAATACAGTATCAAATTCGGTACCATCACTGAGGGTACCCCGGATGGTATTTTCAACAATTACCACCTTGGAAACCTTGCCATTATCTACTTCCTGTATAAAGGATGAATAATTCATCTCCATCCGGGTTGGCGTCCGGTTGGTGAAATAGTCAATCAAGGTAATGGCTACAAAAATTATTAGCAGGTAAAAACCTACATTTCTAATAAACCTGACCAATATGAAACCTCCTAAAAAGGCAAAAAATATCTTCACATAAAGATAATTATACCATCTTAATTACCTTCTTACAATCAGCCAAGCAATCACTCATAAATTGATCTTTTCAGAACACCGATAACTGGCAGATTGCGGTATTTTTCCGCATAATCCAGTCCGTAGCCCACCAGGAATTCGTCCGGCACTTCGAAACCGCAATAATCTATCGTAACCGGCACTTGACGGCGAGACTCCTTGGTCAGCAATGAACACAGCTTCACACTGGCTGGATTACGCTTTTTCAGAATATCAATCAGACAATTCATGGTAATGCCGGAATCAATAATATCCTCCACCAAAATTACATGCTTGCCTGCAATATCATTTTCCAAATCCTTCTTTATTTCCACCCGGCCACTGGTTTCCACTCCATCACCATAGCTGGATGCAATTATGAAATCAATGCGGGCCGGCAGCTTAACCTCACGGATCAAATCCGTAAAAAATACCACTGCGCCCTTCAGGATACCTACCAAAATAACCTCCTTGCCCGCATAGTCTCTGGTAATCTCCTGACCCAGCTCGGCCACACGCTTAGCCAAAGCCTTTTCATCAAACATTACACTTTCCAGATCATTTAACATATTATTCTACTCCTTTTCCCTGTACGAAAGAATCAGATACTGCTTCGTATTTTCATCAGCCAAAGCGGCCTCGGTTTGTCTTAGTCCGGCCACCCAGATTATCTCTCCGGTGACACTGCTGAGTACAATTGGTACACTGTCCCGACAATTCCGTTCTATCTTACTGTCTACAAAGAAATCCTTCAATTTCTTGTGCCCAGCCGACAGCCGCAGCCGGTCACCTGGTTTACGATAACGGACCACTACTGAAGAACCACTTTTGGCGGCATCACAGTAGATGTGATGCTTGGAAAATGGCTGTTCTTCCGTCAGGCTATCCACCAGTTTAGCAGTCATCTCCCCACCTGCTGGCAGAGCTATTTCCGAAAACGCTTCCAATTTTATTTCTGATTTTGTATCTTTTATTGTACCATTATTTTCCAAAAAATCACGGTGATTTTTTGATAAATATACTATACCATAGCTTAGCCATCCTTCACAGTGCCCCGGCAAATGAATTGCACTGCCGGTGACATCCGCCTCAATCAACTGGCGAAAAGCTTCAATATGGACAAAGGACAAATCTGAATCGATGAGTCCGGCCATATACTGGATGAGCCGCCGCTTTATGGCCAATGATTCCGCCATAAAGGAGCTGACCGAACAGGACACTGTACCATCCTTATTTACACTAACCAGCTGGTCCGCCCTTTGACGACACAGTTTTCCCAGCAGTTCATCCTCCGCCCGAGCCGTGTCCGCCAGCTGGCACAAGTTATTGGCAATATTTTTGTTGTATTCATTCTGCAATAATGGAAGCAGCTCCAACCGCAGCTTGTTGCGGGTGCAATCTGCTTCGTTGTTGGTTTCGTCCAGGCGTGGCGCCAACTTTTGCTCGTGGCAATAAGCTACCAGCTCGGCCTTAGCAAAGGGCAAAAACGGCCGGATAATGTTGTCCCGCTTGGGCATAATCCCGGCAAGGCCCTTGATACCGCTCCCCCGCAGCAAATGCATCAGCACTGTTTCCGCCTGATCATCGGCGTGATGGGCAGTGGCTATTACTGCATTATCATATCCGTTGGCCAGCTTTTGCAAAAAGGCATACCGCAGGCGACGGGCCCCGGTTTCCAATGATTCACCGGTAGTGTGGCAGATAGCGGGTATATCGGCGGACTCCATAACAAATGGTATGCCTCGCTGAACACAATACTCCTTGACGAACTCCGCATCAGCCTTAGAGGCATCCCCCCGAATACCATGTTCAAAATGAGCTGCCATCACATTGATGCGCAGTGTCGCCTGCAACCGATGCACCATATCCAACAATGCCAAAGAATCCGGCCCACCGGAACAGGCAACAATCACCTGGGCATCAGCTTTAGACAGATGGTTTTTCCGCCAATATTCAATTAAGCGTTTTTCCAAATTCATGGTACACCTCATCCATCGTTATACATGACCAATACCGCCAAACAGCTCTCCATCAGCCAGATTGTAAGTCTGGTGAAACAAAAAAGGGGATGTGGAAAAACTCGCATTTTTCACAGCCCCTTTTAACTTTTATCGCCTACGGCCGCCCCCGCGCCCACCGCGCTTTGAGTCAGTTTTCCGGCTCAAATCTGTAAGCCGTTCATCACTATCCTTCAAAAACTTGGACAGCTTATCCTCAAATGAGGTATTGCCGCTGTTATACCGGCTATTTCCCGCACTGCGCCGGAAATCTCCACCAGCATTGTTAAAGCCACCCTCTGGTCTGGCTGACCGATTTTCGAAGCTCTTCCGTTCGAAGTTCTTTGGCTCCTGCCCCGGTTCTTCCGGCTTCTTCTCCTGTGCTTTCTTTATGGAAAGACCAATCTTACCTTTTTCATCAACGGAAAGTATCTTGACCTTAACCTTGTCCTGCTCCTTTAGAAATTCCTTGACATCATTGACATAAACATCTGCCACCTCGGAAATATGAACAAGACCAACTTTACCCTCAGGCAGGTTCACAAAAGCACCGAAATTAGTAATGCCGGAAACCACACCCTCTACTATACTACCGACTTCCATGGACAAAATACTTCCTCCTTAAGTTAATACACTCATACAGGAGATATTATAACGCAGTTGTTCAAAATTTTCCATCAAAAAATGGAAAAATACTCCTATCAGTGTTTTCCCTATAGGGACTAGCCTTGCGTCGCAACGAGGCTTTATAGCTTTTGCCGAGCTATACTATTGTCAAAAACACTGTGTCAAGAAAAACCCTTACTTATTCCGCCCAATCTATTACTTTTTGGAATAAACATACGGGATTTCTCCCTGCTTGGTCATCCCCAGCTGCTCTCTAGCAAGTTTTTCCACATATTCCGGATCATCAAGCTGAGCCTTTTCATTCATCAGCTTCTCATTTTCTTCCTGCGCCGCCTTCAGCCTTTCCTCGGCCTTTATCCTGTCCTGGCTCAAATCCCGGTAGGTAATGGCCTGTTCTCCCAGCTTAAACGCGGCCAGCAGAAACAATATTATCATTATTATGGCAAACCAGTTGATTTGACGACGCTGGGGCTTCTCAAAGTTTGTTTTTACTACGCTCATCAGCGTCCTCCTTTCATCAATACTGGTCACAAATTTCACAAAAACGCCAATCAGTCCTCGCTCCACTGATAATAATCAGTAGTAGCTATCCGGCGGTAAATTGATGAGCAGGCATCACAGGCAAACCGGGCTACAGTATCACGCATATCAGCCCGTCCATTGACGATTTTCACTGCCTCCGGTTCCAGGAACTTCATATTGGCCCCACAGCGCGGACAAGCACATTTGCCATTTGCATCCATTTTCAGTTGCATAGGCTCCAAATCTCCAGTGCCGATTACCCGCTTCTTTTCCGGTGGCAAATCCATCTCATCCAAATCGAATACTTCGTACAGGCCGGAATTAAGCAGCTCCCGATAGAAGGTTTCACATCGGCGGCAAATATATCTGGCCTTTACATTCTCATAGTCCACCTTGCCATTGACAATTCGCACCTGACCGCCATCAGAAAATTCCAGCTCCTGTTCACAAACCGGGCATTTATACCGGCCGGAGCTGTTTTTTTGCAATGGAACAACCGGATTTACATCATTATTTTTAGGCAACGGAGATGCCGGAGTCTTTACCTCCTCCGGCTCCAGCCTGAACCGTTCATACATGCCGGAACTAAGCAATTCCTTGTAATACACCTTGCAATCGTGGCAAATATATCGGTTCTTTATGCTTTCATAATCCACCTTGCCATTTACCACCTGAATGGCACTGCCCTCAGCACATTCCAATATCTTGCCGCAACCCGGGCACTCAAAGCTGTTCCCTTTCCGGACAAGACTTACCACTGGGTGGTCTTCCTCAACAGCTGGTTCAGGGGCTTTTTCCTTCTGATTTAAAGCCTTAGCCTCCTGTTCCAGTTCTTCATCAAAATCAAAAATATCATAAAAACCGGAATGCAGCATTTCACGATAAAAATTTTTGCAGGTAAAACACACATACCGTGGCTTGATATTTTCATAATCAACCCGGCCATTTACAACCCGAACCTGTCCGCCATCCTTATATACCAAAGATCCCTTACATACAGGGCAAATCAAGGAGCCATCGGCCCCGCTTTCCAATTTTGTAACTGACAATTTGACCACCAAGCACTTTCTATATAATACTTCGCAGCTAAAATTTTTTATATTTTTGGTAAATAATATTATAACGCAGTTGTTCAGATTTTGCCACAGGCAAAATATACCTCTTAAGCGTTTCGCCGATGGTATAAGATATATCTCGGCATAACGCAGTTGTTCAGATTTTGCCACAGGCAAAATTATGTTATGCGTTCGCAATTATCGCTTCTGCAATTTGATCTGCCGCCATTGGTTTCCGGTATTTTTCGGCGTTATGCCGCATTTCATCCAGCTTGGCCGGATGCTCCAGCAAATCCCCAATAATCTTGGACAGGCTATCACCGGAATGCAGCCATATGGCCATCCCCCCTTGGTCCATAAACCGGGCATTATCCGTTTCCGGACCAGGTATCGGTTCATGCAGCACCATAGGCGTCCCCAATGACATAGCCTCAGTTAAGGTCAGCGCCCCTGGCTTGGTTATCAATATATCAGCCGCGGCCATCATATCAGCCACCTGATCTGTGTATCCAAATACAGTTACTTTGTGATGGGACTGGACCGCCAAGGCCTCCACCCGTTTTTTCAGTTCAGTATTTTTCCCGGCAATTATCAACAGCTGAATTTGCTTTTTTATCCGTTCCAGCTGATGCATCGCCATATCCATACCGCCCAAGCCCAGGCCACCGCCCATCATCATCACCACCGGTAGCCCCCGGTCAATATCCAACTTGGTCCGACAGGCACCAGCATCAAGGGTTTGGCTGAATTCTTCCCCCACCGGAATACCACTGACATGAATGATATCACCATTGATGCCGGCTTCCACCAACTGCTCCTTCATAAAATCGATGGCAACAAAATAATGATCAAGATTTGGACACACCCACATCTGATGCACAGAATAATCGGTAATAATGGCACAGGAGGTAAAATCCCGCCGCCGCCGCTCAGACAAGTGTGACACCGCATCAGCGGGGAAGGGATGAGTACAGATAATAATATCAGGCCGATACTTTTTTATCAGAACCTTCATGGAATGGACAATAACCGATGACATGGCCCATTTCACAAAACCGCCCTTCTTCTTGCCGGCTGTAAATTGATACATAAATTCATATAGATTTGGCACGAAATGCAGCATATTCAAATAACAGCATTTCATAAAGGCGTTTATAATGGAGGTTTTAACCGACATAAAATCAATGGTGTGAATTTCCGCTGTCGGGCATCGGTGCTGTATAGCCTCTGCTACCGCCGCCGCTGCTTTTTCATGGCCCGAGCCCACGGATGCCGTAACGATAAGATACCGTTTATTTTTCACGCCATTCACCTCCAAAATCTCTTTTTAGCCGTGTAATTTTATCACATTGTTTATCCTGTTGCAAATACCCGATAAAAACTTCATCAACAATCCCTATAGAGACTAACGCCTAATTCACAATTCCTCATTCCTAATTCCTAGCCCCAATCTCTAAGCCGTAATTCCGCCATCCACCGTCCAGATGGCCCCGGTTATAAAGCCAGCCTGATCTGAGGCCAAAAACTCCACGACCGCGGCGATTTCTTCCGGAGTACCGATTCTCCCCAACGGATAAACCGAAGCCATTTCCTTCAATGCAGCTGCCCGGTCCGGGTACTGCTTCAGCTGGTTTTCAGTTAAAGGAGTCAGTATATCACCGGGACAAACACTATTTATCCTGATATTATACGGAGCCAATTCCAGGGCCATCGCTTTGGTAAACAAATTAACAGCACCCTTGGAAGCACAATAGGCACTGCACAGCATATTTCCCTGTACCCCTGCATCAGAGGAAATATTTATCACGGAGCCGCTACCATGGCGTTTCATCTCGGTAATCGCCTGTTGGGTCATAAAGTAAGTACCCTTTATATTTACATTCATAATACGGTCAAAATCCGTCTCTGTCATATCCTCAACAGCCCGTTCCAGATAGACACCTGCCGAATTGACCAGCACATCCAGGGAACCGGTTAATTCCACCGCTTGATGTACAGCTTGACAGCAATTGTCAATTATCGCCACATCACCCTGAACATACAGACACCGCCCCTTACCGGTCATGGCAATTTCTTCTGCCGCCGCATTACCCCTAGCCATATCCCGGCCCATAATAACAACATTCCAGTCATTTTGGGCAAACCGTCTGGCAGAGGCCAAACCTATACCAGAGGTACCACCCGTTATCAACACAGTTTTTTCTTTCATAAGCGACCTCAAAACAAAAGGCTGTCTCTGGAAATCCAGTGACAGCCACATTGTATAAAATTAGAGTCAATTATTTTTTCTTACCTTTTTTTGCTGCCTTCTTGCTGGAGTTAACAGCATCTTTCAAAGCCTTACCAGCCTTGAATGCAGGGTTCTTGGAAGCTGCGATTTTGATTTCTTCACCAGTCTGAGGATTGCGGCCAGTGCGAGCAGCACGCTGCTTAACCTCAAAAGTACCAAAACCAATCATCTGAACCTTGTCGCCGGATACGAGAGCTTCCTGTACACTTGCGAACAAACCGTTTACAGCCTTCTCCGCATCTTTCTTGGTCAGACCAGCCTTTTCAGCAACCTTTGCAACCAACTGAGACTTATTCATCTAAAAATCCCCCTCTTAATAGGTTAAAATTTGTGAAATCCGCATAAAATCTGCGTTTTCATCACTTAATTGCCTACAATATACCATAAACACTGATATCTGTAAAGGTTATACCCAAAAAAAAAATATAATTTTTTGAATATTAGGACTTTTTGGACTCATTCCAGAACTCATCCAGCTCCGCCAAACTATATTCTGACCAATCTTTTCCCGATTGTTTTACCTTTTTTTCCACATACTGAAATCTGGTCTTAAATTTACGGTTACAGCTAATCAAGGCCAATTCCGAATCCACCTGCAAAAATCTGGCCAAATTAACGATGGAAAACAGCACATCACCCAGCTCTTCCTGAATATGTTCCTCATTTTCTTCCTGGCAGGCTTCCTTCAGCTCACTGAGTTCTTCCTGGATTTTCAGCCATACTGGTTCTATCTCATCCCAATCAAAGCCTACCTTGGCCGCCTTGTGCTGCAGCTTTTGGGCAGCCATGAGGGCTGGCAATCCCATAGGTATACCGTCCAGCACCGACTTTCTTTCCTTCTTTTCCTGCTTTTTGATAGACTCCCAGGCCAAAATCGCAGCTCCGGCATCTGAGGCCTGCACGTCCCCAAAAATATGCGGATGGCGACGCACCAATTTTTCCGTCGCGTCATCAATGACCTGCTGCATGGAAAAGTCGCCGGTTTCCTCAGCCATACGGGCATGGAAAACCACCTGCAGCAGCAAATCTCCTAACTCCTCACACAAAAGATGCCCATCTTCCAAATCAATAGCCTCCAGCACCTCATAGGTCTCCTCGATAAGATTGGTGCGAATGCTGGCATGGGTCTGGGCTATATCCCAAGGACATCCCCCCGGCGAGCGCAAAGTATGGACAATATCCTTTAACGGAGTGATATCAAAGGTTGGCTGACGCCTATAGGCCGGCACATACAAACTGGTAAGATAATCAATATCAGCCTGACGATCCAGCTCGTAAAGCTTTATTGTCCGAATACTTTCATCGGCCATCCCCAGCTTGTGAATGTACACCACCGGATAATCATCCGGAAACACCTCCATCAGGCTCAGTTTGGTATCTGAGGCAATGCGGTCGTTATATACCTGGGTAATGACCAGCCCAGTCGGCATATCCACCGGCAACTGATCAAAATCTTCGGCATCGATAATGGTCATACCATCGATTGGGTCAATCCCCAATTTACTATATAGTACCTCCACAAAGCTCATGCCCGGAATTATTTCCAGAGGAATATTGGCGGTTTTAGCATATTCCCGAAGCAATACCACTGTTTTTTCCGCCACCATTGGACTGCCAGGCACTGCATAAACCAAATTCTCTTTTTTAGCTTTTTTTACCAAATCCTTGGCAATGGCCTCATACAGTGCTTCAAAGCTTTCAGCTCCTTCATAAAAGCTGTCATAAGATGAAAAGCTGACTCCCCGCTCCTTGATAAATGGCACCGTTGGATGCTTTTCCGTGCGAAAATACAGATGCTCGGCCTTTTGCAGCTTCTCCCAGCTTTCCAGGGTAATCAGGCCAAAATCGCCGGGTCCCAGGCCAATAACCGTTATACTGCCCATTTATATACCTCCATATATCTGCACACATTACCTTCCGTTCATCATTTCCACGACATCCAACACAAATTCGTGCATAGTAGCTCGCGGAACAATACTCAAATCAATCAGCATAGCCTTGTGCTTATTGTCAAACTTCACCTTGTTGCCATATTTAGTGGACACTGCCAGCAGGTTTTCCACCGGACACTTCGGCTCTCCATCGAAATAAAATTCCAAATACTGCGTGCCTTCTGCTATACGCTTTACCCCAACCTCTCGGGCAACATTTCTTATTTTGGCCACTGTAAGTAGATTTTGGACTGGCGGAGGTGGGTCCCCAAACCGGTCAATCAACTCATCAAGCAGCCGTCCCAGGCTTTCATTGTTTCTGATTGCTGCTATACGCTGATATATCTCAATCTTATGCATAGCATCGCCCACATATTCATCACTGATGTAGGCCTCCACCTTGAATTCCACCACAGGGTCAGCCTTACGCTCCACCGGTTTACCGGTTTTCAGCTCCTGCACCGCATCGTCCAGCATCCGACAATACATTTCAAAGCCAACGCTGGCAATATGGCCGTGCTGCTGTGAGCCCAACAAATTGCCGGCTCCCCGGATTTCCAAATCCCGCATGGCAATTTTGAACCCAGCGCCCAACTCCGCAAATTCCTTGATAGCCTGCAACCGTTTTTCGGCCACTTCCGTCAGCACCTTATCCTGCTTATATAACAGATAAGCATACGCCAAATTACGGGAACGGCCCACCCGGCCCCGCATCTGGTACAGCTGGGCAAGGCCAAATTTATCCGCATCGTAAACCACAATAGTATTGGCGTTAGCCACATCCAGGCCATTCTCAATAATGGTGGTAGACAACAACACATCAAATTCATTTTCGTAAAATTCCACCATTACCCGCTCCAGCTGAGCCTCCGGCATCTGACCGTGTCCCACCCGAATTCTGGCCTCAGGTACCAGTTTTTCCAGACGGGATAGCATATAATAAATCGTTTCCACCCGGTTATAGACAAAATACACCTGGCCGCCTCGCTTTAGTTCCCGACGGATAGCATTGCGAATGATACTGTCGTTTTCCTCCACCACATAAGTCTGAACCGGCAGCCGCTCCCGGGGAGCAGTTTCGATAATGCTCATATCCCGAGCCCCCGCCAGAGACATATGCAGTGTTCGCGGAATAGGGGTAGCACTTAAAGTAAGCACATCTATCCCCGCCGCCAACCGTTTTATTTTTTCCTTTTGCGCCACGCCGAACCGCTGCTCTTCATCCACAATCAGCAGGCCCAGTTCCTTAAATCTTACCTTCTTGGCATTCAAAATTGCATGGGTACCAATTAAAATATCGGTACGCCCATCCTCTACCCTGGCCAGAATTTCCTTTTGTTCCTTCGGGCTACGGAACCGGTTTATTACCTCCACCGTTGGACCAAAATTATTAAACCGTTCCGCAAAGGTCTTATAATGCTGCTGCGCCAAAACAGTGGTTGGTACCAGTACAGCCACCTGCTTGCCGTCCATCACAGCCTTAAACGCAGCCCGCATAGCCACCTCAGTCTTGCCAAAACCAATATCGCCACACACTAATCGTTCCATGGGCTGCGGTCGTTCCATATCAGCCTTGATTTCCGCAATGGCGTTTAACTGATCCGGAGTTTCCTCATATGGAAAGGCATCCTCAAATTCACTCTGCCATACCGTATCAGCCGAATAAGCATAACCATCCGCCTGCTTTCTGGTAGCATACAGCTGAATAAGCTCCTTGGCAATATCCTTGACGGAGGACCGGACCTTGGACTTGGTCCTGCTCCAGCTGGAGCTGCCAATTTTATGCAGCCGTGGCACCTCGCCGTCCTTGCCGATGTATTTCTGCAGCAAGCTCACCTGGTCCGTCGGTACATACAGCCGGTCCTCCCCACCATACTGGATGTAGAGATAATCCCGCTTTATCCCATCGATTTCCTTGGTTTCTACACCACAATATTTACCGATACCATGCTGGACATGGACCACATAATCCCCCACATTGATTTCCCGGAAATGGGTTATCCGTTCTTCCTTGCTGGCTCGGACAAATTTCTTTTTCTGGCGGCCAAAAATATCCTTTTCGGTCACTACCACCAATTTATCATTGGGCAACTCGAATCCGTTGAGAAGGGTCCCCTTGATTATGGCAGCCGTCCCCGGCTTTAATTCAGTGGTACTTTCCCCTTCCGTGGAAGGCAGCCGGTGTCGGGCCATTATTTCCCGCAGAGAAGCAATTTTGGCCTTATCCCCCAGAGTCACCAGTACCCGGTTGCCATCCTTCAGCCAGTCCTCCATATCATTGACCAGCATATCAAACTGCCGTTGATAGGAGGCCATTCCCTGCACAGAAACGCCAATCATATGGTCAAGGGTTATGCCGTGGAGACTATGCAGCATCATAGCCATATACAGCACATTCCTGCTATTGATTTTTCCCAGAAAATCTTCCCAGGTGAACAGCCGGCTCTTAATATCCGGATTTTCCTTAATCAGCTTGATGATTTCCTCCCGAATTTTCAAGGGAGCATCCATAACCAGAGTTGTATCCTTGGGCAGAAATTCCGTAAACATGGACTTACGATGCTTGTCGTCAAACACATCAAAGGGCAGTATTTCTGCCTTATCCGACTTGCCAACAGAAGTCTGGCTGTCCACATCAAAGTATCTGATGGAGTCTACTTCATCATCAAAGAACTCAATACGGTACGGCTGATGACTGTTCACCGGGAAAATATCCACAATGCCACCCCGAACCCCAAATTCTCCCTGCACCTCCACCTGATCAGTGCGCTCATAACCCATTTTCACCAGATGTTCCAGCAGGTCCTCCCGCTCTATAACATCACCTATGACAAGCTTTAGACTCAATGCCTTAAACTGCTTGGGCGAAATCCCCTTTTGGGCTGCAGCCTGGGCCGTGGTAAGCAGAATGAGCTGCTCCCCCTTCAGCAATCTGCCCAGCAGTTCCATACGCTTGGAATTGCTGGCAATGCCCTTGGCCGCCACAGCAAAATCCACCATATCCAGCACCGGCATTTCTACAATATCAGCCTCCGGCAGCAGAGATGATAAATCCTCCCGCCACTTGGCCAATTCCTCCGTATCATATGTTATTATTACACTTGTTTTCGGATTTTTTTCATAACAAGCAGAAAAGGAGGCATGCTTTTGCGTACCGGATAAACCATACACAAAGGCCTGCCCCTTGTCCCTATTATAACAGGTGTTTATTTGCTGAATTGAACTGTCCTCCAACAGGACAGAAAACAAATTTTGCATTGTATCACCTTTAAATCAATTTAACAAATTATGCTTCAGAGCATAGTCTACCAGCTCCGACTTCTGGGTACAACCCAGCTTTTGCATAAGCCTGGTCTTATAAGTGGAAACGGTTTTTATGGAGATATACAGCTTTTCCGCTATAACCGACAAGGAATAGCCATGCACCAGCAAGGCCAGTACTTCCCGTTCCCGCTTGGACAGCTCCACCAGTTCCGGTGGCTCATTTATCAAACTGTCAATCAGCAGATATGCATCCTTGGCCCCCAAATACCGTCCGCCATCTGCCACAGTACGGATAGCCTGAAACAGCTCTGAGTCCAGGGAATCCTTGCACAGATAGCCATCTGCCCCCTGCAGCATCACTTCTTTTATGTACTGCTGTTCACTGTACATGGTCAGAATAAGCACCTTCACCGGATAATTTCGCAAGCGAATTTCCCGCAGGCACTCCATCCCCCCCATACCAGGCATAGACAAATCCATCAGCACCAAATCTATTTTTTCTGTAGCCAGTTTTTCCAAGGCTTCCTTACCATCGGAAGCCTCATCTACCACCTGAAAATCACTCTGGGAAGACAGCAGCATTTTCATCCCTGTACGCAATACTCGATGGTCATCAACTAACAGGATTCTCAAACTCTTGCCCATTCTTTATTTCCTCCCCTTCTTCTATTTCATATATCGGTAATTCAATAGTAATCTCAGTTCCCTTGTTAATGCCCGTTTTCAGCTCAAACCGTCCATCTAACAGCTTGGACCGTTCCTTCATACTCACCAGTCCCAAATGACGGTTCAGTCGGGCCTCTTCTGCCTCATCCTCACTAAAGCCCTTACCATTATCCCGAACACACATGGTCAGCATAACGCCATCAGATTCCACCTCTACATCAATCTGGCTCGGCTCAGCATGCTTTAAGCTGTTGGCCACCGCTTCCTGAATGGTGCGGTAACACATAAGGGAAATCGGTTTTGGCAGTTCGGAGAAATCGCCATGGTGCTTGAAGTTAATCTTCATATCCGGATTCATTTTCTTGATAGGATCCAAATATTTTTCAATGGCCACAATCAAGCCCAAATCATCCAAAAGCGGCGGGTGAAGATTTACGGCCAGTTGCCGTATCCCTCCCAGGGTAGCAGCGGTCAGCTCCCGAATCTCAAACAGCATTTCCCGTTGCTCATCTGTATCCAACCTATCATGTAATATTCGCAAATAGGTGAGTATCGACGCCATAGACTGGCTGCTTTCATCATGCAACTCCCGGGAAATGCGCTGTTGCTCATCCTCGCGGGCATTAAACAGCTGATTGATGAGCCATATTCTATCCTGCTCCTTCAGCCGCAATTCCTGCAGCAGATGGTTGTTTTCCTCCGTATTTTTCTTTATCTGCGTACTCATACTGTTAAAGGTTTCGGCCAACTTTCCCACCTCATCAGTGGAATATACCGGTACCCTTACACCATAATTACCCTTTTCCAACTGTTGTACACCATATACCAGTTTACTGATTGGTCGCAAAAAATTCCAGGCATATCGGGAGGCCATAAAAGCCGAAAAGGCACATAGCAGCAAAACAGCTACCCCCGTTTCCATACAGCGCTCCTGTAAAATACGATTCATCTTTTTTTCGGACATACCTACCCGAATATAGCCAATCATCCCATCGTCAATGGGCTCCATGATTTCCCGGATACGACCTTCACTGCTGGAAAACAGCATGGAATCAATATCCTTGCTCCCGTCATAAGTCCGAATTTCAGTCAGTCCTTCAGGCAGACTGTTGCCAAATGTCGACAACATCACTTCCCCGTTGGGATAGGTAACAATTATGTACCTCACTTGGTCATTAGTCTCCATGGTCTTAGACAAGCGCTCCCATACGGAAAACCGGTCATCAAAGAGAATATCATTTCCCACAGTTACTGACAATGATGATGCCAGCTCCTGTCCGGAGGCAATAAGCCCATTCTCCATATACTTGCTGATAGAAGTCAGCAGCATAAAACCCATAATCAGCCCGCAGAAGAAAATGGTGCCCACAATCAGTATATTAAATTTAAAATAAATACTTTCATTGTCCATTGGGCTTAATCCCCCGGCAAGCGTTCCCGCTGATTGTATTTTCGGCGCAGCTCATCATAAGCTGACGGAATCGGTGGCACAAACTGTTCAATCATAACTTGTGCCATATAAGGCTTCAGATGAGGTTCATTACTCATATTATAGAATATTTCCCGGATTTTCTCTTTGTCCGCCTCCGGCAAATCCTTCCGGACAACCACCGGGCCAGTCGGTACCGAGTCTGTTGAAGCAATCACCCGAATTTTCTTGGCAAGCTCCGGATTATTTCGCAAATCGTATTCATATACCTCACTGTCAATGCCAGCTACATCAGCCAGCTTATTAGCCACTGCCCACAAGGATTTATCGTGGTTGTAGGTATAGAAGCACCGCTGAAAAAATTGCTCCGGCGTAGTTTTGTATTCGTCCAGTAACTTGTAATCAATCGCCAAACGGCCAGAATAACTGATAGGGTCCGTAAAGGCCATCACCTTGCCCTGTAGCTGGGAAAAATCTGTAATATCACTATCAGCCGGTACAATAATATAAGCCTTATAATACACCGTACCGTAGGTCTGGGTCATGGTCAACACCTCAATAGGCTGTATCCCATGATAAGACGCATAGGCTCCTGTAGAAATAAATGCAATATCACAATCTCCCCCCGCCAACAGCATATTCAGCTCCTCATAGGTCTTTCGCTGTATGAGCACTGCCGGACGACCCATTTTTGCAGAGACATAGTTTACCATCTTCTGGTATGACTGCTGGGCCTCTCGAGGCGACAGTACCGACGCAAAGCCAATGCGCAGCGTCTGATTCTTGCCGTCAGTGGTATTGTTATTCTGTTTATCCGCTGTAGCCTGGGAGTGCATATTGGTAAAATCAATATAACCCTGCGTTGATTCGCAACCGCCGCATATGGTACAAAAACACAAAAAAATAAAGCCCAATAACAGCAGCCAATTTTTCTTCATAGACCCACCGCATTTCAATAAAATTACGCATATATAATACCACAAATCCCTTTTTCCTGCCACATTGCCCCATTAGAAAAAGGTGCCTGGAAAAATCCAGACACCTTTCTATATAGAGGGAACGGTTTAATTACTCGTCATTCTTTGCTTTAGCGTTCCATACCAAGATTGGCAACAGAGTTGCACCAAGTGCAGCGCATACCCAGAATGTAGGAGCAGCACCGAAGTTGTACTCCATCATCTTCTTGCCAGCCTGATCAAGCATCTGAACACCATTAGCATCCAATACCGGAGTAACAGTCATCAGTTTACCGGTTACAAACTCCTGAGTACTTGCACCAACATAGCTCAATGCACCAATCATACCCATTGCAGCACCAGTAACCCGCTTAGGAACGATATCAACGGCCATCAGACCACCCATGTAGCATACCAGAGCACCCATGGTGAAACCGTAGAAGGTCATGCATACCAAGTCAGTAGCGAAATTCTGTGGAGCCCATACAAAGCCTGCGATAGAAGCAGTGTAAAGGATACCATAGATCAGTGCAGGAATGTTTCTTCTGGAATCGAAGAAACGGTCAGAAATCCAGCCGCACATCATAGCACCGAAGATACCGGCAACCTGCATGTAAGCCATAACACCGGCAGCACCCATCATATCATACCCCTTAACGGTGGACAGATATACAGGGCCCCAGGACTCTACTGCGTAACGGGCAATGTATACGCACAGGGAAGCCAAACCAAGAACCCAAACAGCTGGGTTCTTAACAACTTCATTCCACTGCATGGAACCTACGGACTGATTCTTCATGGCGTCAACCTCTTCCTGGGTTTTCTCACCATAGTAAACAGCACCGTTAGGCAAGCCCTGAGTCTCAGGACGGTCACTCATACCAAGATAAATAAATACTGAACCAACGAGGGCAACAATACCAGCCATCAGGAAGCCTGCCTGCCAGCTATAAGCAGTTACTACTGCCGCAATAGCAAAATATGCAAAAGCAGAACCAAGGTTGTGGCTTGTAAACCATACACCATAGAGGGTAGCAAACTCTTTCTTGGAGAACCACTGGTTCAGGGATACGATGGAAGGACCTGCACCATAGGACTGGAACCAGCCGTTAATACCCCAAAGAACTGCCAATGGAACAAAGGAATTTACCAAACCCATGCAGGTCATGGTAATGGACGAAATGAACAAACCAAACGCGAAGAAACGCTTGTTGTTCATCCGGTCGGACAAGAAGCTGTTGGTAAACTTACCAACACCGTAAGTAATAAAGAAAATAGTACCAATAATACCAATCTGCTCTGGGGTAACTACACCAGAATTAAGCATAGGCTTTTTGATTACGGAATATCCCTGACGGATGATGTAATAAAAAGCATATCCAATAGTAATGGATGCAAACACCCGCCAACGAATACTGTTGAACTTTTTCTTGACCTCTTCAGGTGTGCCAGTTACAGGCATATCCTGACCAGTGCCAAAAATTTTCATAAGAAAATTCATGTTTCGTTTCACTCCTTAAAGTAAATTATGAACATACATTATGTGGCGCCAGCTCCCCTGCACCCCTCTAATACAGACCAACCGAGCCTTATACCACGACATTCGTATCGCCTCTTATATTATGGCACAAGGGAATTTTAAATAAAATAGGAATTAGTCTGATTTTATGTAGGAAAAATTCCTACTTTTCAGATTAAAACAATTATATTCGATACAAAATTTGTGTCAAAAACTATATAGTGTCATAGAAAAAGGCTCATGCCCGGGCATAACCCGGTCATAAGCCTTTGTATTTTTTCTTATTATTTTACTTCCAAAGCGGCAGTTACAAAATCCCGGAATAATGGATGTGGATTATTTGGTCTGGATTTAAGCTCCGGATGGAACTGGGATGCCACAAACCAAGGATGATCAGGAACCTCTACAATCTCCACCAGGCTGTCATCAGGCAAAGTACCGGCCAGAACCAGACCAGCATCGGTCAATTCCTTGCGATATTTGTTGTTAAACTCATACCGATGACGATGACGCTCGCTGACTTCCAGAGTACCATAAGCCGCTGCAGTCTTAGTCCCTTCCTTAATCTTGCACGGATATGCTCCAAGACGCATAGTACCGCCCTTTTCTTCAACATCTACCTGAGATTCCATCAAGTCGATAACCGGGTTGCTGGTTTCAGTACAGAACTCAGAGCTATGGGCATCAGCCAAGCCACAAACATTGCGGGCAAATTCAATAACAGCACACTGCATACCAAGGCACAGACCCAGGAATGGCAGTTTGTTCTCTCTGGCATAGCGGATGGCCATAATCTTGCCTTCCACGCCCCGATCACCGAAGCCACCTGGTACCAAAATACCCTTACAGCCGGCAAATACATCATCCAGCTCATTGTAATTGTTCTTTTCCAGTTCCTCGGCATTCACCCAGTGGATTTTAACCTCAGCTTCATTGTCAATTCCGGCATGATGCAGGGCTTCAGTCACGGAAATATATGCATCCGGCAGCTCAACATACTTGCCGACTACCGCAATCTTCACCCGCTTCTTCGGGTGCTTGATCTTATAAACCATTTGCTCCCAGCTGTCCATATTAACCGGAACATAGTCCATATTCAGCTTTTCCATGGCAATGCGGTCAAGACCCTCGGCCTGCATCATCAAAGGCACTTCATAAATAGTGGAGGCAGTGCGATTTTCAATTACAGCTTCCTTGTCCACATCACAGAACATAGCCAGCTTGGCCTTCATCTCATCAGTCAGTGGCTTTTCCGAACGGCATACCAAAATATCCGGCTGAATACCTATGCTGCGGAGTTCCTTTACGCTATGCTGAGTCGGCTTGGTCTTTAACTCGCCGGCTGCAGAAATATATGGAACCAAAGTCACATGAATGTAAAGTACATCATTTTTGCCAACTTCTTTTTTCACCTGACGGATAGCTTCCATAAATGGCAAGGACTCGATGTCACCAACCGTACCGCCGATTTCGGTGATAACCACATCAGCACCGCTTTCCGTAGCTACATCATAGACCCGCTGCTTGATTTCATTAGTGATATGAGGAATAACCTGGATAGTCTTGCCAAGGTAGTCGCCCCGGCGTTCCTTGTTGATTACATTCCAATATACCTTGCCGGCAGTTATGTTGGAGCCTTGGGTAAGATTTATATCAATAAACCGCTCATAATGACCCAAATCCAAATCAGTCTCCGCACCATCATCAGTGACAAACACCTCGCCGTGCTGATACGGACTCATGGTACCCGGATCAATATTGATATACGGGTCAAACTTCTGGATGGTAATATTGTAACCACGGTTTTTCAAAAGGCGCCCCAGGGAAGCCGCAGTAATGCCTTTACCAAGCGAAGATACAACACCGCCAGTGACAAAAATATACTTTGCCATAATTTTATCCTCCTATACACAAAAATCAATTATTTTCCTGAATGCTTTCAAACTTATGGGTATCGTTGGCCTTTTTCTTTTCCAGGGCCGCCTCACGGGATACAGACCGGGCGCCACGGGAGGCTTTCTTCTCCACCGGATACCACTCAGTAAGCCCCCACTTACCATCGTTTCTGTAAGTAAATCTGCCGTCCATATTTATCTGGGTATAAATCTCGGAAATAGCCTCCGGCAAGGACTGCACCGGCTTCTTTTTCCGCTTGATAACCTCCATAATAAGGTCCTTGTAATACATCGGCTCATAGGCGGAGGAGTCCACCACATTGCCCAAATCTGCATTATGCTCTGCCAAAATATAAGCAGCAACTTCCACATCGGTACTCTTTAAATAATCCACTTAAAACGCCTCCGTAAAATTTATATTTCTATATTTATCAATATTACATCTTTTCTGGTGCTGATACCCCTAAAATCCCCAAGGCATGCTTGATGGTATGGGCTGTAACAGTTACCAGAGCCAGGCGGGCCTCCGCCAGCTTTTCATCAACTCCCAAAATACGGCACTGATTATAAAAGCTGTGGAACTTGCTGGCCAAATCGTAAGCATAACGGGCAATACGCTGTGGAGCATATTCTGCCGCTGCCCGTTCAATTTCTTCCTCGTATTCCTGCAATTTATTGATAATGTCAATTTCCGTCTCATCGGTCAAAAGAGTCAAATCAACATTATCTCCCACCTTCAGGCCAGTTTCCTCAGCCTGACGGAAAATACTGCAAATACGGGCATGAGCGTACTGAATATAATAAACCGGATTTTCATTGGTCTTTGATTTGGCCAAATCCAAATCAAAATCCAACTGGCTGTCCATGGACCGCATAATAAAGAAGTAACGGGCCGCATCAGTCCCTACTTCCTCAATCAGCTCGGCCAAGGTTACCGTCTGGCCGGTACGCTTGCTGAGCTTCACCAGCTCGCCGCCCCGCAGCAGGCGAACCATCTGCAGCAGCAACACATCCAGATTATCGGCATTAAAGCCCAGGGCACTCATGGCCGCCTTTACCCGGCAAATGTAGCCGTGATGATCAGCACCCCAAATGTTAATCAATTTACCGAAGCCCCGCTCAAACTTATCCTTATGATAGGCAATATCAGCAGCCAGGTAGGTAGGCACTCCGTTGTCCCGGATTACAACCCGGTCCTTGTCATCCCCATATTCAGTGGACTTCAGCCACAGAGCACCGTCTTCTTCATAGATCTTACCATTGGCCTTTAACACCTCAACTGCTGCTTTGACCTTATCCGGATGCAGAGTGCGTTCACTGTACCACACATCAAAGGTACAGTTAAAGGCTTCCAAATCCTCTTTGAGAGCCGCCAGCTTTTCTTTTAATGCCAGCTCCTTAAATATGCCCAGGCGTTCTTCCTCAGACATATTCAAGTACTTTTCCCCATCCTTTTTAATAATCCGTCGAGCAGTATCAATAATATCCGCACCATGATAGCCGTTTTCCGGGAAGGTATCTTCCGTAGCCTTACCAAGCAGCTCCAGATAACGGTGGTTTACCGACAAGGCCAGATTGTTAATCTGATTGCCGGCATCATTGATATAGTACTCACTGGTAACCGGATAGCCGGCTGCCCGCATAACATTCACTAAAGCACTGCCTGCGGCGGCTCCTCGACCATGTCCTACATGAAGTGGACCGGTAGGATTGGCACTGACATATTCAACCTGTACCGGTGCCATATCCTTCTTCGGCAGCTGGCCAAAGCCCTGCCCCCGCTTCATGATAGCCGCCAGGCCATCATACAAAACATTGGACTTCAAAAAGAAATTTATAAAGCCAGGACCAGCTATCTCAATCCGCTCCAACCAATCACCGGAAATCCGGCTGGTTACTTCCTCGGCAATCTTCCGGGGATTCATTCGAAATGCCTTGGCAGACTGCATGGCAAAATTGGTGGCAAAATCACCCAATTCCTTCTTGGGCGGAACCTCCAAAATAATATTCGGTAAATCGGCCTCTGGGAAAACTCCTTCCGAAATAGCCGCCTTCGCCGCATTTTCAATAGCCGCCAAAAGTGTATCCTTAATATCCAAAACCATAGCCTCCCTGTATACTTAATTAAGAATGTTGAATTCTTAATTCCTAATTCTACTCTGCTTTGGTGATTTTTATGCTAAGCTCATATTCACCCACAAAATCACCATTTACCGCCATATCGTAGCACAAATCCACCTTGCCGGCAGCCTCTCCCATATCAATTACCAGCTTTTTGGTATTGATTTCCAGCTCCATCATACTATAGGGAGTACGATAGGCTGTGCGGGTGGTTTTCCCCAAGGAAAATGTCATCTCAGTATCCACTGCCCCCCGGCGAAAAATATTAAAATCCCGGCCATCAGTTTTTAAGGTAGTGCGTATCACATTATCCTCGTCCATACTGCTGTCATCATATTTAATGTAGTGTTTGTCGTTACGAAAATAATACTGGCCCTCGGCTCCATGGAGAACCTTTTCCTTGTTGCCGTCCAGTCCCTTTTGGTGACCGGTAGTAGTAACAAAAACCTTTATCATATCGCCTTTCTTCACCCATTATTCCAGGGCTGAAAACACCTCTATAAAAACAAAACATATATTCGGTTCTGCATTTCTACAAAACTATTCCTATTATACTGAAAATCAAATTTATTGCCAACATTTTTTTAATAAAATATATACCATAAATGGCTGTGGAAATTCTTCATCTCCACAGCCACCTTCTGACTACTCTTTTTAATTTGTTACTTGTTACTGTACAGCCACATCGATTTCTACCGTATGGCCACCTACATCCATCATAATGGTTAGGTACTGTTCATTGCTTATCTTAATCTGAAAATCCGCTCCCACAGTCAAGCTTGGCGTGGAAATATCCACCTCCAGGCCCAAAGCCGTAAGGTTGGTAGCAGCATTTGCAGTAAGCATATTGGACATTTCCGAAATCGCACTCTGAGCCATTTCATCGAAGGATTCTACCGGCATGCCCATCATCATTGTGGACGCAATATACTTCGCCGTTTCTTCACTCATATTATATACAACGCTGCCTCTGATTTCCTTGGTAAAACCTACTATAACGGCTACACCAAGACTTGTTGCACTCTTCTCCTTGACACTCATGCCAGTTCGAGTCGGAGTAGCAAAGCCCATCTGAGGAAGAACGGTAGTAAAAGCGTCTATGAAAGGATTGACCAATTTTACATCCATAAATTATACTCCCCTCGCAAAACCAACATTCATAAACACATCACCATACTGAGTCTTTGCCTTAATGTTAAAGGCGATAAGGTCAGGATTAGACAATACAATATCTGAACCGATAATGGTCCCTGGTGGTGTTACGCGCATTTCCCTATCTTTAAATATATCATTTACCTTGGAAACACCCCGACCGGAGATAATATTCCCAGCTTCCTCGATTGCCGCCTCGGCCTCTTCCGAAGATAGCTCATCATCAGGACTCATTCCCAGCATAGCCTTGGACAGGCCATACATGGTATCAGAATTCATATAAAGAGCCACACGGCCTCTTGGCTCACCAACTATACCCACTACAAAAGCCACGCCATCCACCTGGACAACGGTCTGATCATTTTTGGCAATATCAATCTCACTCTGTACGCCAAACACCTGCATAAGTGTCTGCTGAAGAACCTTGGCAAAAGTAGTGACATAGGACTCCCGATAAGTAGCCACCGTGCCTACATTATCCTTGCACATAATCATCAAAGTATCAATAAGCTCGTTGGTACTAACCGGCTTCTGCAAAAACGCACTAATCCCCGCCATACGCCCCCGCATAATCAGCTTGGCGTCTTTCATGGCACTGATCATGACAATTTTGGCCTTTGGATCAATAGCATGAATACGGCTGGTACACTCGATACCATCCTCATCCGGCAGGTTCATATCCATTGTAACAACATCTGGCTTAGTTTTAGCGTAAAGAGCAACCGCTTGAGCAGAATTCTCAGCCATTGCACATATTTCAAAATTAGTCTTGGCAAGCATAGAACTAACCATCATACGGCTTATCCTGGAATCATCAACCACCATAACCTTGACTTTTTCCACAAACAATCACCTGCATTTCTTCGCATATTATCTATCATTGTTAAATATTCGACACAAACGCCAAAATCCTTTTATTTGGTAAAAAAATCCCACACTTTTTATTCAAGTATACAGAAAAAATTTTATCAATTCAAGAAAAGGATTTTAGGAATTCTACGAAACTTAATTATTACTTCGACAACAAATTTAAAATTCCTTTATTGCGGTCATAAATTTAAGCCAAGAAACAAATCCTATCCCCCAAAAGATATTTGCCAAAACTATTACTTTCTTAGTATAATTAGTATTGTATTTTTTATATAGGAGGAATAATCATTGGATAATATTTTAATAATTACTGCCTTCGTCCTCTACCTGGGGCTAATGATGTTCATCGGCCTGTACTATTATCGGAAGACCAACGATATGGACGACTACATCATCGGCAATCGAAAGCTGGGAGCCTGGGTCACTTCCCTCAGCGCGGAAGCCTCTGATATGAGTGGCTGGATGCTGATGGGCCTGCCTGGAGCCGCCTATCTGGCCGGACTGAACGCCGGCTGGATTGCTTTGGGGCTGGCCCTGGGCACATATGCCAACTGGAAATTCATTGCAGCCCGGCTGCGGAAATTTACGGAAATCGCCAACAATTCCCTGACATTGCCGGACTTTTTCCAGAACCGCTACCATGATAACAGCAATGTGCTTCGCATTGCCCCGGCCATATTTATTATTATTTTCTTCGTTATTTACACCGCTTCCGGTTTTGTCAGCGGTGGCAAGCTGTTCAGCACGCTATTTGGCTTGGACTATTCCACCGCCGTATTGCTGGGAGCGTTTGTCGTGGTATTCTACACCTTGACCGGTGGTTTTATGGCAGTGTGCTGGACGGACTTCATCCAAGGTGTGATGATGTTCTTTGCCATTATTATGGTACCGTCCGTAGCGGTATACGCTCTGGGGGGAGTGTCCAACACTGCCACGGCAGTCAGTATCATCAACCCGACCTTCTTCAATCCGTTTTTGGGACCAGATGGGTCCACCATCTCCATGATTGAATTCGTTTCCCTGATGGGCTGGGGCCTGGGGTATTTTGGTCAGCCCCATATTTTGGTCCGCTTTATGGCCATCAAATCATCCAGTGAACTGAGCCGGGCCATGCACATCGCCATGGTTTGGGTGGCCGTTTCCCTGTCCGCCGCCGTCGCAGTTGGTATTGTGGGAAGCGTATTCCTCACTGAACCCCTGGTTGGTCCAAAGGTAGAAACAGTATTTCTGGTAATGACCGAACAGCTCTTTAGTCCATTCGTTGGGGGATTAGTACTTTCCGCCGTATTGGCCGCCATAATGAGTACTGCTTCGGCTCAGCTGCTGGTAGCCGCTTCCGCTTTTTCCCAAGACTTCTACCGGTCTGTTATCCGTAAATCCGCCAGCCAAAATGAACTTATTTGGGTAAGTCGGGCAGCGGTACTGGCCATCTCTGCTATGGCCATCAGCATCGCCATGAATCCAAACAGCTTCATCCTTGATATGGTGGCTTACGCCTGGGCCGGCTTTGGTGCAGCTTTTGGTCCGGCTCTCATCATGTCCCTGTTCTGGCGCCGGGCAACCCGCAACGGTATACTGGCCGGTATCATCGTCGGGGGACTGACCGTACTCATATGGAAGCAGCTGGCCCTCTTTGGCCTGTATGAAATCATTCCGGGCTTTGCCTTCTCTTTGCTGGCAATTTACATTGTTAGCCGTCTGGACAAGGAACCAACCAAGGAAATCACTGATATGTTTGATTCTGTCCAGGATTCAAATATCTAAAAATATGCGAAAAGAGCTGTTTTTACAGCTCTTTTAATTTTTTTGAAAATTTTTCTCATTTAGGTATTGAAAATCATTTTCGTTTATGTTATATTATATTCAAGCTTTGAGAAAAGCGCAGGAAACTAGCAAGAAATAACTTGGATATAATGTTATCTAGGCAGGCATAATGTTCAGGTTATTGCTGAATAGTTCCAAACTCTCCTAAATATAATACACACACTAAAAAAGGATTCGTTGCTCATGCGAATCCTTTTTTAGTGTTATTTTTATGCCTTCATGCGGTTAATGGCACTAAAGAGGGCCAATACCGATGCTGTGATAATATCCGTATCCATACCGGCACCCCATGTAATCTTCCCATCGGTGCCCTTTATGCCAATGTAGGCCATAGCCCGAGAAGTAGAACCAATTTCCAAAGCATGCTCACTGTATATCAAATCAGTATATTTTATATCTGTATTGGCTTGAATGGCGTTACTTACAGCATCCAAGCGACCATTACCCTTGGCTTCAAAGGTGGTAGGCTTGCCATCGATTTCCAAATCGATAACCCCGGAGCGACTGCCATCCACATCCTTCTTCAGCATAAAATCAACCAGCTTATATGGGCTCTCCACATTCACATAATTGTCATGGAAAATCTGATAAATCTCATCCGGCATCAGTTCCTTGTGCTTGTGGTCGGACACATTCTTGACGCAATAACCAAAATCCTCCCGCATTTTCTTTGGCATGGTAATACCGTATTTCTGTTCCATAATAAAGGCTACGCCACCCTTGCCGGACTGGCTGTTGATGCGGATAACATCGCCGTCGTACTCCCGGCCCACATCATGAGGGTCAATCGGCAGATACGGGGTAGTCCAATGATCCGGATCCTGCTCATCCCGCCACTTCATTCCCTTGGCAATAGCATCCTGATGGGAACCGGAGAAAGCAGCAAACACCAAAGCTCCGGCGTACGGCTGACGCGGTGGCACCTGCATCCGGGTAACCTTTTCATACAAATCAACCAGCTTTGGCATATCGGTGAAATCCAGCTCCGGATCCACCCCCAACACAAACATATTCATGGCCAGGGTCACAATATCCACATTACCGGTCCGCTCACCGTTGCCAAATAGGGTCCCTTCCACCCGGTCAGCTCCGGCCAGAAGCCCCAGCTCCGTATCAGCTACCCCACACCCCCGGTCATTATGTGGATGCAAGGACAACTCCACTGCATCACGATATTTGAGGTTCTGAGAAATATAGGCTACCTGCATAGCATAGACATGCGGCATAGACATCTCCACCGTTACCGGGATATTGATAATGGCCTTATGATCCGGTGTCGGCTGCCATACATCCAGCACGGCGTTGCATACCTCCAGCGCATATTCCGGCTCAGTACCGGTAAAGCTCTCCGGCGAATATTCAAAGCGATAATTGGCCCCGGCCGCTTCGGTCAGCTCCTTTAACAGCTTGGCGCCATCCACGGCAATCTGCTTGATTTCTTCCTTGGACATTCTGAACACTTGCTGACGCTGCGCCACCGAGGTGGAATTATATACATGGACAATGGCGTTTTTTACCCCCTCCAACGCCTCAAAGGTCTTTTTGATAATATGTTCCCGGGCCTGGGTCAACACCTGCACCGTAACATCGTCCGGAATAAGATTATCCTCCACCAGTCGGCGCAGGAAAGTGTACTCCGTTTCAGAAGCAGCCGGAAAGCCCACCTCGATTTCCTTAAAGCCTACCTCCACCAGCATTTTGAAAAACTCTATTTTTTCATCCAGACTCATGGGGATAATCAACGCCTGATTACCATCCCGCAGGTCAACCGAGCACCACTTCGGCGCCTTGTCCGGATGCTCCTTGTACATCCAGCTCATATCCGGTTTTGGTGGCATATAGTAGCCCTTGGTGTATTTAGTGTAGTTTTTCATCGCGTGTCTCCCCTTCTATGTAAAATGTAAATACTAAACAAAAAAGCCTTTCATCTCCAAAGAGACGAAAGGCTGCCTTTCGTGGTACCACTCAATTTCGTGCCGAAGCACGCACTCACCGGGATATTTATCCCTCCTGCTTTAACGGTCAGCACCGGCTCCACCTACTATTACGGATGTACACCTGTCCATAAATTCAGCTGGCTGCTCCAAGACCAGTTCACAAGGGCTTATCCACTGCCTCGCACCACCCGGCAGCTCTCTGGGGAACGCCCCCCTGCTACTACTTCTTATCCACGCATTTA
>CADACU010000004.1 GCA_902786545.1 uncultured Anaerovibrio sp.
TACTTACATAACTTCTGATGTTTTCCGGGATTTCCTCCCAGCGAATGTTGTTGGGGGAAATTCCTTTTTTTATGCCCCAGGCGGCGGCAATACCAGCAGCTTCGCCAATGCTCATACAGGTGAGCTGAATGCGCATGGAGGCCTGCAGGATAAAGCTGGCGCTGATGCAACGGCCGGCCACAATAAGATTTGGTACCTCATTGGTAATGAGTGAGCGATAAGGTATTTCGTAATAGGCCCCCTTAGGCAGCTTTTCACTGACCTTTTCTCCGTGGGCATCAATAAACCAGGCAGTTCTGGCTACTGCATCCTTAAACCGGGCCTGATTGTGGTAATCGTCCTCGGTCATATAATATTTGCCCTTTATACGCCATGATTCCCTGGCTCCAAGCATAGAGGCTTCCTTGGCCAGATAAGCATTTTCGAAACCTGGCATATGTTTTATGAAATATTGGCTGATACGATGAATCATTTTGCGGCCAGCCCGCACACCCCGACTGTAGGAGAGGGGGTCAGAGGCGCTGAATTCCAGTGGCAGTTCTGGACAGTTCATAGATACATAGCCCGGTTTGCCTACAATGGCAAAGGCTTGCATATATTCGGCATCTTCCTCGGTAAGCTCACCGGATTTTATGCCATCAACCATAAATTTTTCTAATACAAATTGCTTGGTCCGATGCCTTGCTTCGGCAAATTCATAATGTGGAGGACGGGTAGGGCAGAAGTCGTCACCTAGCTCCAGGGTAACATACTGGTACACCCGCTCCAAATCGATACCGCCCATTTCAAAGCGAAAGCTCATGGGTTGATTTTTGCCGGTTTTTTCAAAACCACATTCACTGGGAACATTGGCACAGCGGGCTAAAATAGCGTCGCCGGAACAGTCGATAAAGGTTTTGGCTTTTACTGCCATCAGACCGGCAATGGTTTGGACAATGCAGATAGAAATGGAGCTGCCATCCATAATTACATCCACCAGGTTGGTGTTGTAGAGGATTTCTACTTGAGCCTCCTGACATAGCTCATCATAAATCAGGCTCATAACCTCCGGATTGGTCCATATCCCCACCTCGCTTTTATCGTTGTGGTCATCGTAGTCAATACCATACGCTCCAAGGCGTTTCTTAACTTCCCGAACATAATTGGTGTCACTGTCCGGAGCCCAAGTGGTCATACATGGGATAACATTGCCCATGGTCTGTAGACCACCCAAGGTGATACCTTTTTCGATGATGACAGCCGAAGTACCATTTTGACTGGCTGTATAGGCTGCTGCTACCCCGGCCGGACCGCCGCCCACTATACATACATCAGCTTCATAGAGCAGGGGGATGCTTCGTCCGGCGTAAGCGATACTGCCCTTAGCCTGAGCTGTCGAAAAAGCATTATTACCGGTGTTGTTCGTAATGGGGGCTAGCATCAGTCCAGCGGCTGCTGCACTGGATATTTTCATAAATTCCCGACGGGACATCTTAAGTTTCATAATACTACCACTCCCGCTAAAAAAATTGTTGAGTACATCATATCAAATTTAGCAGTGGATAACAAATGTGTAGCAGTGTACACTGTGAGCGGACATAAACGGTTTTTGTCCTTTATTTAGGCAAAATTAGGGAATATTTGTCTATGATTTTTATGCGTTAATAGAAAAATATTACATTTTTTAAAAAAATTCTTGACCTGTAAGTGTAAAGGTGTTACTATATGTCACAACGAAACAACACAAATGCAAAGACTCAGGACGCGAGTGCAGATGTAGAGCTTTTCAGCGAGCTTCAGTATGGTGTGAGTGGGGCAAAGCGGATTCTGTATTTTATCACCTGTCAGCAGAGGACTGAACGCAGTGCGTATTGTGACTGTAGTAAGTTGCTCCGGTGTCTTCACCGTTATCAAAAAGGACAGATGTTGGTCTGTTATAAAGTGACTGCGTATTATATGCAGTAAGAGAAGTGGTACCGCGGAGTTAATCCTTCGTCTTCAAGAAATTGGGGATGAAGGATTTTTTGTTTGGTGTTGTTGGGCCTATTATTTCTAAATCACAAGGAAAGAAGGAATTGATTATGAATGGTTTAATGGTCGTTGGTTTTGCGATTGCATTCTTTGCTACTGCCTACTTGGTATATGGTAGGTGGCTGGTAAAGACTTGGGGGGTTGATCCTCTGGCCAAGACACCGGCTCATCAGCTGGAGGATGGTAAGGATTATACTCCTGCTTCTAAATTTACGGTTTTTGCCGATCAGTTTTCCTCCATTGCCGGCGCAGGTCCTATCACCGGTCCGATAATAGCTGCCATGTTTGGCTGGCTGCCAGCTCTTCTGTGGCTGCTGATTGGCGGGGTGTTTTTCGGGGCAGTGCAGGATTTTACCGCATTGTATGCTTCGGTTAAAAATCAGGGGAAATCCATGGGGATGCTGATTGAGGAGTATGTTGGCAAAACCGGCCGTCGTCTGTTCCTGCTGTTCTGCTGGCTGTTTACGCTGTTGGTAATCGCCGCTTTTGCAGATATTGTGGCCAACACCTTCAACGGATTTGCCAAGGATGGCAGTTTGGCTGTACCAAATGCTTCAGCTGCTTCTATATCTATGCTGTACATCTTTGTGGCCATCGCCTTTGGTTTCTTTATTCGTAAATTCCAACCAAAAGAAGGAGTTAAGCTGGCCGTTGGCTTTGTATTGTTCCTTGCTATGATGGCAACCGGTATTGCATTCCCAATGTATTTCGATGCTACTGTTTGGCGTTATGTGGTATTTGGTTATTGCTTCGTTGCTTCCGTGCTCCCTATGTGGCTTCTTATGCAGCCACGGGATTATTTGTCATCCTTCCTGCTCTTGGGGATGCTGGCCGGAGCTATTATCGGTGTTCTGGTAGCCAATCCTACCATCAATATGCCGGCCTTTGTTGGTTTTGAAGTGAAGGGCCTCAGTCTGTTCCCAATTCTGTTTATCACCGTGGCCTGTGGGGCTGTTTCCGGTTTCCATAGTTTGGTTTCTTCCGGCACTTCTTCCAAGACTATCGACAATGAAAAAGATATGCTCAGTGTTGGTTATGGTGCTATGTTGGTTGAATCCCTTTTGGGGGTTGTGGCTTTGGTAATTGTTTGTTCCGCCGCTACTGATGGGGTATTGCCAAGTGGTACACCTTTCCAGACCTTTGCCGGTGCAGTAGGTGGGTTCTTTATGATGTTTGGCCTGCCTAAGCATGTGGCTGTATGTTTTATGACTATGTGTGTATCTGCTCTGGCCATGACTACTATCGATTCAGTAGCTCGCATCGGCCGTATGTCCCTGCAGGAATTATTTGCACCTGAGGAAGGGTCTGAGATGGGACTTGTGGCCAAGTTCTTCAGTAATACTTATGTTTCTACCACAGTTACCCTGATTTTGGCGTATATGCTTTGCCTGGCCGGTTATATGAATATCTGGCCTCTCTTCGGTGCAGCTAATCAGCTGCTGTCTGCACTGGTACTTATTGCTTTGGCAGTATTCCTTCGTACCACCGGACGGAAGGGTTGGATGCTTTATGTGCCAATGACCTTTATGTTCCTCGTAACTATGAGCGCATTGGTTCTCAGTGTTATGGGAATTTACAACAAGCTGGGGACTGACAGCTTCGTATTTATGGTAGATGGACTGCAGCTGATTATCGCATTGGCACTTATGACATTAGCGGTTCTGGTAGTTGAGCATTGCGGTCTAGAACTGTTTAGCAACAAGCATAAAGAGCTGGAAGAAGAGGAGAATGAGCCGGTGGCTAGTGTATAACGAGCTTTAAGATGTCCCCCACCTCTTTAGGTGGGGGGAAACAAACTTTAACAGCTGGCGAGCACATCTCCCAGCTCGTTGAAACGCTAATTGGAAGATTTTCCTTCTTAAAGAAGAAAAATTTGAACAATGGCGTTATAATGTGTATTATTAGTTGGTAATATTAAAATTGACCCCCAATGTCAGGTTGTGCCTGATGCTGGGAGTCAATTTTTTTATGGAGAATTATTCAGTGACTATTTTAAATTTATGGCTTTTTTCAGAGATGGCAGAGCCAACAGGGCGGCAACGATATTGACCAGGCTCTTTACCAGCAGACCGTAGCCGGAGGCCAGACCGGCAGCCAGGCTATCGTAAATCAGGGCTCCAAAGGCAACATAACCTGCCGTCATCCATAAGGACGCAATCACGAAGGCGATTGCAGTCTTGATGTAACTAAATTGAGCTTCATCTGGCTTGGCAATTACATATACAATGTAGGCCATAATGAATTTAATAAATAGAGTAGGCATTATCCAAAGATAAAAACCACCTATAAAATCTGCCAGAGCGGAGCCAATGCAGGCCGCTAATAAGGCCGGGCGCTTGGGTGCCAACAGTGCGATGAGGAAAATAGCTGCATCGCCTATGTGGGCATAGCCAAGGGGAATAGGAATTTTCGGAATAAAGGTCATTAGGAATACAATGGTACTCATAATGGCACAGAGACATAATTCCCTGGCAGTAAATTTTAATCCGGCAATGGGTTTGTTTGGGTTTTCTTTTAGTAAACTTGACATGACTATCACTTCTTTCTTGCTTTGTAAAATGTCATAATCCCCATTGGGAAGAGTATAACATATTAAAAAGATAGGTAAAAGGTTTTTTTTGTTTTTTCGGCATATTTATTGTAGTTTTTGCTGTACATGGTGTATTTATGGTGTTATTCTGTAGTAGTGGTTAAAATCTTATAAACGAGGGGGATAAGAAATGAAGCGTATAGGCATTATTGGCGGTATGGGGCCTATGGCATCGGTGGATCTGATGAAAAAGATAATTTTGGCAACTGATGCAGCAACTGATCAGGAGCATATTCCCATGCTTTTGGACAATAATACACAGGTCCCGGATAGAACCAAGGCTATTATGGGACAGGGACCATCGCCTGTACCGGAAATGCTGGCCAGCGCCAAACGACTCGAGGCTGGTGGCGCTGATTTTATTATTATGGCCTGCAATACGGCTCATTATTTTTTGCCGGAAATATTGCCAAAGTTGAATATTCCCGTGGTTTCCATTATTACAACTACAGTTGACGCTGTAAAAAAGCGGGGCTTTAAGAAAATCGGCCTGCTCTGTACCAGTGGCACGGCCCGTACTGGTCTGTATCAAAAGGCTTTGGAAGAAAATGGAATGGAATGTATTTCCCCTGTTGGCGAGGAACAGAAGCTGGTGGATGCCATGATTTACGATGGGGTTAAGGCAAATAACCTGAACTATGATATCAAACCGGTGGAGAATTTGTTGGCCAAGATGCAGTCTCAGGGGGCTGAAGCCTTTATTTTAGGGTGTACAGAAGTGCCGTTGGCGGTGGAAATGTATCATTTGAAGGGTGTATTTATTGACGCTACGGATGAGCTGGCTTTGGCGGCTGTTAAACTGGCCAAAGCAGATTAAAATTATTATCTGAATTTAACGACAAAAATCCGTAGCTGTTATTACTAATAATATTTTTTGTGTAAAAATGGGGAATTAAAATGAGGATAAAAAACAGACTTACAAAACTGCTGGTTGGGATGCTTTTGGTTTCAGGAATATCGATGCTGCCACAGGTTTCTGCTGAAATCTGTTATGGGGCGGAAGTGACGGCCGTAACCGAGTTGCGCAGCACTTCACCATCGGATTCAACCGGCTTTGTGGTTTTAGCTGATGTGGTGCCGGATATTGTTCAGGAAATCCGTTATTATTCGACCTATAATTTTGTAGGGGACAGAATAGACGGTTATACTCAGCCGGTGGCTCTTATGACCCGTGAAGCGGCTTTGGCACTGAAGGAAGTTTCGGATGATGTAAAGGCCCAGGGATATCGCCTGAAGGTGTTTGATTCTTATCGTCCACAAATGGCTGTAGATAATTTTGTCAGATGGGCGAAAAAATTGGATGATAAACGGATGCGGCCGTATTTTTACCCTGATGTAGATAAGACCAGACTGTTTGCTGATGGCTATATTGATGCCAAATCCGGTCATAGCCGTGGTTCGACCATTGATTTGACCCTGCTTGATATGAAGACTGGCAAGGAAGTAGATATGGGTGGTACCTTTGACCACTTTGGCATAGAAAGTCATCCGGATTTTTGTGGCAATCCGGATACCTGTCAATATACCGGTAAATTTGAAGGCAAGGAACCGGCGAAGGGAAAATTGACGCCCCGGCAGTTTAAAAACCGGATGATTTTGCGGCAGGCCATGCTGCGCCATGGTTTTAAACCACTGACAGAGGAATGGTGGCATTTCACCTTGGTAAATGAACCATATCCGGATACTTATTTTACTTTTACTGTTGATGATATGCGAAATGCTCAGAAATAACTTAATAGTAATAGTTTAAAGGAAAATGACTAAAGCTCCACGAATATTATCCGCTGAGATATGTTTGTGGGGCTTTTTGATTGGGGGCTTATATATGCCGTTGGAAATTGTTCGAAATGATATTACAAAAATGCAGGTGGATGTCCTTTGCTATCAGCCGGACAAGGCGGATATCCGGTAGCAAAGGCTTGGCGAATTGCTTTTCAGGCGTGTTACGATTTTTGGGAGGAAGATGGGGATATAGATATTTTATTTGCTGAAAAAAAGATTGATGTGTTTAATATCGGTGTAAAATTATTTGATGAGTATTTTCACACACCGGGAGCTGCTAAAAAAGATGATTGGAAAACCGAGGCCATGCCAGATAGAACGGAAACTTTTATTCTCCAGCGCACAATAACTCAGGAACAGATGGATATATTACGCCTTGGGAATATACCGAAAACAATGGATGACAAGTGGTTCTGGTATATGGAAGGCAGTACACTTTTTGCCCATCGTAGTTGGACTGGATTTTGTATATATGAAATAACTTTTGGCACTGATGGACATCATTTTGTCAAAGTAAACAGATATCCTAAGCAATATAAATGTACCAATATAGGAGAAGATACGGAAACATTGAATATGTTGCTGGATTGGTGGACACAGCCAAAATATGATTACTATAACGAGCTTTAAGATGTCCCCCACCTCTTTAGGTGGGGGAAAACAAACTACAACAGCTGGCGAGCATATCTCCCAGCTCGTTGAAACGCTAATTGATCAGGTTGGATTTCTGACAATGAGGACGATGGGGAGGCGTGATTATATGTATGGTGCGATTATAGGTGATATGGTTGGGGCTCCTTTTGAGTTTGATAGAGGGAATAAAACAAAAGATTTTGTGTTATTTAGTGATAAATCCCATTTTACGGATGATACTGTGATGTTGATTGCCGTGGCAGAAGCGTTGATGGATACCAGATATATGAATGATGAAGTCATAAAAATGACCTTGGTGGATTCTATGCGGAAATGGGGAGCTAAATATCCTAATGCCGGTTATGGTGGTATGTTCAGACAGTGGTTAATAAAAGAAAATCCTCAGCCGTATGGCAGTTTTGGTAATGGCTCCGCAATGCGGGTATCGGCAGCAGGGTGGCTAGCTGCCAGCTTGGAGGAGGCTCTGCATCTGGCCAAGCTGACGGCAGAGGTAACTCACAATCATCCGGAAGGAATAAAAGGGGCCCAGGCAGTGGCTGGAGCAATTTATTTAGCTCGGACCGGTGAGTATAAGGAAACTATAAAGGTATTTTTGACTGAGAAAATAGGCTATGATTTATCCCGCACATGTGATGAGATAAGGCCAAACTACCACCATGATGAAACTTGTCAAAAATCCGTGCCGGAGGCCATGACAGCTTTTTTGGAAGGACAGGATTTTGAAGATGTCATCAGGACTACAATATCCTTGGGTGGCGATACTGATACCCTGGCCTGTATATCCGGCAGTGTGGCCGAAGTCTATTATGCTATTCCTGATGAATTGTTAGGTGAGTGTAGAAAAAGGTTGCCAGAGGAAATGCTGGAAATAATTGGAAGATATAAATGATTGTGTCAAAGAATTATGCAATGATATAGAAAGGACCAGAGATAGTGCGTCTCTGGTCCTATTTTCGTTGGTTCTTTAGGCAGTATTGCAGGATTTACAAAAATATTAGCGAATAGAGAAAGAAGAGAGGTGTTAAATGGCAGGAGGTATATTGAATGAAAGAAGTTTTTAAAAGGGTAAGTATTCGCAAATACGAAGACAGGGAAGTGGAACCGGAAAAGATTGAGAAAATTCTTCGGGCCGCTATGACCGCTCCGTCAGCCGGCAACCAGCAGCCGTGGGAATTTATCGTAGTAAAAGACAAAGAGGTAATTCGCCAATTGTCGGAATGCAGCCAATATGCCGGATGTGCCGCCAATGCCCCGGTGGTTATTGTTACCTGTCGAAAAACAGATGGCTTGATTTTTCCGGAATTGGGTGATATTGATTTGGCCATTACTACAGGTTACATTCTGTTGGAAATAACCTCGTTGGGCCTTGGGGGAGTTTGGCTGGGGATAGCCCCTGTACCTGAGCGGGTGGAAAAGGCAGACGAGATTCTGGGAATTGGGGATAAGCTGCATGCCTTTGCACTGGTTCCGTTGGGATACCCGGCGGAAGATAAGCAACAGCAGGATAGATTTGATGAGAGTCGGATACATTATGTAGAATAAAATGCCTGTGGATAGGCTTTTATAATAATAAGTATCAGTAAAGTATTGGAAATTATATCAAAGTGTGGTACAATCTCTTTCGGAGATATTTATGGTATCTTGTGTGCAAACGGGATGTAGCACAGTTTGGTAGCGCGCATCGTTCGGGACGATGAGGTCGCAGGTTCGAATCCTGTCATCCCGACCATTTGAGGATTAAGCCGGCTTTTTGGTGAGTCGGCTTTTTATTTTGCCAAATAAAAAAGGAAAAAGGGAAGCCCCCGCGAATATTATCCATCGAGGTGTTATTTGCGGGAAGGTTTGAATGGAGGACTTTATGAAAAAGGTTAGGATTACGGTGATGCGCAAAGCCTGTTATAAGGATTTGATGGAAAAATACGAAAATCCTATCGAGCATGCCTGTGATATAGACGAAGGAGCGGTTTTCGTGGCTGATGGTTGGCAACGGCCGGAAGGGATGTGTGAAAGTGCCTGGGAAACGATGTCTCCCTTTGTAATGGCTCTGGCCCACGGGGCAGAGAATTTTTATGACGGCTGGATGAAAAATCCTCGTTCGGCAATGATTTCCTGCAATGATGGCTTTCGGCCAGTGAGCTTCCTGTTGGAGACTGTGGAAGAATAGCCTGTGTAAATGAACCGTATATATAAATATGGTTTCAAATATGAAAGGAGATATACAAGTAATGAAATTTCTTCAAAAAATAGGCAAGTCACTTATGTTGCCTGTCGCGTGTCTACCATTGTGTGGTATTCTAATGGGGCTGGGATATTTGTTATGCCCGGCTTCTATGCAGGGTGGTGAAATAACCGGCATGGTGCCTACCATTGGAATGTTTTTGGTAAAAGCCGGTGGAGCACTAATTGATCATATTGCATTGCTGTTTGCTGTGGGAGTTGGCGTGGGGATGGCTGACGACCAAAATGGAACAGCTGGACTTACGGCATTGGTTTCCTGGTTGATTATTACCAGTCTGCTTCAGGCGGATTTTGTGAAGCTGCTTTTGCCGACTATTGCAGATCAGCCAGCAGCATTATTGGCTTTTCAGAAGATTGAAAATCCGTTTATTGGTATTTTGGCGGGTATTATTGGTGCCCATAGCTATAACCGGTTTAAAAATACCGATTTGCCGGAATGGTTGGCTTTCTTTAGCAGAAAGAGAAGCACCGTAATCGTTTCCGGCTTGGAATCCATTCTGGTTGCGGCAGTTCTTTTCTTCGTATGGCCGATACTGTTTGGGGCATTGGTAGGCCTGGGACAGGGTATTGCCGGAATGGGAGCTGTAGGTGCTGGTATATACGCTTTCCTCAATCGCCTGCTCATTCCTTTGGGGCTTCACCACGCCCTTAACAATGTATTCTGGTTTGATACCATTGGCTTGGGGGACCTCACCCATTTCTGGGCCGGGGAAACCGATGCGGATGTTCCTTGGTCACTGGGTATATATATGTCCGGTTTCTTCCCATGTATGATGTTTGGTATTCCGGGTGCGGCTCTGGCTATTGTTCAGTGTGCCAATAAAAAGCGGAGAAAGTATGTTATGGGCATTTTGGGTTCAGCCGCATTGTGTTCCTTTGTGTGCGGTATTACTGAGCCGTTTGAATTTGCCTTTATGTTCTGCGCACCGTTGCTTTATGTGGTTTATGCCTTGCTGTATGGTTTGTTTAGCTATGTAACTGCTTTGGTAGGCTTCCGGGCTGGGTTTTCCTTCTCAGCGGGTGCTACGGACCTTCTGTTTTCTTCCTCCCTGCCGGCGGCGCAGGATACTTGGCTGATTATACCATTGGGCTTGGCGGCATTTGTGATTTTCTATGTTGTATTCCGGGTGCTGATCAGCAAATTCAACCTTCCTACGCCAGGCAATGAGCCGGATGGCACTGATGCTGAGACTGTTGAAGATATATCGGATGCATCCGTTGAGTCTGCTGATGTGGTGGAAGGGGTAAATATTGCTTCCGTGTTTGCCGGGCTTGGTGGAAAGGAAAATGTCCTTACTTTGGATAATTGTGCCACAAGGTTGCGTTTGGAGCTGAAGGATGACAGCCTGGTGGATGAGAATAAGCTGAAAGAGGCCGGGGCCAAAGGCGTTATGCGAATGGGCCAAAACAGCATACAGGTGGTTATTGGTATGAAGGTGCAGAAGGTAGCCGATGTTATGCGGGGACAGCTGTAAGCAAGAGATAGGAAAAGGTGGGAATTAACAATAATGTTAGAATGGACCGATGATAAAATAATTGATGGTGTGCTGGCGGAATTTGAACAGCTGGCCAAAATTCCAAGGCAGTCCGGTCACGAGAAAGCAGTCAGTGATTATCTGGTTAACGCTTTTAAAAATTTCGGTTGTCAGGTGCAGCAGGATGCAGTTTATAATGTTATAGCTGATTTGCCGGCCAGTCCGGGGTACGAACAGAAACCGGTGATTATTTTGCAGGGGCATATGGATATGGTGTGCGTGGCAGCACCGGGAGTAGGGTATGACCCGTTAACGGATCCGATTAAGCTGATACGGGATGAAAAGTTTCTGTCAGCGGATGGCACCAGTTTGGGGGCCGATGATGGCATTGGTGTGGCTGAAGCCCTGTTTATAATGAAAAATATTAAGGATAAGGACCACGGACCATTGCGGGCCATTATAACTGTGGATGAGGAACAGGGAATGTCCGGAGCCATCAATCTGGACCCAAAGTTTCTCACTGATGCCGCTTACCTGATCAACTGCGATTCGGAAAATTATGATGAGCTTACAGTGGGCAGTGCCGGCAGCGTAAATATTGATTTTAATAAAACAGTTAAATTTGTAAAGCCACATGGAAGGAATGCCTATAAGATTTCCATCAATGGCCTGAAGGGGGGCCACTCCGGTATGGAAATAAACAAGGGGCGGGCCAACGCTATTCGTCTTATGTCTATGCTGCTGCATTCACTAAATAAGGCCGGGATTGAATATGAACTGGCCAGTATTGCCGGTGGCAAGGCCCGCAATTCCATACCGGCCGAGGCTCATGTGGTAATAACAACCAATGGTAATGGAGCTGATATTTTACGGATTATAGACATTGCCGACAAGCAATGTGTCGATGTCTATGACAATACTGACAAGGATATTTCCTTTGATTTTGTACGAGCTGATTTGCCGGCGCAGGTTATGACTGAAGAGGACAGGGACAGCATAATTAACCTGCTGGTTTCTCTGCGTAGCGGTGTATATGCCATGTCCCAGGTCTTACCGAAGCTGGTGGAAACTTCTGCCAATTTGGGAATGATTTCCCAGACAGAGGATTTAATCAATATAAAGTATATGCCGCGTTCCTCCGTTGACAGCAAGCTGGACGATTTTGCGGCACAGGCCGATATCTTGGCTGGTCTTACTGGCTTTACGGCGGATATTGACAAAAAAACACCGGGCTGGAAGGAACGACAGGATAGCAAGCTGGCAAAAATTATGCAGGAGGTTTTCCAGGCACAGAATGGTAAGCCGATGAAGGTGGAATCCATTCACGCCGGGCTGGAATGTGGTTGGCATTTGTTGAAAAATCATAATCTGGATGTGGTGTCCATTGGCGTGAGTACCTATGATATTCACAGCCCGAAGGAACGGCTGGAGCTTTGGACCATCGTGCCTCAGGTAAAACTAATTGTTGAAACACTAAAACGACTATACAATTAAATTTTTAACTAACTAACTTAAAAGACTATTGTATTACCTAGAAAATACAATAGTCTTTTTTACTAAAACATAATTTACATAGAAATGTATTTTAATGTATTTATGTATACATGTAAAGATTTTTAAAAAAGTATAGTATTATAAAAAAACAGATGGTATAATACCAAATATAAATTATTGTTCCCTAATATTTTTATTTATGGAGGGATTACATGTTTAAAGAATTAGCTTATTACGATGGGAAACTTGGTACGCCGGAAGAGGTCATGGTTCCTTTTAACGATCGTTCCCATTTCTTTGGCGATGGTGTTTATGAGGCTACCCCGGCAGGCAATCATGTTCCGTATCTTTTGGAGGACCATCTGGACAGATTTTATAGCAGTGCCAATGCCATGGATATCAAAATTCCAATGGAGAAGGATGAACTGAACAAGCTGCTTCGGGATTTAACCAAACAGGTGGAAGGCCACACGCACTTTGTGTATTGGCAGGTTACCCGCGGTATTGCTGCTAGAGATCATGTTTATGCCAAGGATATGGTAGGTAAGCTTTGGGTGTATATCCGTCCTTCCAAGATTGGTGATATGGAAAACCCTATCAAGGTACACACACATGCGGATTTACGCTTTGAATATGGTAATGCTAAGACCCTGAATTTGTTGCCGGCGGTTTTATATTCTCAGGAGGGGCATGATAAGGGCGTTTCTGAAACCATTTTGCATCGCAATGGTATTGTTACAGAGTGTGCTCACAGCAATGTATCCATTCTCAAGGATGGTAATTTGATTTCCCATCCAAATGATCAGTACATTCTGCGGGGGATTGCCAAGACACATATGATTCAGGCCTGCTATCGGCTTGGTATTCCGGTGTATGAGCGGGAGTATACATTAGATGAATTGATGGATGCGGATGAAATTTTGATAACATCCTCATCAAACTTTATCCTGTTTACAGATAATGTTGATGGTAAGCAAGTTGGTAATAAGGATCCCAAAACCAGAAACCGTATCAAGGATGAGCTGATAAGAGAGTATTTCGCTTATACCGGCTGCACCAAGCTTAACGGTTGATATTTGAATATTTGAGCAATGAGGCTCAAAAAGCACGGTTTTAAGAGCCAATCTCGGTACTTTGTCGGTGATTGGCTCTAATTTTATATTTGGAACAATATTTTATACTTGGAACAATAATTTTGTTAACATTTTGGAGGCTAAAATGAGTACAGTGGATTTGAATTGTGATTTGGGGGAAAGCTTTGGTGCTTATACCATTGGGATGGATGAGGCGGTTATTCCCTTTGTTACATCGGTAAATGTGGCTTGTGGCTGGCACGCCGGTGACCCGCTTATCATGGATCGGACGGTGGCTCTGGCCAAAAAGCATGGAGTAGCGGTGGGTGCTCATCCCGGCTTTCCTGATTTAATGGGATTTGGTCGTCGGCCAATGACCGTAACTCCTCAAGAGGCCGGGGCATATGTTAAATATCAGGTGGGAGCGTTGCAGGCTTTTGCCCAGGGACATGGCTTGGCATTACAGCATGTAAAGCCCCATGGAGCCCTGTATAATATGGCCGCCAAGGATGAGGGGCTGGCTATCGGCATTTGCGAAGCCATAGCCTCGGTGGATAAAAACTTGATTCTCATGGGATTGGCGGGGTCGGTAATGCTGGAGGCAGCGAAAAAGGCAGGTCTGAAAACCGCCAGTGAGGTGTTTGCTGACCGGGCCTATAATGATGATGGTTCTTTGGTCAACCGGAAGCTGCCGGGAGCTGTTATTCATGACCCGGAGATAGCTGTACAACGGGCGGTGAAAATGGCCAAAGAAGGCAAGGTTATCAGCATCAACGGCAAGGAGATAAGCATAACAGCTGACAGTATTTGCGTGCATGGCGACAATGCCCAGGCAGTGGAGCTGGTAAAGAGCATCCGTCAGGCGCTGGAGGCAAATGGCTTGACTGTAAAAAATTTTGGATAACCCCCTCCGTCACTGCGTGACACCTCCACCAAGGGAGGCAAGTAAGAGTGGAAGCGTGACACCTCCCCCAAGGGAGGCAAGTAGGAGTGGAAGCGTGACATCTCCCCCAAGTGAAGTAAGTCAGAGTGGCAATGGCACCTCTTGTTGTAGCAATGTTTTTAGCAAAACTTGTTCCCCCTGGGGGGAATACAAAGGGGGGGACCACGATTCCCAATAAAGGAGCATTCCTTATGAATAATGTGAAAATTCTTACCTGTGGGGACAAGGCTATTTCCGTGGAATTCGGTCAGGAGATCAGTCTGGATATAAATCATCAGGTTACGGCGCTGAAAATGCTGTTGGATAAAGCCTCTATTTCCGGCATAGAGGAAATGGTGCCCACTTATTGTTCATTGATGATTATATATGACCCTTTGGTACTTAATTATCTAACCTTAAAAGATAAACTGGTGTGCATGCTGAAAGATTTAAATTCAGTGGAATTGCCGGAAAAACAGGTGATAGAAATCCCAGTGGCTTATGGGGGGGAATACGGTCCTGATTTGGCAGAAGTAGCAGCGGCCCATAATATGACGGAGGAAGAAGTCATAAAAATTCATTCAGCACCGGAATATCCTATTTATATGCTGGGATTTGTAGCTGGGTTTCCATATTTGGGGGGGATGGACAAGTCTATTGCTACCCCACGAAAACAATCCCCACGCCTAAAGATTGAAAGCGGTAGTGTGGGTATTGCCGGAGAACAGACCGGTATCTATTCGGTGGAGTCGCCGGGAGGGTGGCAGATTATTGGCCGTACTCCGTTAAGACTCTACGATGCTGACCGGGAGAAGCCGGTATTGCTGTCAGCTGGTCAATATATCAAATTTAAGCCGATAACCGAGGATGAATTTAAGGCGATGGTGGAATGAATGTAAAGATTATAAATGGTGGATTGATGACAACAGTTCAGGATATGGGGCGCACGGGCTATCAGGCCAGTGGTATGCAGGTATCCGGCGTAATGGACCAATATTCAGCGGCTATTGCCAATGCCTTGGTGGATAATGATAAATATGCGGCGGTGCTGGAAACTACCTTTTTGGGCCCGGAACTGGAAGCCGAGTCGGATTGTCTGGTGGCGGTAGCAGGCGGAAGTCCCGACATACTGATCGATGGACAGGCCGCTGACTGTTATCGGTCTTTGGTACTTCGTAAAGGGCAAAAACTGAAATTCACTGGTATGAACCACGGTATGCGAAGCTACATTGCTATAGCAGGGGGCTGGGAGGTTCCGCCGGTTTTAGGCAGTCGCTCCACCAATTTAAAGCTAAAGATAGGTGGACTGGATGGCCGTAAGCTGGCAGCGGGGGATGTTCTGCCCGTGGGTGAGCCATCCGGGATTGCCAGGGAGATTATTGCTGGAACAAAACCGGCCCGGATTACTACCATGACGCAGCAACCAGGTGATGTGACTGATATAAGGGTGGTCTTGGGACCACAGGATAATTATTTTGACGATGAGATAATAAAGAAAGTATTTGGCAAAAGTATTTATACTATCGCCAACGAGTCGGACCGGATGGGGTATCGGCTGGAGGGAGAACCAATAAAACGGCGTGATGCAAAGGATATGATAACCGACGGTATTGTATTTGGTTCAATCCAAATTCCACCTAATGGCCAGCCTATAGTGATGATGGCTGATCATCAGACCACCGGCGGATATCCAAAGATTGCCACTGTTATCAGTGCAGATTTGCCAATATTGGCCCAGTGTACGCCGGGGATGAAAATCCGCTTTTGTATAACCAGTGTGGCAGAAGCCCAGACGATATACATCGAATATGTGAAAAAGCTGGCTGCCCGGCTAGAGGAAATACACCATTCCGCTGTAAAACAATCTGCTATTAAGAATTTCAACTTAAAAATAAATGGGCAGCTGTTTCAGGTGTCTGTGGAAGAAATCTAAATGAGGAGGGGCCTTCTATGTCAGAATACGCCGATATGCGGCCGGAGGATATTTGGATAAAGATAAGAAACGGGGAGATAACCGGGCAGACCTCGGGAATGGCCAATGGCTATGCCCAAGCTAATTTGGTAATACTGCCGGAAAAATACGCCAAGGATTTTGAGGCGTTTGCTAAGAAAAATCCGAAGCCTTGTCCACTGTTAGAGGTGATCCATGGTAGTAAATTCGTCAAAGATATGGGTGAGGGAGCCAACATACTCACGGATATTCCTAAGTACCGGATTTTTGAAAATGGAGTTCTCACTAAAGAAGTGACCGATGCTACGCCTTATTGGCAGGATGATTTTGTTGTGTTCCTGATTGGTTGCAGCTTTTCCTTTGAGGAAGCGTTGATGAAAGCCGGCATCGATGTGCGTCATATTTCCATGGGGCGAAATGTGCCAATGTTTAAGACCAATGTGATGTGTGAGCCGGCGGGAATTTTTGAGGGAGAACTGGTGGTCAGCATGCGTCCGATGACTCCTCAGAATGCCATGATTGCTGATGAAATAACCGGACGCTTTCCGAATGTACACGGGGCCCCGGTAAATATTGGCCACCCGGAAAAGCTGGGCATAAAGGATGTATTGAAGCCTGATTATGGAGATCCGGTGGAATTTAAGCCCGGGGAAATTCCGGTGTTCTGGGGCTGTGGCGTAACCCCGCAGGCGGTTATTGAACACGCCAAGCTGCCGTTGGTTATCACCCACGCTCCGGGCTGTATGTTTATCACCAATAAGCTGAACAGCGAAATAAATGATTTTTTGGAGAGCAAAAAGCAGAGTAAGTAAGGGTTTTAAGGCGAGCAAGGAATAGTAAGGAAGTGTAAGTATGGCTTTTTTCGACAAACTGGACAGTATAATGCGGGAGGACCCAGGCAAACGGGGATTGATACCGTCTTTGCCGGCCAATCCGGTGGCAGAGCTGAATGAGGCGCTAGATGGGACCAAACGGGTGATTTTGCTGACAGGCTTTCCAATTCGGTTGGCAGATGACAAGTATATTGGTGAGACCGACGGTCCGCTGGGGACGGCCAATATTGCGGCATCCTTGGAAAAAATGGGGGTAGATATATTGCCGCTTACGGATGATGAGGGCTTTAAGCCATTTACCGCTGCCTTGAAGACGGTTGGCTGTAAAACAACCCCAGTACTGATTCCAGCCATTAACACCGATGAATTTATCCGGCAGCAGCTGGATGAGTTCAACCCAACCCATGTGATTACCCTGGAGCGGCCGGGAAAGGCCCGGGATGGTCATTATCACAATATGCGGGGGAATATAATCGATGATATGCTGGCTGATACCACCATTATTATTGAGGAAGCAAAAAAGAGAGGAATTACTACGATTTCTGTCGGGGATGGTGGCAATGAAATCGGTATGGGGGCCTTGCGGGAGGCTATTGAGGCTCATGTGCCCCATGGCGAAGTGATATGTGCCAGTGAGTGTGCCCAGGTTTCGTTGGTCAGTGGTGTGTCCAACTGGTGGGGCTGGGGCATAAGTGCTCTTTTGTCCCTAAAACATGGTAAAAATCTCCTGCCGGATAAAGAATTGGAGATGGATATGATTAAAGCGGTAGTGGCGGCTGGCAGTGTGGATGGCTGTACCAAGGAGAATGTTATTACCGTGGATAATTTGTCCATGGAGGTGCATCTGGATATTTTGAACAAGGTGCGGGCCGCTCTGGCAGAGGAACTGGGCTGAAATCGCAGCTGAATTTGATAATTGTTTATGTTAGCTCCTGACTTCGGTCGGGAGCTTTTTATTGTACGATGTTTCTGTTGCGGGTGATTTTTGTTCAGTGGTTTAAATTAACGGCATATTATGATATAATTACCCCTGTGTGTTTATATGAAATCTATATCAATATATGATTTGGATGGTGATAAAATGAAGGTTACCAAGAAAGATATGGAAAATGTCGCAGTATTGTCCCGTCTGGATATTCCTGCTGACAAGGAAGCTCAGTATACCCAGCAGCTCAACGATGTTCTGGAGTATTTTGACAATTTGAGTGCCGTTAATACCGACGATATTAAGCCACTGGCCCATGTATTGCCTATCAGCAATGTGTTCCGTGAGGATGTGGTGAAGGAATCCCTTGATCGTGATTTGGCACTGTCCAATGCGCCACTGAAGGAAGATGGCTATTTCAAGGTTCCAAAGGTATTGGAAGACTAAACGAGGAGGCAGTACTGTGAAATTATTTGAACAGCCAGCACATGTCCTGCATGACATGCTTGTTAATAAAGAAATAACCTCTCTTGCACTTACTGAAGCCGTTTTGGCCCGTATTGACGAGGTGGAGGGTGATGTAAAGGCTTATCTGACTATTACCCGGGATGAGGCTATTGCCCAGGCCAAGGCCGTGGATGAGAAGATTGCCAAGGGGGAGACTATTTCCTTTTTGGAGGGTATCCCTGGTGCCATCAAGGATAATATCTGCACTAAGGGAGTAAAGACTACCTGTGCCTCCAAGATTTTGCAGAATTTTGTTGCACCGTATGATGCAACGGTTATGACTAAACTTAAAGAACAGCATCCGGTTATTATCGGTAAGGCTAATATGGATGAGTTTGCCATGGGCGGTTCCACCGAGAATTCCGCCTTCCAGAAGACCGGTAACCCATGGAATACGGAGTGTGTTCCTGGGGGGTCCTCCGGTGGTAGTGCCGCAGCTGTGGCCGCTGGTACAGCTATCTGGGCATTGGGCTCTGATACCGGTGGTTCTATCCGTCAGCCGGCTTCCTTCTGCGGGGTGGTTGGTATGAAGCCGACCTATGGCCGAGTATCCCGTTACGGTCTGGTGGCCTATGCTTCCTCTTTGGACCAGATTGGACCAATAACCAAGGATGTGACCGACTGTGCCAATATTTTGAATGTTATCTGCGGTCGGGATGAAATGGATTCCACCAGTGTAAATGAAGAAGTTCCGGATTTCACCAAGGCTCTGGTAGAGGATATAAAGGGCCTGAAGGTGGGTATTCCAAAGGAATACTTCGTAAAGGGTATGGACCCTGATGTAGAAAAGACCGTTCGTGAGGCTATTGATAAGCTGAAGGAGCTTGGTGCTGAAATCGTGGAGATTTCCCTGCCAAATACCGATTATGCGATTTCTACATATTATCTTATTTCCCCGGCTGAGGCTGCTACCAATCTGGCCCGCTATGACGGTGTAAGCTATGGTGAGCGGGCTGAGGATGCTGCTGACTTGGTGGAGATGATGACCAAGACCCGTACCCAGTATTTGGGTGAAGAGGTTAAGCGGCGTATTATGATTGGTAACTATGCCCTTAGTGCTGGTTACTATGATGCATATTATCTGAAGGCCCTGAAGGTTCGTCGCCTGATTAAGGAAGACTTTGATAAGGCTTTTGAGCAGGTGGATGTAATTGTATGTCCTACCGCACCAACTCCTGCCTATAAAATCGGTGAAAAGATTTCCAATCCATTGGAAATGTATTTGCAGGATGCCTGCACGGTTCCTCTTAATTTGGCAGGTCTTCCGGGAATTTCTGTACCATGCGGTTACAGCTCTGACAATATGCCTATTGGCTTACAGATTATTGGTAAGGCCTTGGATGAGGAGACAATTCTCCGGGTGGCCTATACTTATGAGCAGAGCCAGTCATTCCACAATGACCGGGCTAAGTTGGGAGGTAACTAAGCATGAGCTACGAAGCAGTTATTGGACTTGAAATCCATAGTGAATTAAAAACAAATACCAAGATTTTTTGTGGCTGTGCTACTACCTTTGGCGCTGAACACAACACCCATGTATGCCCGGTATGTCTTGGCCTTCCGGGAGTATTGCCGACTCTTAACAAACGGGTGCTGGAATTCGCCATTAAGGCGGGACTGGCTCTGAATTGTGAGATAAATAAATTTTCCAAGTTTGACCGTAAGAATTACTATTATCCAGATCTTCCAAAGAATTGGCAGACTTCCCAGTATGATTTGCCAATTTGCGAGAATGGTTATGTAGATATCGTAAAGAGCAATGGTGAAACCAAGCGCATCCGCATCACCCGTATCCATATGGAGGAGGATGCCGGCAAGCTGGTTCATTCCGGCAACACCATTAAAGATTCCGATACATCAAATGTGGATTACAATCGTACCGGTGTGCCACTTATTGAGATTGTATCGGAACCGGATATGTCTTCCCCGGAGGAAGCCCGTCTTTATATGGAGAAGGTCAAGTCTATCTTGCAGTACATTGATGTTTCCAACTGTAAAATGGAGGAAGGAAATCTTCGGGCTGACTTGAATGTGTCGCTCCGTCCGGCTGGCAGTGATGTGCTGGGTACCCGCACTGAGATGAAGAACATCAACTCATTCAAGGCAGTAGAAGAAGCTCTGACCTACGAAATTGAGCGACAGGAAGAGGTCCTTGAGGACGGCGGTCACATTATTCAGGAGACCCGTACCTGGGACCCGGACCGTGGGATCACTCTTTCCATGCGCAGCAAGGAAAACGCCCATGACTACCGCTATATGCCGGAGCCCGATTTGGTACCAATTATTACTACTGACGAGGAAATCGAGGCATTTAGAAAGTCTCTGCCGGAGTTGCCGGATGCCCGCAAGGCTCGTCTGGAGGAACAGTTTGGCCTATCGGCCTACGATGCCGGTATTATTACCAGCTCCCGGGAAATGGCTGAGTATTTTGATGCAGTTATTGAGACAGGTGCTGATGCCAAGCTGGCAGCCAACTGGATAATGGGTGATTTGTCCAAGAATCTTAATGCAGAGAATTTGGAAATCGCTGATTCTCCGGTGGATGCAAAGCGTTTAGGGGAAATGATTGGTCTTATCAGCAAGGGAACTATTTCCTCCAAGATTGCCAAGAAGGTATTTGAGGAAATGTGGCAGTGCCCTGACAGCCCGGAGAAAATCGTCAAGGACAAGGGACTGGTGCAGATAACTGATACCAAGGCCATTGAAGAAATCGTAGACAAGGTTATTGCCGAAAACCAGAAGGCAGTAGATGACTACAAGTCCGGCAACAAGAAGGCTATTGGGGCCCTTGTTGGTCAAGTAATGAAGCAGTCCAAGGGCAAAGCAAACCCACAGACGGTAAATCAGATTTTGGCTCAAAAGCTGGGTTAATTAAAGATAAGTATCTATCAAAGCGGAGGTGTGTTGAGCATCTCCGCTTTAGTCTTTTTAAAAATGCTTTACTATAGGACACTGATTTTTGCTATAATTACCATAAATATTAAAATACATTTTTAAGGGAAGGGTTTATTATGAAGAATTTTATTAAGTTAACCAGCATGGCTGTGATAGTGATGACACTTCTGTTATTGTCGGCCGGATGCTTAGCAGAAAATGCTTCATCCACGACAAAGCAGAAAAAGTTTCCTGCCTTTAAAGCTGTTGATTTAGCCGGCAATGTTGTTACACAGGACATCTTCAAGAACAAAAAGGTTTCGGTAGTTAATATTTGGGGAACCTTCTGTCCGCCGTGTATTGGGGAGATGCCGGAGCTGGGGAAATGGGCCCGGCAAATGCCGGCAGATGCGCAGATTATCGGAATTGTCTGCGATGTTAGTGATAAAAATGACAAGAAAACGATAAATGCAGCGAAAAAAATTACTGCCGATGCAAATGTTAAATATGTTAATATCATACCGGACGAGGGCATCATGAACTATCTGGACAGTGTAGATGCGGTTCCGACCACTATTTTTGTGGATTCTGATGGCAATATTATTGGTGAGGCTGTAATAGGGGCAGATGTGCCAAGATATAAGGAGCTTTTGGCGAGGTATCTGAAGTGACAATAGTGGGAAAAATTCGGCTGCTGCTTTTGTTTGTGGCTGTGAGCTGTATGTTCTGCGGCGTATGGCGAGGCGAAGCCGCCCTGGTTTTTCAAACGGCCATTAGAATTTGTATGGAATGTATAGGATTGGGGTGAGGATATGCACTTCACCTTTGGTTTTCGTCGCAGATTCGTGCAGATGTTGACGGTATGTATAACCAACTGGGAACTAACTAATTTGTGGACAGGAAAAATCTACAAAGGTCCATGGAAAAATCTGTGTGCCCCGGGCCTCAATTGTTATTCCTGCCCATCGGCAATGCTTTCCTGTCCGATAGGTGCTCTGCAAACGGTGGGGGGGACAGCAGGCTTTGGCTTTAGTTTTTATGTCAGTGGATTTCTTCTGTTGCTGGGGGTGTTAGTGGGCCGTCTGGTGTGCGGTTTTCTCTGTCCCTTCGGTTTTTTTCAGGAACTACTGCATAAGCTTCCCGTACCCCAAAAGAAATTGTTTTCTCCGTTGATATATGTCAAATATGTTGTGCTGGTGATGTTTGTTTTGTTGGTGCCCTTATGGGGCGTCATTCTCCAAGGCGATGGACAGCCGGTTTTTTGCCAATATATTTGTCCAGCGGGGACATTGGAAGGCGCTATTCCTTTATTGCTCACTCACCCGGAATTTCGACAGGCAGCCGGTGTGCTTTTTGCCTGGAAATTTTTAATTCTGTTGGGGATAATGGTCGGCTGTATATTTATTTATCGCTTCTTTTGCAAGATGCTATGTCCCCTTGGCGCTATTTATGGCATATTGAACCATGTTAGCCTTTACAGGTTACGGTTGGCAGAACAGCGATGTATAGACTGTGGTACATGTCAGGATGTTTGCCCTATGAATATACATCCAGCCCGACAGACATCGTCTGCTGAATGTATAATGTGCGGTAAATGTATAGAAGCCTGTCCTCATCAAGCGTTATATTTGGGAAGGGAAACAAAAGAGAGGTGTTGTAGATGTTAAAGAAAATTTTACTGTTGTTGGCAACTTTTATTTTGTTGCTGACAATGCCGGTGCTGGCTGCTGATGATGACCAATCGGATAATGATGGTTCCCAGAGTGCTTATAGCCAAAGTGATGAATGTCAAGGCGGTGCTTGTACCTGGAAAAGATAATGCAATATTGATTGGGTTTGAACCAGTTTAATAACAGTCCTCAAATGCTTTTTATTTGGCTTTGGGGACTTTTCCTTTTTAAATCAAATTTTTGTTAATTATAAAGGATTTACCATTTATTTGTCGAAGAATAGAAAGGATAAAACCGCAAAAAGCAAATAGAATGGAGGCATTAGGAAATATGGAGATAATCTATCAAATATTTATTGCCAACGGTGCCTTCACGACTATTTGTAAAGGACTTTGGGTAACGGTGGAAATATCGTTGGTCGCCCTGATATTGGGGACTTTGCTGGGAGCTGTTATCTGTTTTTTTAGAATGGGGAATAACAGGCTTATGCGATTTTTGACGGCAGGCTACATCGCTTTGATACGGGGCTGTCCCGTACTGATGTTGCTGATGCTGCTCTTTTATGGTGTATTGGCCCAAAGTGGGCTTTCGCCTATAGCAGTGGCTATTCTTGCCTTCGCGCTCCATACGGCAGCCCATGTAGCTGAACTGCTGCGTTCATCTATTATGGCTACTGATTTTGGACAGGTGGAGGCGGCCAGAACATTGGGGTTTTCCCGTATTCAGGCATTTCGGCTGGTGACATTGCCTCAGATGATGCATATTGCCAGACCGGTTTATCAGTCCACTATTGTGAATTTGATTCAATGGACCAGTGTGGTAGGTTATGTGACCATCACAGACCTTACCAGGGTTATTTATAATACCGCCTCCAGAACTATGCAGCCAATGATAACCATCATTGGTGGGATGATTATCTACATTGCTATATCCTATTGCGTATATGGAATATTCGCTTGGATGGAATGGCGAGATACCAGGGAGGTGGCGGAGTAAATGGGCATTCTTGATGTAAAGGGCCTGTCCAAAGCCTTTGGTGATTTACCGGTATTAAACAATGTAGATCTCAGCGTTCAGGAGGGGGAACGGATTGCCATAATCGGTGCTTCGGGGTGCGGTAAAAGCGTTTTCCTGCGTTGCCTGAATCTTTTGGAAGTACCGGATGAAGGTCATATCACCATTGACGGCGAGGAAATTACGGCCAAAGGGGCGAATATTGATCTTATTCGCCGAAAAATGGGTATGGTTTTCCAGAAATTTCATCTCTTTTCTCACTACAATGTGCTGGATAATTTGTGTTTAGCACCAACCCAGCTTTTGGGGATGGACCGTGTGACAGCGGAAAAAAAGGCCATGTCACTGCTTTCCCAGGTTGGTCTTGCAGCCAAGGCCAAGGTGTTTCCTACGGTTTTATCCGGTGGGCAGCAACAGCGTATTGCCATTTGTCGTGCTCTGATGATGGAGCCGAAGGTATTGCTGCTGGATGAACCCACCAGTGCATTGGACCCTACTATGGTAGGTGAGGTATTGGCGGTTATCCGGATGCTGGCCAAGCAGAAATTAACCATGATTATAGTTACCCATGAGATGAAATTCGCCCAGGAAGTAGCTGATCGTATATTATTTTTTGCGGATCAGGGAATTTACGAACAGGGTTCCCCGGAGGAGATATTCAATTCTCCCCAAAGGGAAAAAACTATATCGTTCATACGCAAGCATACATTTTTCAGTTATGAAATTTCCAAGCGGTCAGAGTTTGACCTGATGAAGCTTCAGGGTGGCATTTGGAGCTTTGCGGAAAAATATGGCATAAATGATAAGCATACTTATTTGCTCCAGCTTTCCAGCGAGGAGCTGATATATGAATTTTTCCATGGCAGCTTTGCCGACGGTGAGGAGGTGGACCTTAAACTGGATGTGACTTATGCTCAAGCCGATGATCGCATCATTATGGAAGTCGTTAGCGGTGGTGCAGAGTATAATCCAATTCTGGCTGAAAGTCAGGATGATGATGGGATGGAGCATATTGGTATCACCCTGTTGAAAAAACGGGTATCCAGTATTTCGTACGCCTATGAGGGCGGAAAGAACCGGGTGCGTGTTGAAGTTGCAGGAAATTGATTTAGATTGAGGAGGAACGAAGAATGAATTGGAAAAAAGCGGTTACAATTATATTGGGTTGTGCCCTTGCCGGGACTGTCCTGATAGGATGCGGTGGTCAGCAGGCCGCCCAAAAGGACAATAATCAGGATGGGAAAAATGCTGTTAAGATTGGTTTGTTGACCAGACAAAATCTTAGCGAGGATAAGCTGAACAGCTTATTAAAAGAAAAAGATTCATCCGGTCAAGCAATGGTAGTCACTTATTATGATAATCTATCCGCTATGCAGATGGGATTGGATGCCGGTAACATCCAGACTATGAGAATTTATAAAAGTGTGGCAAGTTACTTGACAGAGCGAAACAAGAATATGATAGTAAAGGAAGTTGCCGATCATCCGATGGATGAATTTTGTTTTGGTGTAAGAAAAGAAGATGAAACATTAAAGGCAGATTTGGATCGGGTTATTGCTGAAATGAAAGCCGATGGCACTTTAGATAAACTATCAAAGGAATATGTTACCGGGTTAAAGAAGGGTGAAGAGCCACCAGCAGTAACCTTGCCATTCCAGCCAGGGGATGTTCCTTTGAGAATTGCTGTAACCGGTGATTTACCACCACTTGATTTAGTGAAGGCTGATGGAAATGCGGCAGGCTTCAATACAGCTATTTTGGCGGAAATCGGCAAGCGACTGAAGTGCAGCATTGAGGTTGTACAGGTAGCAAGTGGCGGCAGAGCGGCTGCCTTGACCTCCAAGAAGGCAGATGTGGTGTTCTGGACCGTTGTTCCGGTTGAAAAGAAAACCAACAATGAGGCTGTTGGCCTGAAGGGGTTGTTTATGCCACGTGATGCTGATGTTCCGGAAGGAATGAGTCTGACTAATCCATATTTTACGGATGAATTGGTGGATGTAGTAAAGAAATAATTTTTACCTTAAAGGAGCTGCTTCTTTGAAGTGGCTTCTTTTTTTATTAAAGGATTTATCAATAATTTGTCGAAGGAATAAAAGTAAGACCATTTTATGCTTTTTATTGGGGGAAAATACATGAGCCTGCAAACCTGTTCAATTTCTAATAAAAATTATAGAGAAACTATTGAATGGCTTGAAGAACGGCTTACAGAAATGGGCGCTACCAAAAAAGAAATCCTTACAGGGATGCTTTTATTGGAAGAAGCTTTTTTTAGGCTGGAGAAGGCGTCTTCTGCACCGGATCGTTTTGAGGGGAAGATAACCATCCGAAAGCGGTTTGGCGACATCAGCATCAGCGTATCAGCTCGGGGAGAGGCCTTTAATCCATTTGTATCCATGGAAGAAATATCCGATGATGAAGAGGAAATGTATGTATTTGCTCTTTTAAAGGCTCATAAGGATTCCTTAAGCTACAATAGAAGTAACGGGGATAATATCATTTCAATCCGGGTTCATTCCTCCAGTAGCAAAAAAGCCTTTCAAATTATAGCAGGTCTGGTAACAGGACTTATATTGGGGGGTGTACTGAAATATTATTTAAACGAGGCGGGAATTCGTTGGTTGGAGTCAATAATTCTTACCCCAATTCAAAGTATGTTTATTCAGGCTTTAATGATGCTGGCGGGTCCGCTTATTTTCTTTTCCATTATTTCCGGGATAACCGGTATGTCCAATGCAGCGGATATCGGTAAAATGGGCGGTAAACTTCTAGGAGTTTCTGTAATGAAGCTAGCTCTAGTCCTGTTAATCGGTACTGTTTTGGGAGTATGGGTTGGTGCTATACCGGAAATGGCGGAACTGATACAGCAAGGCAGGGAAGAAAATGTAAAAGCCATTACTATGATGGAGTTAATCGTGGGTATTGTGCCCAAAAATGTGGTTGTTCCGTTCGCGTCCAACAATATGCTGCAAATTTTATTTATAGCGCTATTTTTTGGTATTCTGTTGGCCAAAGCCGGGGACAGGGCAGCCCGTGCTAAGGAAGTTGTAGAGTTTTGCAATAGATTTACCATGGATGCCATGGGGGTATTGATGCCAATTATGCCCTTTGTTGTAGCCGTATCCATGACTAAAATGATGCTGCATACGGATTTTTCAATGTTGCTTGCTTATGGCCAAATTATACTTACGGGTTATTTGGCCTTTCCGTTGATAATGCTTGTTTTTTGCATATTTATCGGCGTAGTGGGACGAATATCCCCTATACCGTTTGTCAGGAAAATCCTGCCATATTTGGTTATTCCGTTCTCTATCAGCAATTCCAGTGCCTGTATGCCGGAAACCATACGGTTTTGTCGGGAGAAGCTGGGGCTTGATGAAAAGCTGACCATGTTTGCCATCCCAGTGGGTGCCCAGTTTAATATGACCGGAAGCGGTGCCTACCTGATGATGTTGGTATTTATTATGCGGTTGTCCTGTGGTTTGCCGGTGGATATGGAGTTTATTGTGCCATTCTTTTTGGGGGCTCTTTTGTTGACCTTTACTTTTCCCAGTATACCAGGAGCTTTGGTGATTGTGATGGCCTCTGTTTTTGAAATGGCTGGAGTGCCAACCTCTATCGTAATGCTTTTTATAGGTATTGACCCTATTATGGATTGTATCAGGACGGCCGGCAATGTGTCCGGAGATATTTCCTCGGCTTTTGTTATGGCTCGGCTGGAAAATAAGGTGGATAAGGAAATATATAGTAAATAATGGCCAATCTCCAGTGGGAAAACCACCGCTGCTCAATAGCCGTATATCAAACCCGTCAGTTTTTTAACTGGCGGGTTTTGTGTTGTTGGGAAATGTGTTAAAATTTAAAATAAATGGGATAGGGCATTTATATGGTTAAAAATGTAATTGCTTGATGGTGTAAACTGGATATTTTTAAGGGGGGAGTCAGATGCGGCTGATTATTACCGAGTCCTATGAACAAATGGGCGTGGAAGCGGCCAATATAGTGGCCGGTCAGATTTATTTAAAGCCGGACAGCGTGTTGGGACTGGCTACCGGCAGTACCCCTGTGTCTATGTATCAACGCCTGGCGGCGGTTCATAAGAGTGTTGGACTGGATTTTTCTCAGGTCACCACCTTTAATTTGGATGAATATATTGGCATGAGTCCGGAAAATCCCCAGAGCTATCACTATTTTATGCAGGAGAATTTCTTTCGGCACATTAACATAAGTCCAGATAATGTGTTTCTGCCGGACGGGATGGCTGAAGATATGATTGCCGAGGGGGAGCGTTATGAAAAGCTGATTGAGACCAAAGGCGGTATTGACCTGCAGGTGCTGGGGATTGGGCAAAATGCCCATATTGGCTTTAATGAGCCGGATGTGAAGTTTGCCGCCACCACTCATAAGGTGGAGCTGGATGAAGAAACCATTCAGGCCAATTCAAGGTTCTTTGCCAGTGTTAGCGAGGTACCCAGATATGCTATCAGTATGGGAATAAAAACCATTATGATGGCGGAGCATGTTATTTTGCTGGCTAACGGCCGTAATAAAGCCGAAGCGGTTTATAAGGCGGTTTGTGGCGATGTGACGCCAGAAGCCCCAGCCTCTATTTTGCAGCTGCACCGTGATGTAGCCGTTATCCTGGATAGGGAGGCAGCGGCCCTATTGCCGGAAAATATTCGCGGGGTGAATATTACCAGAAAGTTTTAAGGGGGAAGATTTTTTTATGAGTTTTTTGCCAGATGTGAAGGGTGGGCTTATTGTGTCCTGTCAGGCGTTGCCGGATGAGCCCTTGCACAGCTCCTTTATTATGGGACGAATGGCTCTGGCGGCCAAAGAAGGCGGTGCAGTGGCCATACGGGCACAGAGCAGTGTGGATATTAAGGAAATTCAGAAGGTAACCGGGTTGCCGGTGATTGGGCTTATAAAGAAGAACTATGATGATTCGGAAATCTATATTACGCCGACTATGGCTGAGGTGGAGGATTTGCTGACCACTGATTGCGAAATGATTGCTTTGGATATGACCAATCGGCCACGACCAGCCGGGGAGAAAATTGACAAGCTGGTGGAGCGAATTCATAGTGCCGGGCGGTTGGTATTAGCTGATATTTCTACCTATGAAGAGGGGATGTCAGCAGCAGATATTGGCGCTGACGCGATTTCTACCACCCTGTCGGGCTATACATCTTATTCACCTCAGTTGGAAGGTCCGGATGTTGACTTGGTGGCCAGACTGGCTAAAGATTTGACTGTACCGGTATTTGCTGAGGGGCGTATCAACACACCAGCGGACATTGGCAAGGTTATGGAAGCTGGGGCTTATGCGCCGATTGTGGGGTCAGCTATCACCCGACCGCAGCTTATTACGGCCAAGTTTGCCAAAATGCTGCAAGGTTAGTGATATATATTTTGAGGGGGAATGATTTTTTATGGAGCTGTTTAACAAAGGACAGGGGAGCTCCCTGTTTGCCATGGCACAGCGATTTGGGCGCTCGTTTATGTTGTCTATAGCTGTTCTGCCGGCAGCCGGTATTTTGCTGGGGATTGGGGGAGCTTTATCTAATCCCAATTCCATCAAAGCCTATCCATTTTTGGATATTGCCTGGCTGCAAAATGTATTTGCCGTTATGGCAGCGGCTGGTAATGTGGTATTTGCCAATCTGGCCATCCTGTTTGCTATTGGTATTGCTGTTGGGATGGCTCGGTCTGATAAGGGGACAGCAGGGTTGTCCGCCGCCCTGGCTTTGCTGGTAATGAATGCTACCATCAATGCTATGTTGAAGATAAATGGAACTTTGGCGGAGGATAATCTGGCCAGTGTGGGCCAGGGGATGGCTTTGGGCATTCAGACTTTGGAAACGGGTGTGTTTGGCGGTGTAGCCGTAGGTATTATGACATATTTATTGCATAACCGTTTCAACAAGACTGAGCTGCCGCAGTTTTTGGGCTTCTTTGGGGGCTCCCGGTTTGTTCCAATAGTCACTTCTTTTTCGGCAATTTTTCTCGGGATTATAATGTTTATCATATGGCCACATTTTCAGCAGGTTATCTTTGGCATCGGGGATCTGGTGGAAGCCACGGGCTATATTGGCACATTGATTTATGGCTTTGTGTTGCGGATGCTGGGCCCATTTGGCTTGCATCATATTTTTTATCTGCCGTTCTGGACAACAGCTTTGGGGGGTTCGGAAATTATCGATGGTCAGTTGGTGGAAGGAACCCAGCGAATTTTCTTTGCTCAGTTGGGTGACCCGGACACAACTCAGTACTATATCGGGGTGTCCCGCTTTATGTCCGGCCGGTTTATCACCATGATGTTTGGTTTGTTGGGAGCTTGTCTGGCTATGTATCATACCGCCAAGCCGGAGAAGAAAAAGCTGGTGGGTGGTCTTCTGCTGTCGGCTGGTCTTACTTCCTTTTTGACGGGTATTACTGAGCCGATTGAATTCTCCTTCCTCTTTGTGGCACCGATGCTGTATGTACTGCACGCCTTCTTTGATGGCTGTGCCTTTATGTTGGCTCATATTTTGCAGATTACCGTGGGGCAGACTTTCTCCGGTGGCTGCATTGACCTGATTTTGTTTGGTATATTGCAGGGAGATGCTAAAACCAACTGGATTTATATTCCTATGGTGGGCATTCCGTGGTTTTTCCTGTATTATTTCTCCTTTAAGTTCCTGATTTTGAAATTTGATTTCAAGACTTTGGGCCGGGAGGACGATGAGGAACCGATGGATGCTGTGGATATTCCAGCTGCTAACGACATTCAGGAGCCGAAACGGGCTGATTTGATTATTCAGGGGTTGGGGGGACAGTCCAATATTGTAGAGCTGGGCTGCTGTGCCACCCGTTTGAGGGTAACTGTAAAGGATGGCAGTCTTATCAGTGAACGCCTCCTCAAGGAGAGTGGCTGCCGCGGTGTGTTGCAGAGCGGTACTGGAGTACAGGTAATCTATGGCCCTCAGGTGACGGTAATAAAAAATGAATTGGAAGAAATTTTAAATATTTGATGTTAATCTGTAGACAATTTGCATGAGTAAGAATTTGTAATAAACAAATAGGTTAAGTAAATTAAATTTACACTTGAATGGAGATATTTTATTTAAAAATATCTCCATTTTTTCCAAAAAAAATAATGCAATAATTTTTTGATTTGTAGGAATATGAAATTTTATGTCGAAATATTGCAACAGATAGTTAGAAAAATCCAAGTGTGCTAACCAGATAAGTTAATACTACAGAATATCGTTGCGTTAGTATACCACGCGAAGGAGGAATGTGAGCAATGAGAAAACTAAGTCAGGAAGCCCTTGAAGTGAAACGGGCGGAGCAGGCCTTTGACCGAAAACGGAAAACCATTGGTCTGTTCGGGGCACCATTATTGGCCATATTGGTTTTTATGACCCCAATTGATGGCTTGACGCTGGAAGCCCATAAGTTGTTATCCATTATGGTTCTGGTTTGCCTGTGGTGGATCACGGAGCCGGTGCCGATTCCGGTGACCTCCCTTATCGGTCCGGTACTGGCAGTTGTTACTGGTGTAGTTAATGCATCGTCGGCCTTTGCTGCTTTTGCCAATCCAATGATTTTCCTGTTTATGGGTGGATTTATTTTGGCCAAGGCTATGATGCTGCATGGACTGGATAAGCGGTTTTCTTATTGGCTCCTGTCCATGTCCTGGGTTGGTTCCAATCCTCGGCGAATTTTTCTGGCCATAGGTTTGGCCTCCGCGCTTTGCTCCGGCTGGGTAAGTAATACCGCTACAGCGGCTATGATGTTGCCAATCTGCTTGGGCCTGTTGTCGGCAATCAAGGATATGATGGCAGCCAATGGCAAGGATATTGACCTGTCAGATTATAAATATGCTACCGGACTTATGTTAATGACGGCGTATGCTGCTTCTATCGGTGGTGTTCTTACCCCGATTGGTACGCCACCTAATCTTATTATGTTAGGGTTCCTGGATCAGATGGCCAATATTCATATTTCCTTCTTCCAGTGGATGCTGTGGGGTGCCATTGCAATGGTAGTATATTTTGCCATTGCCTATGTGGTACTGATGAAGCTGTTCCCGGCTGATGTAGAAAAAATTGATGGAGCCGAGGAATTTATTGCCCAGCGCATCAGGGAATTGGGTGCCTGGACCCGGGCCCAGAAAAATACACTGTTCTGCTTTTTGGTGGCGGTTGTTTTGTGGGTATTGCCAGGCTTTATGAGTATGACCCTGGGAACCACTTCAGATGTATTAAAAATGTATAACCGGCTGTTCCCGGAGGCCATTGCAGCAATGGCTGGTGCACTGTTGCTCTTTGTCGTTCCGGTAGACTTTAAAGAGAGAAAATTCACTATGAAGTGGGAGGACGCCAAGGAAGGTATCGAATGGGGGACCTTGATATTGTTTGGTGGCGGCTTGGCCATGGGGTCCATGATGTATAAAACCGGGCTTTCCTCCTGGATTGGTGACTTGATTGTCAATAGTCTTGGTGGCGAGATTTCCCAGATTACCATGGTGGCAATCTTCTCTGTTTTGGCTCTGTGCTTGGCAGAGCTGACTTCCCATACGGCAGCAACCAATATGATTGGTCCATTGGCTATCACCGCAGCAATGTCAGCGGGCCTGAGCCCAATTCCGGTATCAGTAGGTATTGCCTTGGCGGCATCCCTTGGCTTTATGCTTCCGGTATCTACACCGCCAAATGCCATTGTTTATGCCACCGGATACATTCCTATCACCAAGATGCTGCGTACCGGTATCATCATCGACTTTATCGGTATAGCCTTTGTAACTATTCCGTTGGTAGTTTATTTCGTAACCTGGATAGTGGGCTAAGGAGATAATTAGGAATTGGGAATGCTTAATTAAGAAATAAGAAGACTAAAATTTTGGGGTAGGAGTGATACTTCTGCCCCTCTTAATTTGTAGTAAAAATATGTGGAAATTTACTTATTATAATGATATACTATGACGGTTAGAAGGTATAAAGAAGAAAATAGGAGGAAAAACTTAATGCAGAGTTTTGAAATGCAGTTAGGCGGACGCACATTTACGGTAGAAACCGGCAAGATGGCCAAGCAGGCCAATGGTGCAGTATTGGTTCGCTATGGTGAGACTGTTGTTTTGGTTACAGCTACGGCTTCAGATGAGCCAAGAGAGGGTGTAGACTTTTTCCCTCTTACTGTAGATTATGAAGAGAAAATGTATGCCGTTGGTAAAATTCCAGGCGGTTTTATAAAGAGAGAGGGGCGCCCAGGTGAGTCGGCTATTCTGTGCAGCCGACTGATTGACCGTCCTATTCGTCCTCTGTTCCCAGAGGGGTATCGCAACGATGTGCAGATTGTAGCAACTGTTATGTCAGTAGAGCATGATAATGCACCGGAAATTGCTGCTATGATTGGTGCATCCTGTGCTTTGACTATTTCGGATATTCCGTTCCTTGGCCCAATAGCTGGTGTGCGGGTTGGCCGGGTTGATGGCCAGTTCATTATCAATCCTACAGTTGAGCAGCGTGAAAAGTCTGACCTGAATCTGACTATCGCTGGCTCCCGGGATGCTGTAATGATGGTTGAGGCTGGTGCCAATGAGCTGCCAGAGGAAGTAATTCTTGAGGCAATTCTGTTTGGTCACGAGGAAATTAAGAAGATTGTTGCTTTCCAGGATGAAATCCAGAAGGCCTGTGGTAAAGAGAAGCGCGAGGTTAAACTCTTTGCTGTACCGGAGGAAATGGAAAAGGCAATCCGTGAATACGCAACTGACAAGCTGGATCAGGCAGTCCGCAATCCGGACAAGCTGGCCCGGGATGAAGATATTGCCAATGTAAAGGCTGAGGCTTTGGAGCATTTCCTGGAGATTTATCCGGATGCTATTAAGGAAATTCCTTATATGCTTCATAAGATTGTAAAGGAAATCGTTCGCAGAATGATCACAAAGGAAAAAATTCGTCCGGATGGTCGCGAGGTGGAAGAGGTTCGCCCGGTAAGCTGCGAGGTAGGTATTTTGCCACGCACCCACGGTTCTGGTCTGTTTACCCGTGGTCAGACTCAGGTGCTGACAGTTACTACCCTTGGTTCCATGGGAGATGAGCAGGTTCTGGATGGTCTTGGGGTAGAGACCTCCAAGCATTATATTCATCAGTACAATTTCCCTGGTTATTCCGTAGGTGAGGCCCGTCCGGTTCGTGGTCCGGGGCGTCGTGAGATTGGTCATGGTGCCTTGGCAGAGCGTGCTTTGGTGCCAGTTATTCCTTCTGTTGAGGAGTTCCCATACACTATCCGTATGGTTTCTGAAATTCTTGAATCAAATGGATCCAGCTCCATGGGATCCGTTTGCGGCAGTACCTTGTCTTTGATGCACGCCGGTGTACCTATTAAGCGTCCGGTTTCCGGTGTTGCTATGGGATTGGTTAAGGATGGGGATGATTATACTATTCTCACCGATATTCAGGGTATGGAAGATGCTCTGGGCGATATGGACTTTAAGGTGGCTGGTACCACTGAGGGTGTTACGGCTATTCAGATGGACATAAAGATTAAGGGGATCTCCCGTGAAATTTTGTCTGCTGCTTTGGCACAGGCTAAGCGGGGACGGGCCTTTATCCTTGGTAAGATGCTGGAGTGCATTGCTGAGCCAAATGCTGAGCTTAGCCCATATGCTCCACGGGTAACCACCATGCAGATTAAGCCGGACAAGATTCGTGAGGTTATTGGTCCTGGCGGCAAGGTTATCAAGAAGATTATTGAGGACTTTGGTGTTCAGATTGATATTGATGATGATGGTACGGTTCGTATCTGCGCAACCAGCGTGGAGGCCTCTGCTGCAGCTATTGCCTGCATTGAGGATATCGTAAAGGAAGTTGAGGTTGGTCAGACCTATAAGGGCAAGGTAACCCGTATTATGAATTTCGGTGCCTTTGTAGAGCTCCTGCCAGGTCAGGAAGGCCTTTGCCACATTTCCCAGTTGGACAAGAAGCGGGTTGAGAAGGTAGAGGATGTAGTAAATGTTGGTGATGAACTGGAAGTAAAGGTTACTGAAATCGATCAGAAGGGTCGCATCAATGTTTCTCACAAGGTTTTGTTGTAAGGTTAACTAAAAAAGTAACATAAGGCATATGGACTGTTCGGGTTTGTAAGTCGTCATTTTATGTTGTTTTGTAAATGCCCGTTTTGCGTATAGTAAGGCGGGCATTAGCTTATTTTTGGAGAAGTGCAGGATGGTTGAAAAGAAAAAGACAGTGTCAGAGATACTGCGCCGGTATTTGGTGGTTGCAGTGGGGATACTGCTTATTACATTTAGCGTTGCCCTGATGATAAAGGCGAATATTGGCGTTGCGCCTATGGCAGCTCTTCCATATACAATGTCGCTTATTGTGACAAATCTCAGTGTAGGTATGTGGATTGGGCTGTTTAATCTGGTCTTTCTTTTGGTGCAGATGATAATTCGCAAACGGCGTCTGAAAAAACGGGTAGTGATGTTTCAGTTTATTACTGCAGTGGCGTTAGGCCTATTCACTGACCTGGGGCTGGATGCCTTGTCTGATTATTATCATCGGTCGTATAGGGCTGAACTGCTGTCCTGTGTTGGAGCCAGTGCTTTATTGGCCCTTGGCTTTTATTTTTGCCGTATTGCCGATGTGGGGCGGTTGCCCATGGCATCCTTCCTGCGCTTTGTTGGCAAGTTGCGCTTTAAACGCTATGCCCATACACGGATAATTGCCGACATAGTGATGGCTTTGGTTGCCTTGGGCATAAGTGTAATTTTTTTGGGTAATTTTGGTGCTGTCCGGGAAGGGACTGTATTGGCTCTGCTGTGTACGGGTATCTTTTATAAGGTGTTTAACCGCCTGCTGCGGGATTTTGGCTATATTCTTTTGCCGGAAAATCAAGTTAAGGAAATGGCAGCATTTTTGGATGATGCCATATCGGAAAGTCATTTTGTGCTTACCATATCCCATGAATATGGCAGTGGTGGTCGGACTATTGCCAAGCGCATTGCCCATGAGCTGGATTTGCCATATTATGACAGTGAAGTTATTCAGATGGCAACTGAAAACAACGAATTTGCCACCAAATATCTGGAGGACCATGAAAATATGGTTAACAGTAATGCTCTGTATAATTTATATGATTGGTACACTTCCACATTTGATGAAGATGCAGAGCTTACTGCTGAGCAGATTTGTCGGATTGAGGCGCAGGTCATTCAGGAAATTGCCGCCAAGGATTCCTGTGTTATTGTAGGGCGTCTGGCCAATTATGTGTTGCAGAGCCACAAGAACTCCCTGCATATTTTTATCACTGCTGATGAGATGGAGCGGGTAAAACGGATAATGCGCAAGGAAAATCTTGATCAGGATGCGGCCATTGAGCGGATTGAAAAATATACTGAGGAGCGGCAGCGTCATTGTGAAAAATTTTCTGATAATCAATGGGGCAACGGCGATAACTATGATATTGTAATAAAGTCAAGCAAGTATGGAGTAGATCGGACAGCGGCCATTTTGCTTCAGTTAATAAAGGAATTCAGACTGATACAGTTTTAGTATTGCTCCACCGATTATTTGACTTTATCAATTGCAGCTTTGTACTATATATTAGAAAAATATAATATGTCATCAATAATGATGGCAGGATAGGAGTTTATTGTGGGAAAATTTTGTGCAAAATGTGGTACTCAACTAAATGATGGAGTGGCTTTTTGTCCTAAATGCGGTCAGCCAACTCAGGGAGCTGTATCGCATAATAACCCATCACCGGTGAATCAGCCACCGATAAATCAACCGCCGGTGAATCAGCCACCTATAATGAATAAACCGGTTATTCCACCGCAGCATGCTGGTAATATGAATAATGGTTATGCTCCTCCACATATTACTACCACTAATAACAGCAGCAATAACAGTGGCCTGTATATCATATTGGCTGTTATAGCAATTGCAGTTGTGGCTGTTGGGGCGTATTTTATTCTGTTCAATAGCGGGGATGGCAGTAGCAAGCCGGCCAATAGCAAAACGCAGACTGTCCAGGAAACGGATATTAACAAGTCACAGCCTGCTAATAAGCCGGCAGATGTGAAAAAGACCGAGGCTTCCCATAATACCGGTGTTATAACTGGTACTGAGGTAAGAATGCGGGCTAATCCGGGGACTAATTCCAATATCATCGGCTATTTTGACCGGGGCGAAAAGGTTGAAATACTAAATGTACAGTCGGATTGGATACAGGTAAAGCGGTCCAATGGGGCTGTTGGCTGGGTTTCTGCCAAATTTTGTTCATATTGATAGGAATGTAGGATAGATGTATAACAATAATTTCGATAATCGAAGCTATAATTACCGACGGATGCGCCGTCAGGGCGGTAACCGCAAAATTAACTGGTTGCGGTTTTTAGCCGTCATTGTGGCTGGTTTAATGCTGGGGGTTGGCATTACTTGGGTTATGGGCTTAATGAAGGATGATAAAGCCGATAATAATGTGGCCGACAATAATGTTAAGGCAGAAACCAATGTTGAAGTTACCACTAAAGATGTTAGTGATATCAAGGAAAAACAGCAACCGAAAAAAGAAGAAACATCCGGATGGGATTTTGGTGATCAGAGCTATTTTATTGTAATTCATAAGGGTACTCACAAGCTGGAACTATATCATAAAGGCGAGGAAAAGCCAGTGAAGGTTTATGCCTGTGCTATTGCATTAAATAGTGGTGATAAGCATCGGGATGGGGATATGACCACACCGACCAGTTGGGGACATGTTACCGGGTCTATTCCGGGAGCAATGCCAGGGACGGACTCCCAGAAGGTTCCTTTTGTGGTAGAGGATATATATTATGCTGGAGACTGGACCCATGATTTCGGTGATGGCAAGGGGGAAATTGCCGGTGCCTATGGCCGGTGGTTTATTTCCCTCAATACCGGTTGGGATGGAATTGGCATTCATGGAACTCATGATCCATCCAGTATTGGTACCAATGCGTCCGAGGGATGTATTCGCCTGTACAATGAAGATATAGATGAGTTGAAGTCGATTATTTCCCGTAATAACGGCGGCGTAGGGGTCAATGTGGTTATTACAGAGGATTAGTTGTAGAAAAAAAATAAACCATTATTTTATAAAATATGCTAAAATTATATAGCCTAATAGAAATAGGTCGCTTGTAGCGGCCTATTTCTGTCAAAAATAAGTGCTTTAGGGGGTAAGTTTTATGAAGCAGATTAGTGGGGAACGGCTTGTAGGGGAACGGGCCTTGTTTATGTCCAGGGCCTTAACGATAGATAATTGCATTTTTGCCGATGGGGAATCACCATTAAAGGAAAGCAAGGAGCTAGAGATAAAGCAAACCAGCTTTCAGTGGAAGTACCCGCTGTGGTATTGTCAGGATGTAAAGGTTACTGACAGTACTTTTTTTGAGATGGCCAGAGCCGGCATTTGGTATACGGACAATATTTCCCTGACAGATATTTTGTATGAAGCTCCGAAGGGCTTTCGTCGTTGTAAGGGCATTTCCCTTAATAAAGTGCATTTCTTGAATGCAGACGAAACTTTGTGGAACTGCAGTGATATTCAGATGAATAATGTTACGGCCAAGGGAAATTACTTTGCCATGAACAGCCGGAATATCAAGATTGACGGATTTAATTTAGCGGGAAACTATTCCTTTGATGGTTGCGAAAATATAGAGGTAAAGAATGCCAAAATGATTTCCAAGGATGCTTTTTGGAATTGCAATAATGTGGTGGTCAGGGATTCATATATCTGCGGTGAATACATTGGCTGGAATTCGGAAAATGTTACTTTGGAAAACTGCACCATTGAAAGCAATCAGGGGTTTTGCTATATGAAGAATGTGGTGTTGAAAAACTGCCGCCTACTGAATACTGATTTGGCCTTTGAATATGTTTCTGATGTGGATGCGGAAATTACAACAAAAGTAATTAGTATAAAAAATCCAATTTCAGGCAGGATTACAGCTGCGGGGGTTGAAGAAATAATATTTGATGATCCAAACATCGATGCAAAGGCTACCGAGATTTCTTTAACTGATTGAGTGAAGAATTATGAATATAGTCAGCTTAATTCAGCACGAAGACCATCTGGAATGGCGCCAGATGCTGAAATGTGTTTGGGCACTGAGTATACCGGCTATATTAGCCCATGTCACATATATCATCATGGAATATATCGATGCGGCTATGGTGGGGAGTCTGGGGGCTGCTGCTTCGGCTTCCATTGGCTTGGTGGCACCGTTGCTGTGGTTTGCTTATGGTATATGCAGTGCCATGGTGCAGGGCTTTTCTGTGCAGGTGGCTCAATTTATCGGCGCAAAGAAAATTCTGAATTCACGGGATACTTTTCGGCAGGGGCTGATTTTTGTTATGGCCCTTGCTTTGCTGTTCAGTGGATTGGGGATTTATATCAGCCCGGAGCTGCCGGGCTTTTTGGGGGCTACGCCGGAAATTTATCAGGGTTCCTACGAATATTTTTTGGTATTTATGATTGGCATACCGGTGATAATGCTCCGCATACTGGCCACATCCATGCTGCAATGCAGTGGCAGTATGAAATCGGTCAGCTTCTTTAACAGTATTATGTGTGTGCTGGATATACTGTTTAACTTTATGTTTATTTTTCCGTCCCGTTATATATCTGTGGCAGGGGTTGCGTTTTGGGTACCGGGCCTTGGCTATGGAGTGATGGGGGCAGCTATTGGTTCGGTGGCAGCCGAAGGGGTGACAGCCGCAATTTTATCCTATCTTGCTTTTATGCGATCAAATTATTTGCGGCAAAAAGCAGGAATGGCGTGGCATATTACGAAAAGCTGCATAGTGGATGCTTTTAAAATAAGTACACCTATTGCCATGGAGCAGACGATTTTGAGTGGCTCCCATGTGGCGATGATGCTTTTGGTGGCCCCGCTGGGGACAGTGGCTATTGCAGCCAATTCTTTTGCCATAACGGCAGAATCGCTGTGTTACATGCCGGGGATGGGTATTTCCATTGCGGCAGTAACTTTGGTAGGGCAAAGTATTGGTGCCAAAAAAACGGATTTTGCCCGAGGCTTTGCTAAATTTTCCGTGGTGGTTGGCATGGTGACCATGGGTACCTTGGGGGCAATTATGTATCTGGTGGCTCCTTGGGTGTTTGCATTTTTGACACCAGTAGCCGAAGTTCAGACTCTGGGAACGGAAGTATTGCGCATTGCCTTGTATGCTGAACCGCTCTTTGCAGTATCTATTGTCGGGGCAGGAGCACTAAGGGGTGCACGGGATACTTTTTATCCAAGTCTGATAAATTTGGCCAGTGTGTGGGGATTGCGGATGACCTTGGCCTTTATACTGGTTCAGAGCTACGGCTTGCATGGGATTTGGCTGGCTATGTGTATTGAGCTTTATGCAAGGGGACTGCTTTTCCTGTTGCGCATATATAAACAGAAGTGGAATAACAGGGGGTCCATGGAGTGAAATATGATTTTGACAAGATAATAAATCGCCGTAATACCAATTCCCTAAAATGGGATGTGGGTGACAATGAGTTGCCCATGTGGGTGGCTGATATGGATTTTCCAGTGGCAGAGCCCATTATGGCGGCCATCCAAAAGAAGCTTCAGGTGGGTGCGTTGGGCTATTCAATTATTCCAGCGGCTTGGAATGAGGCCTATATGAGCTGGTGGAGAACACGGCATAATTTTTTGATTCAACCGGAATGGCTGGTATTTACCACTGGTGTACTGCCGGCGATATCGTCTGCGGTAAGGAAATTGACTACTCCGGCTGAGAAGGTGCTTATTCAGACGCCGGTGTATAATAATTTTTTTAATTCGATTATCAATAATGGCCGTCAAGTGGTGGAATGCCCATTGCAATATGATGGCAGGAATTATTCAATGGATTTTGAGCAGCTGAAGGAGGGATTATCTGATCCTCAGGTGAGCCTTATGATACTTTGCAATCCACAAAATCCTTCCGGTCATTTGTGGAGCAGCTATGAGCTGTTCAAGGTGGGTGAGCTGTGTGCCAAGCACAATGTGACCGTTATTGCCGATGAAATTCACTGCGATTTGACTGACCCAGGTAAGGATTATGTGCCCTTTGCGTCGGTATCGGATGTGTGCCGGGATATAAGCATAACCTGTATGGCGCCTACCAAGACATTTAATATAGCCGGAGTGAATTCGGCGGCGGTTATGGTTCCCAATGAATTCTTGCGGCATAAAATGTGGCGTCAGTTGAATACTGATGAGGTGGCTGAGCCTAATATTATTGCCATGGAAGCTACTATTGCCGCCTTTAATCAGGGGGAAGAGTGGCTGGACCAGCTGCGGGAGTACATATACGAAAATAAACGGATTTGCCGGGAGTTTTTGCAGGAGAAAATTCCGGAAATATATTTGGTGCCGTCTGAGGCAACATATTTGCTGTGGCTGGATTGCTCCAAATTTTGTGATAATTCCGTGGAGCTTATGGAATACATCCGGAGGGACAGTGGATTGTACCTGTCGGAGGGAGCGGAATTTGGTCAGGCCGGAATTCAATTCCTGCGGATGAATATTGCCTGTCCAAAGGCGGTTTTGCTGGATGGCCTTGCCAGGCTGGAAAAAAGTATAAATTCTTATATTACAAGTAAGTGATTTATATTGTGTCTCGTCAAAACTCTGTGGAGGTTTTAGTATGGACTTACAGGGATACAAGGAAATTACCGTGGATGCAACGGTTAAAAATTTAACAGTGGTCAACGATTTTGTGGAGGAACTGTTGGCGGGGACGGATTGCTCTGTAAAAACAAAATTAAAGATTGACCTGGTGGTAGAGGAGATTTTCGTTAATATTGCCAATTATGCCTATGAAGCTTCAGGCGGAAAAGCGGTCGTTCAGGGATGTATTGAGGAAAACCCCTGTCGTATAATTCTTAGGTTTATGGATACGGGAATACCTTATGATCCGTTGCAAAAGGATCCGCCGGATTTGACTCTCCCACCAGATAAGCGGGAAATTGGTGGTTTGGGAATATTTCTCATAAAAGAAAATGTTGATGAGTTGTCTTATCACTACAAAGACGGTAAAAATATCCTGACTATAACAAAAAAAATATAGCAGGAAATAAATGCATCAATAAAGAATTTAACATAGTTAGAAGTGTTATTGTAAGAAGGAGTAATCATTATGGAAATCAAAAAGGAACAAAATGGGGAAAATTTAAAAATATCTTTAATTGGTCGGCTGGATGCTGTTACAGCAACCAATCTGGATAAGGTTGTCCAAAACGATTTGACTGGTATCAAGGATTTGGTCATGGACTTTAAAGAGTTGGTTTATGTGGCATCGGCTGGGCTGAGAGTGCTATTGATGGCCCAAAAGAAGATGAATAAGCAGGGTAGTATGAAAATTATCAATGTCAGCGATGATGTAAAGGATGTATTTGATATGACCGGCTTCCTGGACTTTTTGAACATTGAGGAATAATTATACTATTGCCCGGTACGGTGGTTGAATTTTGACTGCACCGGTCTTTGGGCTGCTGAGGATGATTTTAATGGATAATCTCATTAAATATTTAAAAAAATATTTAAGAAAAGGAACCATAAGGCAACGGATGTTTCGGCTGATGATTTTGGGCAGTATGTTTACTTTCGTTACCATGCTGGTCTTGTTTGCTTACGGCTTTTTTATGGTCAGTCATGTTTTAGGTGACCAAAGCGAGGAGCTGAGTTCATCATCATCCGATTATATCGAATCAGTAACTGCCAATCAGATAACCTCCCGTTTGGTGGATGTGGCCAGGACAAGAGCCAATACCATTGAAATTGAACTGTTATATGTGGCCAAGGATACAGAATATTTGGCCAATGGTGTGCACAATATCATTGTTAACCCTCAAAACTATAAGCCACGAATATTACCTGACCCGCGGCTGCAACCTATAAAAACCGGTGAAGTATATCTGCATAGGGGAGCAAAGCTGCAGGCTGGGGGACTTTCCCCAGCTGTTGAAAATGAAATAAGGCTCATGGGCAATGTGGAAGAATATATCGGACCTATGGCCAAAAATTATAGCCAATATGAGTCCACGGTGTTTGTGGGGTCCAAGAACGGGTATATTATTGCCGCTGATAATACTCCAGGGCAAAAAAATGTACCTATGACTGAGGAATTTTTAAAATCCTATGAACCAGCGGAGCGCAACTGGTATAAGAATGCCCATAATAATGAGAAAATCACCTTTAATGATATTTATATTGGCTCGGAAGGATTTCCAAGCTTTACCTGTTCAGCTCCCTACACTGATGAAAATGGCTTTGCCGGGGTAGTGGCCATCGCCTGCGCGGTGCATTCCCTGTCGGACATAATGGACAGTGCGGTATTGGGGAAGACCGGTCTCAGCTTTGTCATGAATAATAAGGGAGAAATCATGCTGTCTACCCGCCATGATGGCGTTTTATCAGCAGAACAGGGCAAGGAGCTTAGTAAGAACCGTAGTGAAGGCTTGTCGAAGGCTTTAAAGACAATGAATGAAGGCCATAGTGGCTGGCAGATTGTAGAGCTGGAGGGTGAGGAATATTATCTGGCGTACGCTCCTTTGCTTAAAATGAATTGGAGCTTTGGGACCCTTATTGCCAAGAAAGAGGTTATTACTCCGGCAGTGGAAGCCCGGGGTAATATGGAAAATGAAATGAACCGTTTCCGGGCAATAGTTCAGAATCGGCTTATTTGTCTGTTGGCTACATCAATCCTTATTGTAGGAATAATGTTATGTGTTATGTTTACGCTTAGTTCCTGGCTGTCAAGGCGGTTTGTGAAGCCCATTAATACCCTGACTGAAGGCGTTCAGGAAATTGCCAACGGAAATCTTACCAAGAAGCTGTCCATTTCCAGTGGGGATGAGTTGGAGGCATTGGCTGACTGCTTCAACAATATGACTGATGAATTGCAGAAGTATATGGCCAATCTTACCAAGGTGACTATGGAGAAGGAGCATATTGCTACAGAGCTGTCCGTAGCTACTAATATACAGGAAAGTATGTTGCCACATATTTTCCCTCCTTTCCCTGATAACAGTTATTTTGATATTTACGCAACTATGCAGGCGGCCAAGGAAGTCGGCGGTGATTTTTATGATTTTTACATGCTGGATGAACAACATGTTGTGATAACCGTGGCCGATGTATCAGGTAAAGGGGTTCCAGCGGCTCTCTTTATGGTTATTGCCAAGACCATATTGAAAAACTCCTCCATGAATATGAACAGTATGGACAAGCTGCCGGAAGTGATTGCTTCCACCAACAATCAGCTTTGCCAAAACAATGAGGCTATGATGTTTGTCACCAGCTTTTCCGGTGTTTTGGATTTGCTGACTGGTAGGTTCGTCTTTGTAAATGCCGGTCATAATCCGCCACTGATCTACCGGGCCAAGGAAAAACGGTATGAATATTTGGATGTTAAGCGTAACTTTATTATGGGTGGCATGGAGGATGTGAAATATAAGGGCCAGGAGCTGGTGCTGGAGCCAGGTGACCAGCTGTTTTTGTACACAGATGGTGTAACTGAAGCCCTTAATGAGGCAAAGGAGCTGTTTGGCGAAGAGCGCTTGCTGGCCGCTATAAACAGTTCGGTGGAAAAGAATTTGGACCTGAAGGCAGGTATTATTGAAATTAAACGACAATTGAATAATTATGTGGGAAATGCTGAGCAATCAGATGATATAACTATGCTGGCATTGTTATACAATGGGGAAACCGAAAATCATTAGAATAAGGACGGTTAAAGCGTATGGATACGGAAAAAATACCCTTTGAAAAGTTGAACCCGACCGAACAGGAAACCGTGGCAGAAATTTATGGTATTCAGAAAAAGGAACTGGCCTCCCGTAAAATAGCCTATTTTCGGGAAACTTCATCGATGGAAAAAGGCCGGTTTAGTCGGAAACATACTGCCCATCCCATTGGCTCGGTGTTGCAGGCCCTTTATAAACTAAAAGGCAAGCTGCTGCCAATCAAGTTTAGTGTGGCGGTTTCCAGAGCTTTTGACCAGAATGACTATCTTCGGACTAACTATGTTTATTCCGGGCGCAGATTTTTGGCAGTAGTTTTGCAGAAACGGAGCACAGCGCCTGAGGTGGTTTTTAATAATATTGGCGGAATTGACCGGGATGACTTGGACGGTGAGCTGAGAAAGCATATGGAGGCCGATATACGCCATGGCTTCGATTTGACGCAGGGTCCATTGATTCGTTTTTCCGTTTTCCACACTGGTGAGGATGAATATGCCATTATCGTAACTGCCATTGAGGCTGTTATGCTCAATTTTGATGTCCGTAAAATTTTCCGGGCTGCATTGGAGCTGCCGGAGGCTGATGACATTATGAGTATCGTAGGCAATGTGAAAAATAGCACATTGGCTGGCCCAATCAAGGAGTATTGGAGCAAAATACTCAGCGATTTGCCGGATGCAGCACCTATTCCATACTATGATGCCGGCGAAAAAGTATCAGATCAATCATTGGATGATACTTATTTGATACATGTCCCACGGGATATTTTATCGGATTTACGGTCCAAGGCTGAGGGGAATAAGATACTTCTCATGTCAATCCTGCAGACAGCCTGGGGCTTTTTGTTGCAGCAGGGCAGCAGCCGGCAGGATGTTGGCTACTGCATAATGGTACCAAAGAAGGAAAAGGGCAAGTATTCCACCGGTATGCCAAGTACTGTGCCAATCCGGCTAAAAATCGATGGCGAACCGTTGGTGCGGGAACTGATAATGAATGCCTTTAAGCAGTTTGTTGTTTCTCAACCATATGCTTCAATGGGCCGGGAAGATATTCTTGAAATAATTGGCAACCGGAACGATGCTTTTGACCATTTTCTCAATTTTAATGATTTCTTTGTGGAAACTGACCAATATACCAAGATGGAAGGCAGTCCGGAGGGGAAGCTGATTACCCAGCAATACAGTGATGTGCGATATGTAAAACTGGGGGTTTCCTATCGGTACGATGAGCATCAGGTTATTGTTTCAATCCGGTATAATAAGCAGACCTTTCCACATAACAATGTAACCGCATTGGTTAAGCATTATTTTTTGGTTTTGCAGCGGATGCTGACGGACTGGGACGAAAAATACCAGAAATTTATGGAGCAGCTTCAGAGGCATTGGCAGGCTGAAAAGGATATTGCCGAGCGGGAAGAGGATTCCAGGGCGATTTTGCAGGATGCCCTTTCCAAGCTTACCTTGCTGCAGGAATGTGACAATGGTATTACCCAGCTCTTTATAAGTGGAGCCAAGCTATATACCAAATTTGAGGGAGATCGGATTTCCGGACAAGAAATTGAACAGAATATGATATTCGTCATCAAGGGAAAGCTGGCCCGTAGTATTGAAACTGGCGACGGTTGGTATAATACCTTGGATATTTTAAAGGAAAACAGCTGGGTGAATGAAACGATGTTGTTGCCTCAACGCCGTTGCCATATGTCGGCGGAGGTTCTTACTGAGCAGGCAGTTGTTTTGTATGTACCGCTTAATACGGTTCAAAAGCTGATTATAAAGTCACCCCATCTGGCCCATAATATTATCCAGCATTCCCTGCGTCAGCTGGAGAAGTATCAGCGGCTTTGGATACAGGCGTAATTTTATTCCGAAACGGGATTTGGATGCAAAGGGCTGCGGCTGAACAGCCTCGGCTGAACCCATATTAAGGGAGGTGCGGATATGTTTCGACTTCAGTCAATCCGAACGAAGCTGCTGACTACGATTATCTGCTCAACTTTGTTGTCAGTGCTTATAGTCGGTGCCATGGCCATATATAATTCCCTCAGCGTCACCGGGGATAGTGCGGAGCGGGAATTGATGGCCACCAGTGAAAGCAATGCCAAGGATTTGAACGAAACTATGGCCTGTGTGGAAACAGGGGTCAATTCCCTGGCGGCGGCCGTAATCGGCGATTTGTCCGATTTGGAACGGTTAAAAACTGATCCTGGATATGTTATAGGTGAGGAAGGCAGTGCTGGTTTTATGGCCAAAAACTGCGCCAATAGCGTGGAAGGGACCATGTCATATTATGTGAAGTTTAACCCGGATATTTCAGCGCCTACTGCCGGAGTCCTGGGGACACGAAATGCCACATCCGGTCCTTTTACGGAAATTACCCCGACGGATATTACCCTTTATGAAAAGACTGATATGGCCCATGTAGGCTGGTATTTTATTCCAATCAATAATCACCGGCCGACCTGGTTAAATCCGTATCATAATGCCAATTTGAATGTATATATGATTTCCTATGTGGTACCACTGTTTGCCAGTGACGGGACGGAAATTGGTATTGCGGGTATGGATATTGATTTCACCATTATTCAAAAGAAAATTTCTGAAGCGAAAATTTTTGAAACCGGATTTGCGATGCTGACCGATAATAACAATAACATTATTGCCAGCAGGGAAGCAGATTATCCAAAGTCATTGAAGGAAATTGATGTAGCGCTGGACAGCTTTGTTGGGGACAAAAAACCGCAGGGAATTCGGGAATTTACTTACAAAGGTGAAAGCTATGTGGCCGGCTACTCGGTATTAAAAAATGGCATGAAGTACATTATGGTGGTGCCAACAAGTGAGCTGAATGCCAAATCCCGCAATCTGTTGTTTATGATCGGGCTTGGAATGATAATAACCTTGATTTTGTCGGGAATTTACGCTGGCTGGTTTAGCAGCAGTATTACCAAGCCATTGGTGGATATGGAATACAATGCTAAGAGGATGTCTGCTGGAGACCTTACTGTGGCGATAAATGTGGAGTCTGAGGACGAAATCGGTCGACTGGCCATAGCTTTTAACGATATGAGCAAGCATCTGGTGGAGCTGGTCCGGCAGATTGCTCAGGTGGCGGATCAGGTGGCCAGTGGTGCACAAAATATTTCGGCTTCCGGCAATCAGCTGGCGGATGGGGCCGCGGCCCAGGCTGCATCGGTGGAGGAATTGTCTACCTCCATTGCAGAAATCAATACCCAGCTGGCTTCCACGGCTGGCAATGCAGATGAAGCAAATCGACTGACTGCTTCGGCCCGGGCTATGGCTGACAAGGGAAATAACCAGATGGATGAAATGCTGGTGGCTATTGATGATATTGGCATTTCCTCCAAGAGTATTTCCAATATTATTAAGGTAATAAATGAAATTGCGTTTCAGACTAATATTTTGGCCTTAAATGCAGCCGTAGAGGCAGCCAGAGCCGGACAGCATGGCAAGGGGTTTGCTGTGGTGGCCGAGGAAGTACGCAATCTGGCCGGTCGGTGTGCCAAGGCGGCTCAGGAAACCACGGATATCATTGAAGGCTCCATGAGCAATGTGGAGACCGGTACCAGGTTGGCCAAAACCACCGCTACAGCTCTGCGGGATATAAAGGACGGGGTTGACAAGGTGGCGGAACTGGTAAGCGATATAGCCATAGCTTCGGATAAGCAAAGTACGGCTTTGGAGATGCTTAATCAGGGCATATTGCAGGTTTCCAATGTGGTACAGAACAATTCATCCACAGCAGAGGAAAGCGCCAGTGCCAGTACCGAGCTTAGTTCTCAGGCGGATATGCTACGAAATACCATAAAAAAATTCAAATTCTGATATACAGTAATTTAAAAGCACTGATATGGAGCAAGCTCCATATCAGTGCTTTTGCATTTTAATGATTAGGTTTACTTCAGCAGTTCTTCCTTTAACCGCTTATATTCACGGGTGTAGTAAACACCATTTTGGGCTTCCCGATGGTCAAAGCCGTAAGCCCGGCGGCTAACCGCAATAATTGGTGGTGCCTGAATGCGCTTGGCAACGGCCATACCGGCAAACTGATTCCACCAGCGCTCCAGGTCTTCAATAAAGGCTTTTGGTGTAGGGAAGTATTTCTTTACGATACCCCTTTCACAGCCCAGCTTGTCTTCCAGCATTCCATCCCGATACCAGCGAAGAATATCGGCTGGAGTAGCCTTTTCCCACTTTTCAACAAAGCTGCGGAACAGATAATCGTGATAAGGATATTTGATAGGGTCACCCTGTCCCATATCGATATTCTGTTTATGAGAAAGCTCAGCACTAGGAATAATATCGATAGTGGCCTGAGGAATAACCTCACGCTTGTATATTTCTGTGTTGAGATAACGGGCCAAATCGTAAATCTGGAATTTCCACAAGTCGGCCAATGCACACAAAAAGCCAGCCAAATCGCCGTAGAGAGTGGAATACCCAACAGTGGTTTCGGCCTTGTTGGCGTTGCAGGTAAATCCGCCGCCAAAGGCTGCCGCACAGGCTGCCAAAATGCGTCCGCTACGGTCCCGGGCCTGAATGTTTTCCGCAACGAAGGAGGAAACACTCAAATTGAATTGGCTGTGGTCCTTCAAATATGTAATAGGAATGTTCTCCAGTTGTTTTATAGTTTGTTCAACCGACTCCTGAATTGGAATGGAGGCGTAATTACATTCAAGATTTTCGGCCAGTTCATAGGCCAGATTTTTAGTAGTTTCAGAATTATATACGCTAGGCATATTTAAGAGAAGAATATTTTCCGGCCCCAGTATATGGGTGTACAGGGCAGCTGATACCGCCGAGTCAATTCCGCCGGATATGCCGATAACTACCTTGTTCATATGAATATCGGCCAGGAATGATTTTACACCATAGGCAATGGCATCAAAGATATGGCCAATTTCTTCCTTGTGAGGACGCTTGTAAGGTGGCAATGAATTGATTTCATCCAGGTCTACATAATGAATCCCCTCATTATATTTTTCGATGCAGGCCACTGGATATCCCTGATTGCTGTATACAGTGCTGGAGCCGTCGAAGGCATAGATTGTTTTGCCGTTGTTCTGAATGCCTGTATTGTTCACATAAAACAGTGGAATGTTGCTTTCCTTGGCTTGCTTGCCAAATACCCGGTGGCGTTTATGGGTCTTGCCAAAGGTATAAGGGGATGAGGAAATATTTACGAAGAAATCCACGCCTTTTTCCCTTAAAATATCTACCGGTGAGAAGCTGTAATCATCACTCCAGCCATCCTCACAGAGATAACCACCAATGGAATAGGTTTTGCCCTTCAGGCTGAGATGAATTGGAGAAACCAGGTCCCGTACATTCTTTCCCATTTCCTCAGCCAGCTTTTTTAGGCTGAAAAAATGACGGGTGTCGTCAAATACCCGGTAATTTGGCATCAATGCCTTTATCACGAATGGATATGGCATATTGTCAGGTTTTACCAGCTTGCCCTTGTACGCAGTGAACAGGGCATTGAATTTGCGCGGACGCCCGTCATTATTTCTGTTGTCCCAGTCTACAGCCACATTTCCGAAAATGATGGCAATGTCTTTGGATGCATCGATGATATCTTGGCCACATTCTTCGCAGTCCTTAATGAAGGCTCGCTGCTCCCAAGTATCTCCCAGCAAATATCCTGGAATGGCCATCTCCGGGAAAATGATCAAGTCGGCACCATTTCCCTTTGCTTCCTCAATGAAGCGAAGCATTTTTTCTGTGTTTTCGCTTGGATGGCCTGGAGTGACACGAAGCTGTGCCATTGCAATTTTAACCATTTGTAATACACCTGCCTTATATAAAATTATTCCTGTACACAATTATATCAAACTTTAGGTTAAATAACCATATTTGTAAATTAAACTTATATTTAAGAAAAAAGGAAATTGTGCTAAAATGTTAACTATAGAGATTACATAGGTAAGGAATTATCTTTTTGAAGTATAAATATTGAGTTGGAAGAAGTGGTGAAAAATGGGATATAAGGGTGCAATAATCGTTGGCATATTCTTGGAAATACTTCTTGGTGCAGCCGCAGCGGCTTTTTATTTTATGTATTATGTTCATACACCAACTTATTCGATAAATGCTTTGCAGAAGGCCATTCAAAGCAATGATGTGGAGCAATTCCAGCGGTATGTGGATTTGGATGCTATCTTGAATAAGGCCACTGTTGATTTGGAAAAGATTGCACCGCCAAACAGCAGCTTAAAGGCTAAGATGCGGGATGGTTCCTTTGCCAAATTGTGCAAGGAAGATATTTTATCCTGCATTGCCAATGATGGTTGGAAGGAAGTAAAGGAAATTACCGAGGAAACAGAGTTTCAGGATAAAATTGGTTTAAAAACAATGAGTATACGGCGTATTGAGTATGTGGTACAGGATAAGCCATTTAAGTTGCCATTTACTATACCGTATATTTTAGAACAGCCGGAGGAGCCTGACCAAACCGAGGCTGAATCAGAATATCCTACAGCTACCGTTGGTGTCAGAATTTATGAACCGAATCTGGGGGATACCTATGTGGTTCATATGAAAATGCGTAAAATAGATGAGGACACCTGGCAGATTTATGATGTTTTGAATTATGGTGATTTCGTTGATGCACTGGTTAAGCAAAATGAACGGGATATGAAGCGGTATATTGAAAAGGTACGGGTCATTATCAAAAATACTGAGGAAAAGTTTGCTGCTTTGAAAAAGAAAATGCCACAAATAAACAAGGAGTGGATTATCGAGTCCCAGAAGATTATGAAGGAATCCTGTGAAGAGCTGGATGAACTGAAGGTTCCGGTGGCAGGCGCCAAACTGGAACAGCTGTTGCGAGACCGCAAGGCCATTTTCTACGATATGATGGATATGTATTATGAAAGTGTGAACTTCAAAGAAAGCATATCTGATTATAATAAATCAGTAGAGGAGGCCAAAAAGGCAGCCCAGGAAAAGGGAAAGAAGTTCAAGCAAAGGAAAGCGCCTAATTTTGATAAAAAGGCCGGAGAAATTGATGGCCGGTTGACGGCAGTCAATAAGCGCTGGGAAACCAATAAGGCCGAAATAGCCAAGATAATCGGTCCAACGGTGCGGGAGCAGCCACAAAAAGGCGTGAAGGGCTTGAAGGAGCTCCGGAATAATGATGATGATGCTGTGCGTCGGGCGAATTATCCGGGAGCAGACCGGAGCGGAGACGGCGATGGAGTAAATCCACTGCGGCCGGAAACCCTGCCGGAAATGTCCGCCTTTGGTGAAGGTCAAGTGGCACAGTAATTGTAGTATGGGAAATAGGCGATATTAAAGGTGTATATTGCTATTGATTTAAAATCTTTTTATGCCTCCGTGGAGTGTATGGATCTGGGGTACGACCCGCTGACTACTCACTTGGTGGTGGCTGATGAAAGCCGCTCGGCAAAGACCATTTGTCTGGCGGCTTCGCCATCTTTAAAAGCATATGGGGTGCCGGGCCGGGCCCGGCTTTTTGAAGTTGTGCAGAAAGTTAAGGAAATCAACCTTCGACGCAAAGCCCAGGCCCCTAACCATATTCTTAAAGGCAAGTCCAGTGATGCAATAAAACTTGCCGAGGATTTGTCTTTGGCCCTTGATTTTGTTATTGCTAAGCCACGGATGGCTCTGTATCTGGAAAAAAGTGCGCAAATATACGGTATTTATCTAAGATATATATCTCCGGAGGATATTCATAGCTACAGCATTGACGAAGTTTTTATTGATGTGGCACCATATTTGAAGACTTATAATATGACGGCCCGGGAACTGGCGGTAAAAATGATAAAGGATGTGGAACGGGAAACCGGGATTACGGCTACAGCAGGTATCGGCACCAATTTATATTTGGCTAAAATTGCCATGGATATTATGGCCAAAAAAATGCCGGTAAATGAAGATGGTGTGCGGGTAGCCGAGCTGGATGAAATGACTTATCGACAGCAGCTGTGGACTCATATGCCAATAACTGATTTTTGGCGGGTTGGCAAAGGATACGCCAGAAAACTGAAGGAGCATGGACTGCATACCATGGGGGATATTGCCCGTTGTTCTGTTGGCAAGGCCAATGAGTATTATAACGAGGAGCTTTTGTATAAACTGTTTGGCGTGAATGCTCAGCTGCTTATTGACCATGCCTGGGGCTATGAGCCGTGTACTATGCAGGACATAAAGGCTTATAAACCGGTGGCCAACAGCCTGAGTTCCGGCCAGGTTCTTCAAAGTGGTTATAGCTATGAGAAGGGGCGGCTTATTGTATGGGAAATGACGGATGTGTTGGTGCTGGACCTGGTGGAAAAGGGCCTGGTGACGGACCAGATTGGTCTGTATGTCGGCTATGATGTGGAAAGTATGAAGAACTATCAGGGAGATGTTCATCGTGACCATTATGGTCGTACGGTACCAAAACCAGCTAACGGTTCCGTCAAGCTGGGGCGGCATACTTCCTCCGGCCGACAAATTTTGGCCACTGTTATGGAGCTGTATGATAAAATTATCAATCCAAGACTGTTAATCCGTCGGGTCAATGTTACAGCCAATAATGTTTTGCCGGAGGCGATTGTCCGGCAGGAGAAAAATCAGCCGGAGCAGCTGGAGCTGTTTACGGATTATGAGGAGCTGGACCGGGAACGGGCTCAGTCAGAATACGCGGAGGAAAAAGAAAAATCATTGCAGCATACCCTGATTGATCTAAAAAACAAATACGGCAAGAATGCCATTTTGAAAGGGGCTAATTTTCAAGAAGGGGCCATGACCAGAGAGCGAAATCAGCAGATTGGGGGACATAAGGCGTGAGAGAAGGCTTGGATAATTATCAGGATATTATAAATTTGCCCCATCCGGTTTCCAAAAACCATCCGCCGTTGCCTATGTCGAGCCGGGCAGCCCAGTTTTCGCCTTTTGCGGCGGTGGTGGGGCACGATGAAGCCATTAGGAAGCAGATGCAAAAGCATGAGTATGCAGTGGAGCATCCTTACGATGAAGATTATTTTTATCAGGAAAGCATTATTGAACAACGACTTAAAGAAGAGTAGGTAATGCTTGCTTTTAAACGCTATTTTTACTATAATAATAATGCTTAAGAGGGAGAAATACCCAAATCAGCAATAATTGTCGAAGCAGTATCCACTGTTCTATAGCACAATGGCTCATTTGTGGTTATTTGCAATTTCTCAGGGAGAACAGGGCGTACGCTGTTTTTCCTGATTTTTTTATGTATAAATTTATTAAAATAGGGGCGTGAGATCAGATTGGAAGGAAAGCTGAAATTGTATGGGTTTAACAACCTGACCAAATCCCTTAGCTTTAATATCTATGATATTTGCTATGCTAAGACACCTAGAGAACAACAGGATTATATTAAGTACATTGACTCACAGTATAATTCTGAGCGTCTTACTAAAATCATGTTCAAGCTGACAGAAATGATTGGTGCACAGGTTTTGAGCGTGTCCAAACAGGATTATGACCCGCAGGGTGCCAGTGTGACTTTGTTGATTGCCGAGGAAGCAGCAGTTGCCTCCGGCCATAAAAAGCCATTGGGCAATACTGTGGTCAAGCAGGTGGGGGACACTGTATTGGCCCATCTTGACAAGAGCCATGTTACCGTTCATACCTATCCTGAGTTTCATCCGGAAACCAGCATAGCTACCTTCCGAGTTGATATTGATGTAGCAACCTGTGGTGAAATCACCCCGTTGAAGACCTTGGATTATCTTATCGGAATGTTTGATTCTGATATTATTACCATGGATTATCGGGTACGGGGCTTTACCAGGGATTTGTCCGGCAAAAAGCTTTTCATGGACCATGATATTACTTCCATTCAGAACTTTATTGATAAAAAGACTATTGATAAGTATGATACAGTGGATGTAAATGTTTATCAGGCCAATTTGTTCCATACCAAGATGCTCATCAAGGAGCTGGATTTGAAGAACTATCTCTTTAATACAGACATTTATGAAATACCGCCAAAGACCAGATTGGAAATTCACGATAATCTGCGTAAGGAAATGATTGAAATTTTCAGTGGCGTAAATGTTTTCTAAGGAGTTAGGGATGGAATATTATTCGCAGGATCGGGCCCCCATATTGGAGGCCCTGGAAAAAATGAAACGGGCCCGTCTGGTACCCTTTGATGTACCGGGGCACAAGCGGGGCCGTGGCAACCCGGAGCTTACCGAGTTTTTAGGCGAGCAGTGTCTTTCCGTGGATGTTAATTCCATGAAGATGCTGGATAATCTCTGTCATCCGGTGTCGGTTATCCGTGATGCCGAAGCACTGGCGGCGGATGCTTTTGGGGCTACCCACGCCTTCTTTATGGTAGGTGGCACTACTTCAGCAGTACAGGCCATGGTATTGACTGCCTGCAAGCGTGGTGACAAGATTATTATGCCACGAAATGTGCATCGCAGTGCCATCAATGCCATGATACTGTGTGGGGCTTTGCCTGTTTATGTAAATCCGCAGATGGATTCCATGCTGGGGATTTCTTTGGGTATGAGCGTTGCGGATGTGGAAAAGGCTATTTTGGAAAATCCAGATGCCAAGGCCGTGTTTGTGAACAACCCGACTTATTACGGTATTTGTTCAGACATTAAGTCCATTGTGAAGCTGGCTCATGATCATAATATGCTGGTGCTGGCTGATGAGGCCCATGGGTCCCATTTGTATTTCAGCGACCGGCTGCCAGTAGCTGCCATGCACGCTGGGGCAGATATGGCGGCTATTTCTATGCATAAATCCGGTGGTTCCCTTACTCAAAGCTCTATGCTGTTGATTGGGGAAAAGGTACCGGTGGGGTATGTACATCAGATTATCAACCTTACCCAGACTACCAGTGCGTCATATCTGCTTTTGTCCAGTCTGGATGTGTCCCGTCGCAATATGGCACTGCGGGGCAAGGAAATGGTTGATAAAATCATTGATCTGGTGGAATATGCCCGGGACGAAATAAATACCATCGGTGATTATTATGCCTACTCCAAGGAAATGATAAATGGGGATTCTATCTTTGATTTTGATATAACAAAGCTGTCGGTATATACCCGCTCCATCGGATTGGCCGGCATTGAGGTGTATGATTTGCTGCGGGATGAGTACGATATTCAGACGGAATTTGGTGATATAGCCAATCTGCTGGCCTATGTTTCTGTGGGAGACCGGCCAAAGGATATTGAACGGCTGGTATCGGCTCTGGCGGAAATCCGCCGCAATTATCGTCAAACCGGTCGGAAGATGCTGAAGGCGGAATATATCAGTCCTCAGGTGGTGGCACCGCCTCAGGAGGCTTTTTACAGTGCCAAGGAATCCCTGCCGATTGATAAAACATTGGGGCGGGTGTGCAGTGAGTTTGTTATGTGCTATCCGCCGGGAATACCTATATTGGCACCTGGGGAAATTGTCACAGAAGAAATTTTGCAGTATATACATTATGCCAAAAAAAAGGGCTGTTCCATGACCGGCCCGGAGGATATGGATATAAAGTATCTTAATGTAATGAAATAAGGTGATTCAGATGGAGCTGTGGTACACAGAACAACATACGGAAAATGTAAATTTTTCCATAAAGGTGGATAAACAGCTGTATTCCGGCAAAAGTGATTTTCAGCGGATAGATATATTTGATTCCAAGGAATTTGGCCGGATTATGACCCTGGACGGGTATTTGATGCTGACGGAAAAGGATGAATTCATTTACCACGAAATGATAACCCATGTGGCTATGTGCGTTCACCCCAATGTCAGGAAGGTGCTGGTAATTGGCGGTGGTGACGGCGGTACAGTCCGCGAGCTGACCAAATATGACTTCATTGAAGCCATTGATTTGGTGGAAATCGACGAAGAAGTGGTGGATATCAGCAAAAAGTACCTGTCCCAGACTGCCTGCAAGCTGGATGATCCGCGGGTACACTGTTACTATGAGGACGGGCTGAAGTATATCCGGCGGGTTGATGACGAATACGATATCATCCTTGTGGATTCCACGGATCCGTTCGGTCCAGGAGAGGGTCTTTTTACCAGGGAGTTTTATGGTAACTGCTTTAAGGCCCTGCATGAGGACGGTATTATGGTCAATCAGCATGAAAGTCCGTTCTACGAAGGGGATGCCTACGCTATGCAACGGGCCCATAAGCGGATTTGCCAGTCATTTCCCATTAGCAAGGTCTATCAGGTGCATATACCAACCTATCCGTCGGGGCATTGGCTCTTTGGTTTTGCTTCCAAAAAATATCATCCGGTGAAGGATGTAAATTGGGACAGGTGGAACAGTCTGGGCATAAAGACGCGGTACTATAATACCCCGTTGCACGCCGGGTCCTTCGCCCTGCCTACTTATGTGGAGGAGATGCTGCGCGATGTTGAGTCCTAATATAGAAAATTTCTTAGGCTGTGAGGCTGATTTGACTGAGGCTCGGATTGTACTGTTCGGAGCGCCCTTTGACAGCACCACATCCTATCGGCCTGGGACCAGGTTTGCCAGCAAGGTGATGCGGGCTGAGTCCTACGGATTGGAAACCTATAGTCCATATCAGGATTTGGATATGGAGGATGCCAAGGTGTTTGACAGCGGCGATTTGGAGCTGTCCTTTGGCAATACGGAACAGGCTTTGGCTGATATTGAGGCACGGGCTGCAGAGATTTTGGCCGCCAATAAGTTACCATTTTTAATCGGTGGCGAGCATCTGGTGTCACTGGGGGCAATTCGGGCGGTACATAACAAGTATCCGGATTTACATATTCTCCATTTTGATGCCCATACGGATTTGCGTGAGGAATATCTGGGGGCCAGATTGTCCCATGCTTCCGTCATAAGGCGGGCCTGGGAACTGGTGGGGGATGATAAAATTTGGCAGCTGGGCATTCGCAGCGGCATGAAAGAGGAATTTCAATGGGCCAAGGAACATACTCACTTGTACAAATTTGATTTAAAGGCTCTACCACAGGCTTTGGCCGCTTTAAAGGATAAACCGGTGTATTTTACCATTGATTTGGATGTAATGGATCCATCGGTGTTTCCGGGGACCGGTACCCCGGAATATGGGGGAGTTTCCTTTAAGGAGCTAATGGAAGCGGCGGTAGCCGGCTGTGGATTGAATATAGTGGGTTGTGATATAGTTGAGTTGGCTCCAACGCTGGATAACAGCGGAGCATCTACGGCGGCTGCCCTGAAGATTCTTCGGGAAATGCTGCTGAAGCTGGAAGCGCCCTTTATTGGCGGACCGAAAATAGTATAAAGCCACGGGGAAATCCCTTGCGGTGGATAAGGTTATAAATTATAGGAGGATTATTCAATGGGTAAGGTATTAGTTATTGGCTGCGGCGGTGTAGCCAGCGTAGCAATTCATAAATGTGTTCAGAATCATGAGGTTTTTCAGGAGATTTGTATTGCCAGTCGGACCAAGAGCAAGTGCGACAAGCTGAAGGAAGTTTTGGAAAAGCAGTATGGCAATGTGTGTAAAATCACCACAGCCCAGGTGGATGCCAACAGTGTTGAGCAGCTGGTGAAGCTTATGAAAGAGGTTAAACCGGATGTGGTATTGAATTTGGCATTACCATATCAGGATCTGACCATTATGGACGCCTGTCTGGAGTGCAAGATAAGCTATGTGGATACTGCCAACTATGAACCGGAGGATACGGCCAAGTTTGAGTACAAGTGGCAGTGGGAGTATCGTGAACGCTTTGAAAAGGCCGGTATTACCGCCCTGTTGGGTTCCGGCTTTGATCCGGGCGTTACTGGGGTATTCAGTGCTTATGCGTTAAAGCACGAATTCGATGAAATAAATTATATTGATATTCTGGATTGTAATGCCGGTGACCATGGCTATCCATTCGCTACCAACTTCAATCCGGAAATCAACATTCGGGAAGTATCCGCCAAGGGCAGCTATTGGGAAGATGGCAAGTGGGTAGAAACTGAGCCAATGGAAATTAAGCGGGTTTATGATTTCCCGGAGATTGGGCCAAAGGATATGTATCTTCTGCACCATGAGGAGCTGGAATCCCTGGGGATTAACATCCCGGGTATTAAGCGTATCCGTTTCTTTATGACCTTTGGGGAAAGCTATCTCCGTCATTTGAAATGTCTTGAAAATGTGGGTATGACCTCCATTGAGCCTATTGAATTTGAAGGCAAGCAGATTGTTCCTTTGCAATTTTTGAAGGCTGTATTGCCGGATCCGGCCAGCCTGGGACCGCGTACTGTGGGTAAGACCAATATTGGTTGTATTTTCCAGGGCAAGAAGGATGGTAAGGACAAGACATATTATCTTTACAATGTCTGTGACCATCAGGAGTGCTATAAGGAGGTTGGCTCTCAGGCTATTTCCTACACCACTGGTGTGCCAGCCATGATTGGCGCTATGCTGGTGATGAACGGCACCTGGAATAAGCCGGGTGTATATAACATCGAGGAATTTGATCCGGATCCGTTTATGGAGGCTTTGAATAAGTGGGGCCTGCCTTGGCAGGAGAGCTTTAAGCCGGACCTGGTTGAATGATGGACAGCTACCGGCCTAAATGGCTGAATGAAGTACCCACTCCCAGCTATGTGGTGGAGGAGCAGCGACTAATCCATAATCTGGACATTTTAAAAGGGGTTCAGGACAGGACGGGCTGTCATATATTGCTGGCCCAAAAGGCTTTCTCCATGTTCCATTTTTATCCCCTTATCAGCAAATATCTGAAAGGGACTACGGCCAGCGGCTTGTTTGAGGCTAAACTGGCTCATGAGGAATTTCCCGGGGAAAATCATATTTTTTCCCCAGCCTATCAGGACAAGGACTTTTCGGAAATTTTGGCGATTTGTGACCATATAGTGTTTAATTCCATAAATCAGCTGAAAAAATTTGCTCCCTTGGCCAAGGCTGCCGGCCGTTCCTATGGGCTTCGTATAAACCCTGAACATTCTACCCAGCCGGAAGAACACGCGATCTATGACCCTTGTTTCGGGGACTCAAGGCTGGGAACCAAGCTGAGTGAGCTGGAGCAGGCCCTGAATGAGGATCCGGCGGATGAGTTCCTGTATGGTATCAGTGGCCTGCATTTTCATACCCTGTGTGAGCAGGGAGCAGAACCATTGGCAGAAACTTTGGCGGCTGTTGAAAACCGTTTCGGCAAATATTTTGATAAGCTGGAATGGCTGAACTTTGGTGGTGGGCACCATATTAGCCGAGATGGGTATAACATTGATTTATTGGAAAATTGCATAAAAAATATTCAGAAAAAATACAGATTAAAGGTGTATATTGAACCAGGGGAGGCTGTTGCCCTGGATGCCGGTTTTTTGGTAACCACGGTATTGGATATTATTGAGGCCACTGAACAGAATGGCCGTAAGTCAGCCATTGCCATTTTGGATACCTCGGCCGCCTGCCATATGCCGGATGTATTGGAAATGCCCTATCGTCCGCCACTTATGAATTCAGGTGAGGCCAATGAAAAGGCGTATACCTACACTCTGGCCGGACCTACTTGTCTGGCGGGAGATACTATAGGCATTTATTCCTTTGATAAGCCACTTGCTGTGGGCGAGCGGCTCATCTTTGGTGATATGGCCATATACAGTATGGTAAAGAATAACACCTTTAATGGTATGCCATTGCCGACAATTTGTGCTGTTGATTCCACCGGCAAGGTGGAATTGGTGAGAGAGTTTGGCTATGAAGATTTTAAAATGCGCCTATAAGGCAAAATTTATCAAAAAAGTTGTTATTTCCGTGACATGTGTACTGCTTGCAGGCTGTAGCCTTGTACAGGCTGATCAGGCCAAGCAGCAGGCCGCTTCCACGCAGCTTTTGTGTGCTATGGGAGATATGCTGGTTTACGACAGTCAGCTGAATGATGCATTTAAAAGTGTACTTGGTGATTTTGGCTATGAGGTGGCGGCCTTTTCCAACCAAAATAAACGGGCCAGTACAAATTTTGTTTTGTTTAGAAGTCTTGAACCTAGCCCACAGACCAACCGATATATAAATATACTGGCTATTCCCGGTACTGAAAAGATGAAGGATGTGGAAGTGGATTTGCGGTTTGGCAAGGTACTGTTTGGCGGGACTAATCCAGCGGAATTTGCTGAGTTTGCCAAGACGGAAAAAACTACTTCGGCGGATCCTTTGGTACACCGTGGCTTTAATGACTACACCCAAACTGCCTTTTTTACTACCCGGCCGGATGGTACCATGGGGGTAGACAAGGTTTTTGAAATTGTTAAAGCGGATAGTGAGCAGCTGATTCTCACCGGACACAGTTTAGGGGGAGCGGTATCTGTCCTGTTGGGGAGCCGTCTGCAATGTATGGGGGCTCCAATGGATGAATTGGAGGTTGTTACCTTTGGCGCACCAGCGGTAGGCAATCAGGTTTTTGCTGATAAGTACGGCTCCAAGGTAAATTACACCCGCTATACCATGAGTGGTGATCCGGTGCATGGAATGCTGCAGTTGCTGAAATCTGGTTATGTCCAGACTGGCAAGGAAGTCAAATGTCAACGCAATCCTAATTCCTATCGGTTCAGTCACAATATGGCCGAGTATTTGGATTATTCCATCCGAAACTACCTGGATGTGATGGAACAGGATGGCATGGCTCTGAATGATTATGTGGATACGACCGCTGTTTCCAAGAAATTTTCTTTGCCGGAAAAGAATATCAAGGGACGGGTTTATTTGACTCCGGCTGTGATTACGCTACCGGATGAGCTGTTAAATGACAAGAAATATATGAGTCGTCTGACGGAGCTTTTATCGGACTATGGCTTCGATGAAGCGGTAAAGGGCGATGAAACAGATACTGCAGCTCAGCTAAAGGGGGCACAACAGGCTGGTTGCGGCCGTATTTCCCGGGTAGCGATTGATGCCCGACAAATTAAGAAAAAGGTTTATCAGGTGACGGTTAATGAGGAAATAACTGATGCCTATGGCAATATAGTCAGCACCCAGACTTGTGGCACTGCCACCGATAATGTTTCACCGATAGAGGCTGTATTATTTGGCTTAGGCCGTTGCGTAACTAATCGACAGATGTTCAAGTAAGGGGTATGAAAATGAGTTGCAAGGATTTGACCCGTAGCATTGAAACCATCATGTCTTCTTTAATTATGTCCTGGAAGAATTATTTTGAGGCTAAGATGGCTAAATATTCCATTCGCACCATTACCATGGGAGCGGTATTGTTTTCTGTTTATAAGCATCCCGGAGTAGTCCAGGATGATATATGCAAAATGCTGAATATGGATAAGGCCTATGTAACCCGTGAGTTAAATTCATTGTCCCGGCTTAGCTATATTAAGCGGGAAAAGGATAACATTGACCATCGGAAAAATCATGTTTATGTGACAGATGCTGGCCGGGAAGCGGCTGAGACTATTGAAGCTGTCCGGTGTGATTGGTCAGCTATCGAATTTACCGGTATTAGCGATGAAGAAAAAAAGAGTTTTTTGGATATATTGAACAAGGTTCAGACCAATGTTCGGGATAAGGCACTGATCTTTTAACATTTTTATTGCATTATCCTGTTGTTGATGATAAAATACCCTATATTGAGGCAGAGAAAGAGAGAGTAGCCAGGCCGTATGCTCACAGGAAGTCCTGATAACTGCGAACAGGGCAGCTAAAGTTTGGTGAAGTTCACTCCGGAGCCTCCCCGGTGAAGAGATGTAGTTGGGGCGTATAGCTGCGTTAAGGCATAAAGAAGTTATAAATTAGGGTGGTACCGCGAATCAGACCTTCGCCCCTTTTTGGGGTGAGGGTCTTTTTTAATTAGGAATTAGGAGTTAGGAGTTAGGAGTTAGGAGTTAAAAATTAGGATTTGGGAGTTAGGAATTAGAGATTTAGGAGGAAAATATGGAAAGCAAGATTGAACAGCTTCGTCAGGAAGCAAGCAAGGCTATTAAAGATGTAGCAGGTACGCTTAACGACTTAAATGATATTAGGGTAAAATATCTCGGTAAAAAAGGTGAGTTGACTTCTATTCTCAGAGGTATGGGACAGCTTAGTGCAGAGGATCGTCCCCGTATTGGCCAAATTGTTAATGAAGCCCGTCAGCAGCTGGAGCAGCTGATTGCTGACAAAAATCAGGAGCTAAAGGCCAAGGAAATGGCCAAACGCCTGGCCAGTGAAAAGATTGATGTAACCCTGCCTGGGCGCCAGACCAGTCATGGTCACATTCATCCACTTACCTTAACCCTTTTGGAAATCAAGGATATTTTTATGCGTATGGGCTTTAGTGTGGAAGAAGGTCCGGAAATTGAGCAGGATTACTATAACTTTGAGGCGTTGAACCTGCCGAAGGATCATCCGGCTCGGGATATGCAGGATTCATTCTATATCACCGAGGATATTCTGATGCGTTCCCAGACCTCCCCGGTACAGGCCCGGACCATGGAGGCCCATGAGCCAAACAGTCCGATTCGGATGATTGCTCCTGGTCGAGTATATCGCCGGGATGATTATGATGCTACCCATTCCCCAATGTTTACCCAGATTGAGGGCATGGTTATTGATAAGAATATCAGCTTTGCCGATTTAAAGGGTACTTTGGAGGACTTCCTGCGGCAGATTTTCAACAAGGATGTAAAGGTTCGGCTTCGTCCAAGCTTTTTCCCATTTACGGAGCCAAGCACCGAGGTGGATATTTCCTGCGTAATGTGCAAAGGTCAGGGTTGTCGTGTCTGCAAGGGCACTGGTTGGCTGGAAATATTGGGAGCCGGCATGATTCATCCAAATGTACTAAAAATGAGTGGCTATGATCCTTCCCAGGTCAGTGGCTTTGCGTTTGGTATGGGAGTAGAGCGTATTACCATGCTGAAGTACGGTATAGATGATCTTCGTCTGTTCTATGACAATGATACTCGTCTGTTGGAACAGTTTTGATAGGGAGGAGATAGTAAAATGCAGGTATCAATGAAATGGCTTCACGATTATATAGATTTTAATGAAACTTCCGATGAGTTGGCTGACAAGCTGACTATGGCCGGTATTCCGGTGGAAAATGTGGTTCATGCCGGTGAAGGGCTGGAGAAGGTGGTAACCGGTAAGGTTGAGTCCATTGAGCGTCATCCGGACTCTGACCATATGTTTATCACCCAGATGAATGTTGGGCAGCCGGAGCTGGTTCAGATTGTAACCGGGGCACAGAATGTGAAACAGGGTGATATTGTTCCGGTAGCCATGATTGGAGCCAAGCTGCCAAATGGGCTGAAGATTTCCAAGGGTAAGCTCCGTGGCGTAGCTTCCAACGGTATGCTGTGCTCTGCCGATGAGCTGAGAATGGATTTGACTGCCCTTACTGATGAGCAGAAGGACGGTATTTATATTTTGCCGGCGGATACCGAGGTCGGCATTCCGGCTAAGGATGCCTTAGGCCTTGATGATGATATTCTGGAGTTTGAGCTTACCGCCAATCGGGGGGACTGCTTCAGTGTATTCGGTTTAGTAAGGGAAATTGCCGTGCTTACCGGTAATACACCAAAATGGCCAGAGATTAAGGTGAATGAGGACGACGAGGCTTCTACGGCTGATATGGTCAAGATTGGGATTGAGGCTAATGACCTTTGTTCCCGGTTCTCGGCCCGTGTGTTAAAGAATGTAAAGATTATGGAATCTCCGGAGTGGATGCAGGTTCGTCTGGAAAATGCCGGAATTCGGTCAATCAATAATATTGTGGATGTTACCAACTTCGTCATGGTGGAACTGGGACAGCCAATGCATGCCTACGATTACGATCAGATTGCCGGAGCCAGCCTCACGGCCCGTCGGGCAGTTGCTGGCGAGAACCTCCATACCTTGGATGATTCCGAGCGCACGGCCAAGGGCGAGGAGCTGGTTATTGCTGACAGCGAAAAGCCGGCTGGACTGGCTGGTGTAATGGGTGGACTGGAGTCGGAAGTTACTGATAATACCACAACGGTTGTATTGGAGGCGGCTGCCTTTAATGGGGCCAGCATTCGTCGTACTTCACGGGCTTGTGGTCTTCATTCGGAAGCCTCTGGCCGATTCGAGCGTGGGGTGGATGTTACCGGCACTATCCGTGCTTTGGACCGGGCAGCCCAGCTGCTGCAGGATATGGGGGCCTGCACCGTCACCAAGGGAGTTGTGGATGTATACCCGGTAGAAAAAGAACCTGTATCGGTTGATTTTACCCCAGAGCAGATTAACAAGCGTCTTGGTACTGATATTACTGTGGCGAAAATGGTGGAAATTCTCGAAAGTCTTGGCTTCAAGTGTGAGGACAATGGCCAAGGGGGCTATCATGTGGCAGTGCCTTCCTGGCGAAATGATGTCACCTTTATGGAAGACCTGTCCGAGGAGGTTGCCCGTATTTATGGCTTTGAGAATATTCATGCTACTACTCCGGTAGGAACCATGGTTCAGGGTGTTCAGAGCCCGTTGCAGAACTTTATTGATCGTATAAAGATTACACTGACACATATTGGTATGAACGAGGAGCTGTCCTTCAGCTTTACCAATGCTGATATGTTTGATAAAATGCTGATTCCGGCCGATAGTCCGCTTCGTCAGGCTATTCCAATAATGAATCCATTGACGGATGATGCTCCATTGGTACGAACCAGCCTGCTGGCCAGTGTGCTGGAAAATGCCTGCCGTAATTTATCCCGGAAAAACGAGGACATCCGTCTTTATGATGTGGCTCCGGTATTTTATCCGAAGGCGTTGCCGCTTACTGAGCTGCCGGATGAGGTGGTGAAGGTGGCTGGCTTTATGTGTGGGCGTCGCAACCCAATGAGCTGGAATACGGACAATGATCTGGTAGATTTTTATGATGCCAAGGGCATTGTGGAGGAGCTGCTGTCCAAGCTGAACATCACTCGGTGTCAGGTGGTGGCCGGGGAGTATACGGCTATGCATCCTGGTAAGACCGCGTTGTTTAAGAAGAGCAAGGATATTGTGGCGGCTGTTGGCGAGCTTCATCCTCAGGTGGCCGAAAATCTGGGTATCAGCAAGAAAGCCTACATTTTTGAAATGGATGTACCAACCTTGATGAAGTACAGCTCAGATAAATTTAGCTTTGATGTACTGCCTAAGTATCCGGCCATTGTGCGTGATCTGGCTATGTTGGTGGATGATGGCATCAATGCTGCAGATATTGAAAAAACCATTACCAAGAATGGCGGCAAGTTCTTTAAGAATGTAACCCTCTTTGATGTGTATACCGGCAAGCAGATTGCCGAGGGCAAAAAGAGTATGGCCTTCACCATGCTGTTCCAGTCCAACGACAAGACTCTTACCGATGATGAGGTTGATGAGTCATTTAATAAGATTATTGCGGCAGTGGAGAAGGAATTCAACGCTGAGCTTCGCGGCTAATATGCGAGTGGGGGCTGTGTTTTCACAGCCCTTTTTATATGGGGTTACAATAACCCAGTCGAGGAAAAGTTTAAAAGAATTGATGAAGGAATGTTTTATGATTGTGGTATAATGATACTGATAAGGAGGGGATTTTTATGGAATTTTGTCGTGTACATAAAGATAACTATATATTGATATATTTTATTGTTAGCTTCTATTATTCTGAAACCAGCGGAGAACATATTGAAATGCGGGTGGAAAAGGATGTGGACAGCGATGTTTATGCGGAATTTACCCTGCCTGCTTATCATTGCCATCATGCGTATGGCTTTACCGAGGCTGAACTGGATAAAATAGAGCGTTTCTTGCGTAATAATGCTGTGTCTATTTGGGATATGGCCAGGGAGGGTAATCATGCCGAAAGCATTGCTTGATTATCTAGGATATGTTATTTATTTTTGGATAGGTGATGGAACCGAGCCTGTGCATGTTCATATTTCTCCGGGTAAACAAACTAATGGAGCTACCAAAGTTTGGATAAAGAAAAATGGGGTAGAGCTTGCTCATAACAAAAGCAATATCCCACAAAATGATCTAAGAAGACTGTTACGCTTCATTGATGACAACAAAGATATAATAATGACGGAGTGGCTTTTGCGGTTTGGCAAGGCTGAACTAAAAATGTGAATAATGGGCTGTGGGAAATATGGGACTTACCGCAGCCTTTTTCTTTTAATAGGTTAGTTAAGACTACTAGCGCTTTTGGGGACGGCTTAATATAGTTTATGAATATAACGAGCTTTAAGATGTCCCCCACCTCTTTAGGTGGGGGAAAACAAACTTTAACAGCTGGCGAGCATATCTCCCAGCTCGTTGCGACGCGAAGCTAGTCCTGGAAGGAAAACGCTAATTGGAAGATTTTTCTTCTTAAAGAAGAAAAATTTGAACAATGGCGTTATAAAATTGTTATACTTTTTGGGATATCATTTGGGGTGTTGATTGTATGTTGGACGAGCAGAAAAAGAAAGTATTAAAATATGCTTTGGAAGCAGAGAAAATGGGGCTTTGCCGGCATCGGTCCGGCAATTTCAGCCTTCGTGACGAGGCCACTGGCCTTATTTGTATCACGCCTACGGGGGTAGACCGCAATGAAATGAGCTTTGAGGATATCGTAGTAATGAATCAACAGGCCCAGGTGGTGGAAAGTATCAACGGACACCGTCCTACCAGTGAAGCCATGATGCACCTAAGGATTTATGAGGCCAGGCCTGAGGTCAATGCAGTGGTGCACACCCACTCCAAGTTTGCAGTGACCTTTGCCATTTTGAAAAAGGAAATTCCGGCCATTGTCTACGAGCTGATGAACCTTGGCTGCAAGGAGGGCTATATTCCGGTGGCGCCCTATGGAAGACCTGGAACAATGGCGTTGGCGGAGTCGGTTATAGAGCCTCTGGGCATATCAGATGTGGTGTTGATGGAAAGCCACGGGGTTGTGGCGGTGGACAAGGAGATTAAGGAAGCTCTTTTAAAGGCAGCCTATGTGGAGGAACTGGCTGAAATATATTATCGCACTTTGACCGTATTGGGACCGGGCAAAGAACCTGCCTGTGTACCTAACGAGGAATTGCAGAAGTGGGCTTATCCAAAGGAAATTAGATTTAATTAAGAATTGTGAATTAGGAATTAGGAATTAAGAATTAGGAATTAAGAATAAAAATTCATAATTAGCATTGGGGGAGATGGGAAATGAATATTATGGATTATGATACGGTGGCACTGGATGACCAGAAAGATGCCCTGGTGATTATTGATCAGACCAGATTGCCTTATTCCATTGAGATACTGGAACTGACTGAGCTAAAGGAAATCTGGGATGCGATATACCTGTTAAAGGTTCGGGGGGCACCGGCCATTGGGGTGGCTGCCGCCATAGGTATTTATCTGGAGGCAAAGAAGATAGCTGCAGCATCGGATTGCTTTGCAGACTTCTATGATAAATTCAAGTTGGCCAAGAAGTATCTGGATTCGGCCCGACCGACGGCCGTGAATTTGTCTTGGGCCTTGAATCGTATGGAACAGGTGGTACTGGCCGACAAGGGGAAAATGCTGGTGGAGATAATTCAGCACCTCCACGCTGAAGCGGTGGAAATTCGGGAGGAGGACATTCGGGTTTGCCGGGCCATCGGTGAATATGGTCTGACCCTGATTAAGGACGGCGACGGCCTCCTGACCCATTGTAATGCCGGAAAGCTGGCAGCGGTAAAATATGGTACGGCTACAGCGCCAATGTATGTAGGTCAGGAAAAAGGCTATAATTTTAAGATATTTGCCGACGAAACCCGTCCACTTTTACAGGGAGCCCGGCTTACTTCCTTTGAGCTTCAGTCCTCCGGCTTTGATGTGACCTTGATCTGTGACAATATGGCGGGTATGGTTATGCGAAACGGCTGGGTAAATGCTGTATTTGTTGGCTGTGACCGGGTGGCTGCCAACGGGGATGTGGCCAATAAAATCGGTACCTCTATGGTAGCGGCCTTGGCCAAACGCTATGACATTCCATTTTATGTTTGTGCCCCGACGGCTACCATTGATATGGCTACGGCTACCGGCAATGATATCGTCATCGAGGAACGCAAACCGTCGGAGGTAACGGATATGTGGTATGAAAAGCCGATGGCTCCAGCCGGGGTCAAGGTATTCAACCCGGCCTTTGATGTAACGGACAATGAGCTCATTTCCGGCATTGTCACTGAGTTTGGTATCGCCAAGGCACCGTATACTGCCAGTCTAAAGGAGATTTTTTCCCGAAAGGCTGGCCAATAGAAATATTTTGATAAATAGCCCTACCATTAGCTTTTAGCTTTAAAAAGGCATATTTATCAATATTTTTGTTGACAAAGGTATTCCCATCCCTTATAATAACTATCGTCGTCAAAAACGACAGCTAAACGCGGCCCGGTAGTTTAGTTGGTTAGAATGCCGCCCTGTCACGGCGGAGGTCAGGGGTTCAAGTCCCCTTCGGGTCGCCATTTTGCGGAAATAGCTCAGTTGGTAGAGCATCACCTTGCCAAGGTGGGGGTCGCGAGTTCGAGTCTCGTTTTCCGCTCCATATTCGGTGCCATCGCCAAGTGGTAAGGCCAAGGTCTGCAAAACCTTTATTCCCCAGTTCGAATCTGGGTGGCACCTCCATATGCATATAATCCCGGCTTCCGCCGGGATTATTTATTTTTGAGGAAATATGTTATAACGAGCTTTAAGATGTCCCCTACCTCTTTAGGTGGGGGGGAACAAACTACAACAGCTGGCGAGCATATCTCCCAGCTCGTTGAAACGCTAATTGGAAGATTTTTCTTCTTAAAGAAGAAAAATTTGAACAATGGCGTTATAACCTGCTACTAAAAATACTTTACATAGCAGTTAAAAATATGTTAATATTTACTGTAATGATTTGTTCGGTCAAGTAAATCTATACAGTAGCTTATTGTAAAAAGTTTCGCAAGTGATTCGGATTTTATCGTGGCAATTTAGTTTATATACAATTTAATATGGAGGTGTGATTTTTGCCAAAGAACGAAAAATTACAGATTATTCCTTTGGGCGGTTTAGGTGAAATCGGCAAAAATATGACAGTAGTCCAGTACGGTGATGAGATACTGCTTATTGATGCGGGGTTGATGTTCCCGGATGATGAAATGCTGGGTATAGATTTGGTTATTCCGGATTTTACCTATTTGATAGAAAACCAGGACAAGGTGAAGGCTATCGTATTGACGCATGGTCACGAGGACCATATCGGGGCATTGCCATATGTGCTGAAGAAAATCAGTGCTCCGGTGTACGGTACACGGCTTACCCTTGGTATACTGGAGGGTCGTTTGAAGGAAAATGGCGTTGATTCCAAAATGCTGCGCCCGGTAAAGCAAGGCGACAACATAAAGGCTGGTTGCTTTAATGTTGAGTTTATTCGGGTCAACCACAGTATCCCGGATGCGGTAGGACTGGCTATTACTACGCCAATCGGCACTATTGTTCATACCGGTGACTTCAAGTTGGACTATACCCCAATAGATGGGAAAATGACTGATTTCCGTCGGTTCTCTGATTTGGGGAACAAGGGCGTACTGGTGATGATGGCCGATAGTACCAACGCTGAGCGGGAAGGTCATACGCCTAGTGAGAGTACCGTTGGTGCATCCTTTGACAAGGCGTTTCACAATGCCCAGGGCCGGATTATTCTGGCTACATTCTCGTCCAATGTACACCGTATTCAGCAGGTAATAAATACTGCTGTCCGATATCGCCGCAAGGTGGCTGTGTTGGGCCGCAGTATGGTTAATGTTGTTAATATTTCCCGGGAGCTGGGGTATATTGAGGCTCCGGAGGGAACTATCGTAGATATTGATGAAATAAGTAATTATCCGGCAAATCAGGTTGTTATTATCACTACAGGCAGTCAGGGTGAGCCAATGTCAGCGCTGACCCGTATGTCCCAGTCGGACTACCGTAAGGTCAGCATCGTACCGGGAGATACTATTATTATTTCTGCCACACCAATTCCCGGTAATGAAAAGCTGGTTTCCCGCACAGTGGATAATCTGCTCAAGCTGGGAGCTCATGTGGTGTATGGCCGGGAAAATGGCATTCATGTATCCGGTCACGCCAGTCAGGAAGAATTAAAGCTGATGCATAATATCGTGCGGCCGAAATTCTTCATTCCGGTGCATGGTGAGTACCGCCATTTGGTTAAGCATGCCAAATTAGCCCAGGAGCTGGGGATGCCAAAGGAAAATATTTTCATTGGCGAAAATGGCCAGATTTTGGAATTTACCAAAAACAAGGGCGCTGTAGCTGGTCGGGTACCATCCGGCCGTCTGCTGGTTGATGGCCTTGGCGTAGGTGATGTGGGCAATATTGTGCTGCGTGATCGTCGTCAGTTGTCCCAGGATGGTATTATCATTATTGTGGTTACCATGGACAAGGAACAGGGCGTTGTGGTGGCCGGCCCTGATATTGTCAGCCGCGGTTTTGTCTATGTCCGTGAGTCGGAAGAACTGATGGATGAGGTGCGGAATCGGGTTGAGGAAGCACTGGCCAAATGTGAGGATGAAGGCATTACCGAATGGTCCGGATTGAAGTCCGCTATGCGTGACGCACTGGGACGGTTCATTTTTGAGCGTACCCGTCGTCGTCCGATGATTTTACCGATCATTATGGAAATTTAATACAATAATGCAACGGGCAGATGGATACTTCATCTGCTCGTTTATTTAGTATATTATTGATTTATTTCCCTTGATTTATAATATATTTTGTGGTAGAGTAGTTACAGTTTAATATGGCCTTTGAAATTGGTCCTGTGAGGCTGATAAAGGAAGCTGGTAAGATAGTGGCGTTTGCTCATTATTTACTGGGATAAGTGTATCTAAAAGCATTTTTAGCTTTCTTGTGCCTCGGCATAAGAAAGCTTTTTTTATTGAGTTACACTAATCTAAAACTTCGGGTCAAAAAAGGAGTGATTGTCTTGGATAATACTAATGTGAACCTCAGAGGCAAGGATGTGCTGGCATTGGCTGATTTTTCCCCTGAGGAAATCCAGGTGATTCTGGAAAGTGCCAAGGAAATGAAGAACATCATTCACCGTGACATTAAAAAAGTACCGGCTCTGCGGGGAAAATCGATTGTTACCCTGTTTTATGAGCCAAGTACCCGTACCCGTTCATCCTTTGAATTGGCTGGCAAGTACTTGGGGGCTGATGTAGTAAACATCACCGCCGGTACCAGCAGTATCGTTAAGGGGGAAAGCCTGCGGGATACCCTGTATACTGTGTCAGCCATGGGAGTTGATGCAATCATTATGCGTCACAAGGCGGAAGGGGCCGCTGAATACGCCTCCAAGGTGGTTGACCCGGTAATAATAAATGCTGGCGACGGAGCCCATGCCCATCCGTCCCAGGGCCTTTTGAACTTATTTACGGTAATGGAGCATAAGGGCCATTTGGAAGGGCTTAAATACGCTATTTTAGGTGATATTACCCATAGCCGGGTAGCCCGGTCCGATATTCAGGGGATGCGGAAAATGGGGGTTGAGGTCCATCTGGCCGGCCCTAAGACCTTGATGCCAAGATTTCTCTGTGAGGAAGAAGGAATTTTTGTTCACGACAATGTGGAGGATGCCATTAAGGATGCAGATGTAATCAATGTACTGCGCATTCAGCTGGAACGGCAGAAGGCGGGTCTGTTCCCATCCCCACGGGAATATGCCCGAATTTATGGCCTTAATGACAAGCGTATGGCCTTGGCCAAGGACGATGTGCTTATTCTTCATCCTGGTCCAATGAACAAGGGACTGGAGATTTCACCGATGGTGGCCTATGGTGACCATTCGGCTATTCAGGAGCAGGTGCAAAATGGTGTGGCGGTTCGTATGGCTATTTTGACGCACGCATTGACTGGGGGGAATAAGGCATGAAAATTTTGATAAAGGGTGGCAGAGTGATTGATCCTGCCAATAAGATAGATAAAATCGCTGATGTGTTGATTGAGGATGACAAGATTGCCAAGGTGGGAGCCAATATAAAGGACACCGCTGATGAGGTAATGGATGTTGCCGGAAAAATTGTTTGCCCGGGCTTTATTGATATGCATGTGCATTTGCGGGAGCCGGGCCAGGAGGCCAAGGAAGATTTTGCGTCCGGTACCAAGGCTGCGGCGGCAGGTGGCTATACTACAGTGGCTACGATGCCAAATACCAATCCGGTGGTAGATACGGCAGCTATGGTTCGTTCCCTGCAAAAGCGGGCCGAAGAAGCAGCTGTAGTTCATGTAGAAATTATCGGGGCTGTTACCAAGGGGCAGAAGGGCGAGGAAATGGCCGAGGTCGGGGATATGACCGCCGCTGGTGCGGTAGCTTTTTCCGATGATGGTCATTTCACAAAATCGGCCAAGGTACTGTTAAACTGCTATGATTACTTGCGAGCTTTTGATAAGGTAATCATCAATCACGATGAGGAACCTAGTTTGGTGGAAGAGGGAGTGATGAATGAAAGTCATCGCAGTGCCATGCTGGGTATGAAGGGACGGCCAACTGTAGCCGAAGATATCGCCGTATTCCGGGATATTGCTCTGGCTGAATACGCAGATGCCCGGGTTCATGTGGCCCATATCAGCTCGGCCCGTTCCGTGGAGTTGGTTCGTGAAGCCAAAAAGCGGGGCGTTAAAGTTACCGCCGAAGCCACACCTCAGCATATGACCATGACCGACGATATGGTGGAGCTTTCGGACAGCTCTACCAAGATAAATCCGCCACTGCGCCAGCAAAAGGATGTAGAGGCCGTATTGGAGGGCCTGAAGGATGGTACTATCGATTGTATAGTTACTGACCATTCTCCCCATGCCCAGGAGGAAAAGGATCGTGAATATATTTACGCTCCAAGTGGGTTTCCGGGACTGGAAACCGCTTTGGGGGTATTGATGACTGACTTAGTTGATAAGGGAAAGTTGGACATTGTAACGATGATTTCCAAATTGACTGCTGAGCCAGCTAAAATTTTCGGTCTGAAGGCCGGCAGCCTCAAGGCTGGTATGCCAGCGGATGTTACTGTTATTGACCCAGAACTGTGTTGGACAGTAGATGAAAAGAAGTTCTACACCAAGGGCTCCCATTCACCATTTATTGGCCGTGAATTGAAAGGAAAGGCAGTAAAGACCTTCGTTGACGGCAAGCTGGTTATGGATGACGGCGTGATTTTGGAGGTGTAATTTTGAAGGGAAAGCTTATTCTTGAAGACGGCAGCGTTTTCACCGGAGATTTGTTAAATGATTGTACAGCCACCGGTGAGGTGGTTTTCAATACAGGTATGACCGGGTATCAGGAAATTCTTACTGACCCATCCTACTGTTGTCAGATTGTTACCTTGACCTTCCCGTTGGTGGGAAACTATGGGGTGGCTGAGAAATTTATGCAGTCCAGAAAATCCTTTGTCAACGGATTTATCATTGGGGAGCTTTGTGATGAAGGCAGCAACTGGCAGAAGGAAAATGAACTGGCGCAATTTCTGAATGACCAGAAAATTCCTTGCCTGTACAATGTGGACACCCGGGCTGTGACCCGTACCATCCGCTCCCAGGGCTGTATGAAGGGGGTTATTGTTTCCGAGGATGCCACTCAGGAAGAAATCGACAAACTGATGACGGTGCCAATTAAACTGGATGTGGTGGCTGAGGTTACTACGCCGGAAAAATATGTTATGGAAAATGATGGACCGAATGTAGTTGTAATGGATTTTGGTATTAAGCAAAACATACTGAATTCGATGCATAACCTGGGCTGTCGTCTTACTGTTGTTCCGGCTTCCACCACGGCTGAGGAGATTTTGGCCATGAATCCGGATGGTATTTTCTTGTCCAACGGTCCTGGTGACCCAAAGGATGTGCCTGAGGTCATTGCCGAGGTCAAGAAGCTGATTGGGAAAAAGCCAATGTTCGGTATTTGTCTGGGACATCAGCTTATATCACTGGCTTTGGGGGCTGACACCTACAAGTTGAAATTTGGTCATCGTGGTTCCAACCAGCCGGTAAAGGATTTGCGCAACGGTCGGGTATATATATCCTCCCAGAACCACGGCTATGCTGTGGAGGAAGCTTCCTTAAAGGATCTTCCATTGGAGGTTACGCATATAAATGTCAATGATGGCACTGTAGAGGGGATGCAGCATACCTCCCTCCCGTTATTCTCCGTTCAGTATCATCCGGAGGCGTCGCCGGGACCGGATGATAATATGTATCTGTTTGACCAGTTCTGGGCTATGCTCACCGGTGAAGGTAAGGGGGAATAATCTGTGCCAAAGAAGGAAAATTTAAAGAAGGTTATCGTTATTGGTTCCGGTCCAATTATCATTGGACAGGCTGCAGAATTTGACTACGCCGGTTCCCAGGCGTGTCGGGCCCTGAAGGAAGAAGGTCTGGAGGTTGTGCTGGTAAACAGCAACCCGGCCACTATTATGACCGATACTCATATGGCTGATCGGGTTTACATTGAGCCCCTTACCGTTGAGTTTATGGAAGAGATAATCAGCAAGGAACGGCCGGATGGCCTGTTGGCTACCCTGGGGGGACAGGCTGGCTTGAATTTGGCGGTACAGCTGTCTGAAAAGGGTATACTGGAAAAATATGGAGTGGAGCTGCTGGGAACTTCTTTAAAAGCCATTGAACAGGCCGAGGACCGGGAGCTGTTCAAGGAAACTATGAACAAGCTGGGCGAGCCGATTCCGGAGTCTACCATTGTTGAGGATGTGGCTTCAGCGGTTAAATTTGCTGAGGAAATAGGTTATCCGTTGATTGTGCGTCCAGCCTACACTATGGGTGGTACCGGTGGCGGTATTGCCAACAACGAGGAAGAGCTGGTTGACATTGTTATCAAGGGCCTGAAGTACTCCATGATTGGCCAGGTGCTTATCGAGCGCAGTGTGGCCGGTTGGAAGGAAATCGAGTATGAGGTAATGCGGGATGGCAGTGACAACTGTATTACCATCTGTAATATGGAGAACTTTGATCCGGTCGGTGTACATATATGGAGAACTTTGATCCGGTCGGTGTACATACCGGTGACTCCATTGTAGTGGCACCGTCTCAGACGCTGACAGATCACGAATATCAGATGCTCCGCAGTGCCAGTATCCGGATTATCCGTGAGCTGGGAATTGAGGGCGGTTGCAACGCTCAGTATGCGCTGGATCCCAATTCAAACCAGTATTATGTAATAGAGGTTAATCCACGGGTAAGCCGGTCTTCGGCGTTGGCTTCCAAGGCTACTGGTTATCCGATTGCTAAGGTTTCAGCGAAAATTGCCATCGGATACAGCTTGGATGAGATAACCAATGCCGTAACCCAAAAGACCAAGGCCTGCTTCGAGCCAGCCTTGGACTACTGTGTGGTAAAATTCCCGCGCTGGCCATTTGATAAGTTTGTCTATGCCGACAAGACCCTGGGGACCCAGATGAAGGCCACCGGTGAGGTAATGTCCATTGACCGGAACTTTGAGGGAGCCATTTTGAAGGCGGTCCGTTCGTTGGAAATCGGGGTTCATCGCCTGCATATGGAAGATATGGACGAATGGGATGATGACCGCATTATCAAGTCTTTGGGCAAGTGTAATGATGAGCGGCTGTTTGTTATTGCCGAGGCACTGCGCCGGGGCATTATGGATATAGATGGCATTCACGATATTACCAAAATTGATAAATGGTTCCTGGGGAAGATCAAGAAAATCACCGACATCGAGCTGCGTATTAAAAATGAACAGATTACACCAAGCTTGATGCTGGCTGCCAAGGATGTGGGACTGGCTGACCGGTCTATTGCTGAACTGGCCGGTAAGACAATGGATGAAATCCGTACTTTGCGCAAGACGATGAATATTCTCCCTTGCTATAAGATGGTTGATACCTGTGCCGCCGAGTTTGAAGCCGCAACCCCTTATTATTATTCTACCTTCCATGCTCAGGAGGATGAGGTAAAGCCGTCCAACCGTCGGAAAGTAGTTGTGTTGGGGTCTGGGCCAATCCGCATTGGTCAGGGGGTAGAGTTTGACTATTGCTCGGTGCATTCTGTATGGGCGCTCAGAAAAATGGGAATTGAGGCCATTATTATCAACAACAATCCAGAAACTGTTTCCACGGATTTTGATATTTCCGATAGACTGTATTTTGAGCCTTTGACGGTGGAGGATGTACTGAATATTATTGACAAGGAAAAGCCGGAGGGGGTAATTGTCCAATTTGGTGGCCAGACCGCCATAAATTTGGCCGAGGCCTTGTCCAAGGCCGGCATCAAGGTATTTGGTACTTCGGTAGATGATATTGATCGGGCCGAGGACAGAGAGCGCTTTGATGAGGTGCTGACGCAGACTGGTATTCCGCGGCCAAAGGGAATCAGTGTGACCAATCAGGAGGATGCCATCAAGGGGGCCACTGAAATCGGTTATCCGGTAATGGTGCGTCCATCTTATGTATTGGGTGGCCGGGCCATGGAAATCGTTTACAACGAGGAAGAGCTGCGGGACTATATGGGCCGGGCTGTAAAGGTTACGCCGGAGCATCCTGTACTGGTGGACCGCTATATGCAGGGAACTGAGGTAGAGGTTGATGCCATTTCTGATGGCATTGATGTGATTATTCCGGGCATTATGGAGCATGTGGAGCGGGCCGGGGTTCATTCCGGTGACTCTATTGCAGTATATCCGCCACAGACTTTGCCGCAGAAGATTAAATACACCATTGTTGACTACACTAAGCGACTGGCTGTTTGTCTCCATGTAAAGGGGCTGATGAACATTCAGTATGTGGTGGCCAACGATGAGGTTTATGTTATCGAGGTTAATCCGCGGTCATCCCGAACAGTGCCGTTCCTCAGCAAGGTAACAGATGTACAGATGGTGGATGTGGCAACCCAGGTGGCCATGGGGGCTTCTATCAAGGAGCTGGGTTATAAGACTGGGCTGGTGGCACCGAAGCCATATGTTGCTGTAAAGGCGCCGGTATTTTCCTTCAATAAGATGGCTGATGTAGATATTTCCCTTGGACCGGAAATGAAGTCCACCGGTGAGGTTATGGGGATAGATTATCACTATGACCGGGCCCTGTACAAGGCGATGACTGGTGCAGGAATGAATATCCCACTCAAGGGTTGTATCCTCTTTACTGTGGCCAATAAGGACAAGGATGAGATGAAGCAGCTGGCCAAGGCATTCTCCGAGCTGGGCTATAAGCTCATGGCTACCTCGGGCAGTGCCAAGGCAATCCAGTCTATGGGCATTGATGCCGAAGTGGTTGGAAAAATGCACGAACGCAGTGCAGATATTATTCAGCTGATTAAGCAGGGGCATATTCATATGGTTATTAACACCATGACCCAAAATCAGGGCAAGAGTGTTGTGCACGATGGGTTTAAAATCCGTCGGGCTACGGTGGAGCATGC